>CANKWX010000045.1 GCA_947487165.1 Burkholderiales bacterium
AAGGCGCCGATGTGGCGTTTTGTGCGCGCAATGCCGACGAGGTGGCGCAGTCGACCAAAGATTTTGCGGCGCTCGGCGTGCGCGCTTTCGGCACGGTGCTCGATATCGGTGACGCGCCCGCGCTGGCGGCCTGGGTCGACAAGGCGGGCGCCGATCTCGGCGGCCTCGACATCGTGGTGGCCAATGTGAGTGCGCTGGCCATCGGCAACGATGAAGCCTCATGGCAGAAGACCTTCAACGTCGACATGATGGGCACGGTCAGGCTGGTCAATGCCGCCATGCCCTGGCTCGAAAAAAGCAAGGCCGCTTCAATCGTGACCATCTCGAGCGTGTCGGGTCGGGAAGTCGACTTCGCCTCCGGTTCCTATGGCGCCCTGAAGGCCGCGATCATCCACTACACCCAGGGCCTGGCCTTTCATCTTGCCGGCAAACACATCCGCGCCAATTCGGTGTCGCCCGGCAATACCTATTTCCCGGGTGGCGTCTGGAATCAGATCGAGCATGGCAATCCCGGGCTTTACAAGATGGCGCTCGACATGAACCCGACCGGTCGCATGGGCACGCCTCAGGAAATGGCGAACGCCGTGGTCTTTCTGACCAGCCCGGCGGCCAGCTTCATCACCGGTACCAATCTGGTTGTCGACGGCGCGCTGACCAAGGGCGTCCAGCTTTGAGCGGCGGCGCATCAGGCGCTCGACAGGATGGCGGGCCGACGGCAAGCGCTGCACTCGCAGACCTCGCCTTCGATCCGGCCAGCCACACCATGTGCCCGCAGCGCTGGTTCGACGACTTCGTGATCGGCGAGCGCTTTGTGCTGCCCTCGCGCACCATGACCGAGGCGCTGTTTGCCGCGTTTGCGCTGGCCAGCGGCGACAATCATCCGATTCACTACGATGTCGAGTTCTGCCGCCGACAGGGCATGCCGCACCTGCTCGCCCACGGCTTTCAGGTGCTGATCCAGACCGCGGCCGGTGCCGGTCAGTTTCCGCATGTGGTGAGCGATTCGCTCAAAGCCTTTCTTGATCAGAGCAGCCGCTTTGTGGCCCCGGTCTATGCCGGTGACACGCTCTATTCGGCCTTGCAGGTCACCGCGCTGGAGCCGGGTCGCACGACCGGTGTGCTCACGATGCGCTCGACCGTGCATAACCAGCGAAGCCAGCTGGTGCTCGAAGGCAGTCAGCGCTATTTGCTGCGCCGGCGAGCAACCCTCCCGGGCTGAACTCTGAGCCGGTCGCTGAGCCGGTCGCTGAGCCGGCGCCGCTCATGCCTGAGCCTGGTCGCCAGCCAGGAGCGGGTCGAGCTTGACCCGGTTCCTGCCGCTGTGTTTGGCCTCATAAAGCGCGAGGTCGGCACGCTCGAGCGCCACCTGATCATTGCGATCGTCCGGGTTGATCGTGCTCAGCCCGATGCTGATGGTGACCGCGATCTGATGGTCGCCGGAGCTGACGCGCGTGTTCTCGACACTGGCTCGGATGCGTTCGGCCAGCGCCTGCGCGTTCTCGACCGATGTATCAGGCAGCAGAATGATGAACTCTTCCCCGCCGATCCTGGCCGCAATGTCGATGCGCCGCGTCTGTTGCTTCATCGTCTGTGCGACATGCTTTAGCACCACATCGCCGGCGGCATGACCCCAGGTGTCATTGACCTGCTTGAAGTGATCGATGTCGATTGCCAGCAGACAGCAGCGCAGGCTCGGGTTGCGCTGCACGCGCTCGTATTCGATCGCCAGGCGTTCAAAGAGCGTGCGCCGGTTGGCAAGTCGCGTCAGCTCGTCGGTGGTGGCCTTGGCGCGCAACTCGTGGGTGAGCAGCACCTGCGCGGTGATGTCTTCGAAAGTGGCATAAACCTCATTCAGCTCGCCGGCCTCAAGCAGCGGAATCGCGTTGATCTTCAGCCAGGCAAAGCCCCGATCGGGCACTGCCACGCCCATCACCACATCGCTGACCGGCTTGAGCGTGCGGGCGGCGACCATGGCGGGATGCTCAGTGCCGGGAAAGTCGCTGCCATCTTCGCGAATCGATTTCCAGCGCGGGTCGATCGACTGGCGCCCCTGCAATTGCTCAAGGGTGAGCCCGAGGATGCGCTGCGCCGCCGAGTTGGCCGAGGAGATCCGCATGCTTTTGTCGTGATAGATCACGCCTTGCGGGACGGTCTCGAAGAGCGTGCGATAGCGGGCTTCGCTGGCACTCAGTGCGGCTTCAGCCTTCTTGCGAGCGGTGATGTCGAGGATGATGCCGGTCCAGGTCAGGCTGCCGTCGTCGCCGATACGCGCCTGCGCCTGGGCCGAGAGCCATTTGATGGCGTCGTCCTGGCCTTTGACCCGAAACTCATGCCGCCATTCGCTTTGCAGCAGCGTGGCAATGCGAATCTTGTCGTCATACTCGGCACGGTCTTCGTCGAGGATCTGATCGAATGCGAGTTCCTTGCGGGCATAGATCGCCTGCGGGGTGAGGCCGATCAAGTCCTCGATGCCGGCGCTCACGAAACTGAACTGAGCTTGAGCCCCGGGCGGCTTGACACTGCGAAACATTGCCCCGGGTATCGAGGCGGCCAGATCGGCCAGCAGTGATTCACGACCGGCGAGTTCCTGCTGCAGCCGTTTGACCGACGTGATGTTGTAATGCGACAGCACGATTCGGGGCGGGTCGCTCGCGACGAGGCGCGCTATTCGGACGATGAACCAGCGCTGCTCGGCGAGCCGGTGGCAGGGATACTCGAACTCGAAGGTCGTGAGATCTGCGGCCATGACCGCTTTCAGGCCTGCGAGAAACTCTGGCGAGCTTGCAATGTCCGGTGTGCCGGCCACATTGAAATGGCGGCAGACCTCGAGATAATTGGCGCCTTCGTTCAAATCGAAACGCTCGCCGCCGTTGGCCCGATTGAACACGCGCCACGCCCGATTGACCGCGACGATGATGCCGCGCGCGTCGATCACACAAACCTGAGCGCTCAGGCCATCGAGCACCGATTGGGTAAACGCTCGGGCCGATTCGAGTTTGCGTTCGGCGAGCTTGCGCTCGGTAATGTCGACCACATACACCAGCCGCATCGGGGCGCCGCCGCTTGTCGATTCGAGGCGAACCGAATTGCTGATGATGGTTTTGGAACTGCCGTCACGACAGACGACTTCAAACTCGCCGGCCATGTCACTTTTGCCGCTCAGGAAGGCGGTGTGTCGAGTCAGGATGTGCTGGCGATTCTCGGGCGCAAAGACGATCGTGAACGACCGGCCGATCAGCTCGCGCTCGGTATAGCCGTAGAGGTTGCCGTAGGCCGCATTGACGTTGCGAAAAAAGCCGTCGGCATCGATGACCGCGATACCGATCGGCGACTGCTGAGTGATCTCGTTGAGCAGCCAGGGCAGGTCTTGCTTATTGCCGCTGGTGCGGTGTTCAGGCGCCCCTGCGCTCGGTTCAGGCCGAGGGTCGGAATCGTGTCGAGGTGCCGTCTTCCGCATGCTGTGACCCTACACCAACTTGACCGCTCGCCGCGCCCCTCTAAAGGATGGGCCGCCGCGGCCGGGCGTCGGAAAAATCCTCCTTTTTGCGGGGCCCGACCGCTTTGTGCCGGTGTCGTCGCCAAGCGCTGGGGCGTGGTGTCGAATCCCTTGCCGGCAGAGGTGTCGTCAGGGGTGTCGGGTATTCTGAGGGGTCCGACTCAAGTCACGGTACGAAGGCAATCCCATGGCGCTCGAAACCCCTACAACGACTTTGGCCGACAAGCCGGTGTCCGCCCCGGCGGCGCTGCGCAACATAGCCGATCTGCCTGCCCCGCGCGGTCTGCCCTGGCTTGGCAATATGCTGCAGTTCAAGGCCGGGCATTTTCATGAGCAGCTCGACGCCTGGTGTCGCGAACTCGGCCCTTACTATCAGTTGAAGATCGGTCGCCGGCGAATGCTGGTGGTGGCCGACCATGAGGTGGTCGCAGCCACCCTTCGCGATCGTCCCGATGGCTTTCGGCGCACTTCGCGTCTGGAACAGGTCGGTGCCGAAATCGGTCTGGCACCGGGGGTGTTTAACGCCAGCGGCGAGGTCTGGCGCCGGCAGCGGCGCATGGTCATGGCGGGCTTCGATCCGGCCCATGTCAAGCGCTACTTTCCCTCGATGAGCGCAGTTGCGCAGCGGCTTGATGCCCGCTGGCAGGTGGCCGCGCAGCAGGGCACCGCGATCGATCTGCAGGCCGACCTGATGCGCTACACCGTCGACACCATCGCCGGGCTGGCCTTTGGTGCCGAGGTGCGCACGCTCGAATCCGACGACGACATCATCCAGCAGCATCTCGACAAGATCTTCCCGGCGCTTGCCCGTCGCATCCTCGCGCCGTTTCCGATCTGGCGTTATCTGCCCTCCAAGGCCGACCGCGAGCTTGCGCAGAGCATGATCGCGGTCAATGCTGCGGTCGACGGATTCATCACGCAGGCGCGTGCCCGCATGGCTGCCGACCCGGGTCTGCGCGAGCATCCGTCCAACTTGCTTGAAGCGATGATTGCGGCGGCCGATCAGCCCGACAGCGGCATCGATGACGGGCAGGTGGCAGGCAATGTGCTGACCATGCTGCTGGCCGGCGAAGACACCACCGCCAACACGATTGCCTGGATGATCGAGGCGCTGTGGCGCAATCCGCAGGCGCTCGCCCGCGCAACCGCCGAGGTGCGACGTGTCGTGAGCGATCCTCTGAATCCGACACTTGAAGAGATCGATACGCTCGACTATGTCGAGGCCTGTACTCACGAGACCATGCGTCTGAAGCCGGTCGCACCGCAATTGCCGCTCGAGGCGCTGCGTGACACGGTGGTGGGCGATGTGGCGGTGCCAAAAGGCAGTGTGGTGATCAGTCTGCTGCGTCGCGACAGTGTGAGCGACGCTTTCGTGCCGCAGGCGGCGCAGTTCATGCCCGAGCGCTGGCTCTCCGAGGGCGGCCCCGGCAAGGTGGCCAATGCCGCCAAGCGGATCTCGATGCCTTTCGGTGCCGGACCGCGGGTTTGCCCCGGTCGATACCTCGCAATGCTCGAAATGAAAATGGCGATGGCGACATTGCTCGGCCGATTCGATATCGTGTCGGTTGATACGCCTGACGGCCAGCCCGCCCAGGAACTGCTCTCTTTCACGATGATGCCGGTCGGACTGAGCATGCGGCTTCGCAGGCGATAAACTTTATAAGAGACGACCACCATGACCAGCCCCCGCACCAGCGCATTGCCTTTCATCCCCGAAAAGCGCGCTGCGCGAGGGTCGCGCGGGATGGTGGTCACCAATCATCCGCTGGCCTCGGCGGCAGGCGCCGAGATGATGGCCGCAGGCGGCAATGCGGTTGATGCCGCGGTGGCATCACTCTTTACCCTGACCGTGGTCGAGCCGATGATGGTCGGCATTCTGGGCGGTGGCTTTGCGCATCTGCGTCTGCCCGATGGCAGCCACACCGTGCTCGAAGGCCAGGGTCGCTGCCCGATTGCGGCCGGCCCGACCAGCTTCACCCCCGACCCGGATGCCGCACCCGGATCGCTCGATGCGATCGGTCGTCGCAACAGCGTCGGGCGTGCTGCGGTGGCCACGCCCGGCAATCTGATGGCCTGGTGCCAGCTGCTTGAGCGCCACGGCACGATGTCGCTGGCCGATGTCACTGAACCGGCGATCCGCCATGCCCAGCGCGGCTTTGCAGCCACCCGCTACCTGGCCGATTGCGTGGCCGATTGCGCAGCCGACCTGGCGCTCGATCCCGAGATTTCGCGGGTCTTTATGCCCCACGGCGCGCCACTGACCGCCGGCACGCGGGTGGTCAACGCCGCCTATGCCGAGACCCTGCGTCTGATCGTCAGGCAGGGTCCGGACGCCCTCTACCAGGGCGAGCTCGGTGGCGCGCTGGCTGATGACATGCGTCGTCACCAGGCCTATCTGAGCACCGATGATCTGCGCCAGTACCGCACCAACGACATGGAAGTCCTGCGCTCGATGTATCGCGGCTTCGAGATCATCGGGCCGCCGCCGCCTTGCAGCGGGCCGCTTCACATCGGCCAGATGCTCAATATCCTCGAAGGCTTCGATGTCGCTGAGCTGGGCTTTGCCAGCACCGAAGGCGTCCATCTGCTAGCCGAGGTGCTCAAGATTGCCTTTGCCGACCGGGCGGCTGCCACCGCCGATCCTGATTTCGTGGCGGTGCCGGTAGCACGGCTGCTGTCCACCGACTATGCCGCCGAGCGACGCGCCCTGATCGATGCCAAGCGGGCGCAGGTCTGGTCGGCCGGGGTGGCCGCCGGCCTGACTGCAGGGCAGGGCGAGGGTGCCCACACCACGCATCTGACGGTGGCCGATCGCGACGGGCGCATCGTGAGCGCGACCCAGACCATCAACTCGCTGTTCGGTGCGCGCTACATGGTGCCCGGCACCGGCATGATTCCGAACAACTACCTCTATGTGTTCAACCCGCGCCCGGGTCTGGCCAATTCGCTTGCGCCGGGCAAGCGGGTGACCTCGTCGATGGCGCCCCTGATCGTGCTGAAAGACGGCAGGCCGCGCTTTGCCCTCGGGCTTCCGGGCGGGCTGCGCATCTTTTCCTCGGCGATGCAGGCGGTGGTCAATCTCATCGACCATGGCATGAGCCTGCAGGAGGCGGTCGAAGCGCCCCGGGTCTGGACTCAGGGCTATTCGCTCGAACTCGAACCGGCGATCGACGCCGCCGTGGCCGATGCGCTGGTTGCGCGTGGCCACGACATCTCGCGGGTGGCCAATGTCGGCGGCGGGATGTGTGCCATCGGCTTTGACGACGATGGCGACATGGAGGGCGCCGCCTGCTGGCGCGCTGACGGCACGCCGATTGGTGTGTCGGGTGGCATGGCGCGACCGGGCGTGCGCTTCCTGCCCGAGGCGGTGAGAGCCCCGGCCCGCTGATTGCCGGTATCAGCGCCTTCACCGATTCACCGATTCACCAACGACTGGCGCAGACCGGCTCGACACATCACCACACAGGAGACCTCTGACGATGTACAGCGGCAAGCAGGTTCATCTGCATCCCGATCGGCCGGCCTTCATCATGGCCCGCACCGGTGCCGCGGTGAGCTACCGCGAACTCGAAGCCCGCAGCAACCGTCTCGCTCATCTGCTGGGCGCGCTCGGCCTGAAAAAGGGCGGGCACTACGCGATTTTCATGGAGAACAACGACCGCTATATCGAGTGCTGCAGCGCCGGGTCGCGAGCGGGCCTGTACTACACCTGCGTCAATTCCTTTCTCACCGCAAGCGAGCTCGCCTACATCGTCAACAACAGCGAGTCAGTGGTGCTCATCACCTCGCTCGCAAAGCTCGAGGTGGCCCGCGAGGCCTTGCAGCAGTGCCCGCAGGTGGTGGCCTGTCTGGTGGTCGACGGTGATCGCAGCATGGATGGCGGCAAGAGCGTCATGAGTCTGGACGCGGCCACCGCGCCCCATCCGCCCACGCCGCTTGCCACCGAATCCTTCGGCATCCCGATGCTTTATTCCTCGGGCACCACCGGTCGTCCCAAGGGCATCCTCAAGGCGCTGCCCGAGGTGCCGCCGTCTCAAGACACGCCCCAGCTGGCGTTTTCCGACCGGCTGTGGGGCTATCGCGACGACATGGTCTATTTGTCGCCGGCCCCGCTTTATCACTCTGCGCCCAACTCGGCGGTGAGTCTCACGATTCGCCGCGGCGGCACGGTGATCATCATGGAGCGCTTCGACCCCGAGGAATACCTCGCCCTGGTCGGGCGTTACAAGGTCACTCACAGCCAGCTTGTGCCGACGATGTTCTCGCGCATCCTCAAGCTCGCGCCCGAGACCCGCGCCCGCTACGACGTCTCGTCGCTCGAGGTGGTGGTCCATGCGGCGGCGCCGTGCCCGGTGCCGATCAAGGAGCAGATGATCGCCTGGTGGGGGCCGATCATTCGCGAGTATTACGGCGCCACCGAAGGCATGGGCTTTGCCGCCTGCGACAGCCATGAGTGGCTGGCCCACAAGGGCACGGTAGGCCGAGTGGTGCTCGGCGAGCTGCATGTGCTTGACGAAATGATGCAGCCTTGTCCGGTCGGCACCTCCGGCACGCTGTGGTTCAAGCCGCCTGCGCCCTTCGAGTATTTCAATGATGCTCAGCGCACCGCCGAGTCGCGTTCGGCCGATGGCGTGCTCACCACCGTCGGTGATGTCGGCTATCTCGATGAGGAGGGCTATCTCTACCTCACCGACCGCTCGACCTTCATGATCATCTCCGGCGGCGTGAACATCTATCCCCAGGAATGCGAGAACCTGCTGATCACCCATCCCAAGGTGAGTGATGCGGCGGTCTTCGGTGTGCCCAACGACGACCTCGGCGAGGAGGTCAAGGCGGTGGTGCAGGTCTTGCCCGGCATCACACCTGATGCCGAGCTTGCGGCCGAACTGATCGCCTTCTGTCAGCAGCACCTGGCTCGGCCGAAATGCCCACGCTCCATCGATTTTCTCGAAGCCCTGCCGCGGCTGCCCACCGGCAAGCTCTATAAGAAGCCGTTGCGCGAAACCTATTGGGCTGGTCGTACAGGCCGGATCGTCTGATCCCCATAACAAGACCCACAACACGGAGACACCCCATGACCGAGTCCGACTTCAAGACCCTGATTTACGAGATCCCCGAGCCGCACATTGCCCGCATCCGGCTCAATCGTCCCGACCGCGCCAACGCGCAGGACACCGACCTGCTCTACGAGCTCAATGCCGCTTTCGATCGGGCCGCCCATGACGATGAGGTGCGGGTCATCATCCTCGCGGCCGAAGGCAAGCACTTCTCGGCAGGCCACGATCTGTCCGAGACCGACTCGGCTGGCGCGATGCGCCGCCATCAGACGGTGGGCACCATGTGCGGCTTCGGTTGTGCCGGGGCCGAGGCGCAGATGGCCCGCGAAGAGGAGATCTACACCGGTTTTTGCGAGCGCTGGCGCAATATCCCCAAGCCGACGATTGCGGCGGTGCAGGGCAAGTGCATCGCCGGCGGTCTGATGCTGGCCTGGCCCTGCGACCTGATCGTGGCCAGCGACGACGCGTCGTTTGCCGATCCGGTGGTGAGCTTCGGCGTCGGTGGGGTGGAGTGGTTCCAGCATGTGCAGGAGCTCGGCGCGCGCAAGGCCAAGGAGATGCTGTTTACCGGCGATGCGATCGGTGCCGAAGACGCGCTCAAACTCGGCATGGTCAATCAGGTCGTGCCGCGCGAGCAACTGCCGGAAGCGACGCTGGCGCTGGCTCGCAGAATCGCGGTCAAGTCGCGTTTTGCGCTGAAGATGACCAAGCTCGCGATCAACGGTGTGGCCGATGCATCGGGTCGTGACATCGCGATGAAAAACGCCTTCCATCTGCACCAGTTGGCCCACACCCACAATCTCAAGCTGTTCGGCATGCTGATCGATCCGACCGGTCTGCCCGAGGCCACCCGCAAGGCCATGGCCGCCCGGCTTGCCGCCCTGGATGCGGCCGGCGCTGCCAACTGACGACATTTCGAATCGGCTGCCACATCCTTGCGCCAGCCGATCGGGGTGATCCGGGCTAAACTCGACAGGATCCACCACCGGGAAAGTCCAGGAAGGCTCGAATGACCCGAATCAATCTGAATGTCAACGGCCAGGCGGTCAGCCATGAGGTCGAAAACCGTACCCTGCTGATCGAACTCCTGCGCGAAGGCCTGGGCCTGACCGGCTCGCATGTTGGTTGCGACAGCAGCCAGTGCGGGTGCTGCACCGTGCTGGTCGATGACCAGACCGTCAAGGCCTGCACCATGCTGGCGGTCCAGGCCGACGGCAGCAAGGTCTCGACCATCGAATCGATGGGCAGCCCCGGCAATCTGCATCCGATCCAGCAGGCTTTCGTTGAGTGCCACGGCCTGCAGTGCGGCTACTGCACGCCCGGCATGATCATGTCGACCGCCGCCCTGCTGGCTGAGCATCCCAATCCCACCGATGCCCAGATCGAGCATGCGCTCGAAGGCAATCTGTGCCGCTGCACCGGCTACGTGAATATCGTGGCCTCGGTGCGCCAGGCGGCTGCCGCGATCAACCAGACTCGCTGACCTCATTGCAAGGAATCGATCGTGAACGCTGAAACCAACTACGGCCGCTTCGGCAGCGGCCATTCGGTCCAACGGATCGAAGATCCGACTCTGGTCACCGGCAAGGGTGTCTTTGTCGATGATGTCTCGGTGCCTGGCCAGCTTTATCTGTGCTTTTTGCGCTCGCACTATCCGCACGCACGCATTGTTTCAATCGATGCCTCGGCGGCCATGGCGATGCCGGGCGTGGTCTCGGTCGTTACCGGTGCCGATCTGACCGCTGCCGGCGTCAAGCCCTTTCCGAACGCGGCGGGCTTCAAGCGCCCGGGCGGTGAGCCCCATGCTTCGCCGCCGCGACTGTGCCTGGCTGATGGCACCGCGCGTTTCGTTGGCGAGGCGGTTGCCGCCATCGTCGCGAAAAGCCGCGACGAGGCCTACGCCGCGCGCGATGCGGTCATGGTCGACTACGAAGAGCTGCCGATGGTGGTCGCCACCGACGCCGCGATCGAACCCGGGGCGGCACTGGTCTGGCCGCAGGCCACCGGCAATGTCTGCAACGAAACCCTGTATGGCAATGTCGCGGCCTGCGATGCCGCGTTCGCGGCTGCCGCCCATGTGGTCACGCTCGATCTGGTCAATCAGCGCCTGGTTGCCAATCCGATGGAGCCGCGCGCCGTGCTGGCCGTACCCGACGCCCAGACCGGCCGTCTCACGATGCGCATGTCCACCCAGATGCCATCGGGCGCCCGCGCCACGCTGTGCGATGTCATCCTTGGTATCCCGCAGGACAAGGTGCGGGTCGTGGTCGGCGATGTCGGCGGCGGCTTCGGCATGAAAACCGGCCTCTATCCCGAGGATGCGGTCGTGGCCTGGTGCGCGCTCAAGCTGGGTCAGCCGGTCAAGTGGACCGCCGATCGCAGCGACGAGTTTCTGGCGACCACGCACGGCCGCGATCTCCTCAGCAATGCCTCGCTCGCGCTTGATGCGCAGGGCAAGGTGCTTGGGTTCCGTGTCAGCTCGCATGCCAATGTCGGCGCCTATGCCACGCCCACCGGTGTCGCCATTCAACTGCTGATCGGCCCCTGGGTCACCACCAGCATCTACGACATCCCCGTCATCGACTTCCGCCTGCGCGCGGTGCTGACCAATACCGCGCCCACCGGTGCCTACCGGGGTGCCGGTCGTCCTGAGGCGATCTACATCGTCGAGCGTCTGATGGATGCGGCAGCCCGTCGCATGGGCATCGATCAGGCTGATCTGCGCCGGCGCAATATGATCCGCCCCGACCAGATGCCCTTCAAAAATCCGATGGGCCAGACCTACGACACCGGCGCTTTCGAAAAGATGACGACGCAGGCGGTCGAGCTCGCCGACTGGGCGGGCTTCGATGCCCGGCTGGCCGAGTCCAGGGCGCGCGGCAAGCTGCGCGGTCGCGGCATCGCGTCCTTCCTCGAGTGGACCAGCGGTAATGCCTTCGAGGAGCGGGTCACGGTTAAAGTGGCCGGTGACGGTTACATCGAAATCTTCACCTCGACCCAGGCGATGGGGCAGGGTATTGCCACCTGCTATGCGCAGCTTGCGGTCGACACCTTCGGTGTGCCGATCGACAAGGTCCGCATCATCCAGGGTGATACCGACCGCGGCGTGGGATTCGGCAGCGCCGGATCGCGCTCGCTCTTTACTGCCGGTTCGGCGGTTGAAGTCGCCTCGAAAAAGACCGTCGACCTGGCCACGCAGCTGGCCGGCGACGCGCTCGAGGTGGCACCCTCCGACATCGAATACCGCGAAGGGTCGTTCAAGGTGGTCGGTACCGATCGCAGTATCGGCCTGTTTGATCTGGCTGCGCGTCAGCCCGCCCATCAGGTCTTCGTCGATTCGACCACCAAGGTTGATGGCCCGAGCTGGCCTAATGGCTGCCACATCTGCGAGGTCGAAGTCGACCCCGAGACCGGCGAGGTTGAGGTCAGCGCCTATGCATCGGTCAACGATGTCGGCCGGGTCGTCAATCCGATGATCGTGGTCGGACAGCTCGATGGCGGCGCGATTCAGGGCATCGGTCAGGCGCTGTGCGAAGAGGTGGTCTACGACCGCCACTCCGGCCAGCTGATCACCGGATCGCTGAGCGACTATGCCCTGCCGCGGGTCGATATGGTCCGCAGCTTCAAGACGCGCCTCGATCAGTCGGTGCCCTGCAAGACCAACCCGCTTGGCGTCAAGGGTGTGGGCGAGCTCGGCACGATCGGCGCCACCCCTGCGGTGGTCAATGCGGTGGTCGATGCGGTCTGGCGCCATGGCTCACCCGAGGCCGCGCTGACGATGCAGATGCCGCTGACTGCCGAGAAAGTCTGGCAAGCCCTGGCTGCCAAGCGCTGAACCCTTTCCTCGAGATCGACACCATGAACAACTTCGACTTTCACAGCCCTGCATCGGTTGCCGATGCGATCAAGGCGATTGGTGCCGGCGACGATGGTCGCTTTCTTGCCGGTGGCCAGTCACTGCTGCCGGCCATGAAAACCGGCCTGTCGATGCCGACCGATCTGATCGCACTCGCCAAGATCGCGCAGATCAAAGGCATCTGCACCAGCGCTCCCGGTGCTGGTACCCCAGCCCTGCACATTGGTGCCATGACCACTCACGCCACGGTCGCTGCCAATGCAGACGTCATCCGACTGATCCCGGCGCTGGCCATGCTTGCCGACAACATCGGCGACAGTGCGGTGCGCGCCCGCGGCACGCTCGGTGGCAGCCTCGGTCTGAATGATCCGGCCGCCTGCTATCCGGCTGGTGTGCTCGGCTTGGGCGCAAGCGTCAAGACCGACCGGCGCGCGATCGCGGCAGACGACTTTTTCAAGGGCTTGTATGAGACCGCGCTTGAGCCGGGCGAGCTGATCACCGAGGTGATCTTCCCGATCCCCGAGAAGGCCGCCTGGATGAAGTTCAAGCAGCCGGCCTCGCGCTTCTCGATGGTGGGTGTGTTCGTGAGCAAAGGGCCTGCCGGCGTGCGGGTTGCCGTGACCGGTGCCGGGCACTTCGCCTTTCGTGCCAAGGCGCTTGAGGCGGCCCTTGAGAAGCAGTGGTCACCGTCGGCATGCGAGGGCGTGGCAATTCCGCCAGCCGGTCTTAACTCCGATATTCACGCCAGCGCGGCCTATCGCGCCCATCTCATCACCGTGCTCGCCAAGCGCGCGGTCGCACAGACCCTCTGAGGCGCCCGTCAATGACCGCCCCGCTGCTGTTTACCCCAATGTCCCTGCGCGGCCTGACGCTGCGCAATCGCGTGGTCGTCGCGCCGATGCATCAGTACGCAGCGATCGGCGGTTTTCCGACCGACTGGCATCTGATGAATGCCGGTCGCTATGCAGCCGGCGGTGTCGGTCTGGTGATGATGGAGTCGACCAAGGTCGAGCGGCGCGGCTGCGGTACGGTGGGCGATCTCGGCCTGTGGGACGACGCCTTCGTGCCGCATTTCAAGCGGATCGTCGATTTCATTCATGGCTGCGGCACCAAAGCCGGCATCCAGCTCGGACACTCGGGTCGCAAGGCCCGCACCAGCCGGCCCTGGGAGGGCGGCAAGCCCCTGACCGAGGCGGGGTTTGCCGAATTGTCCAGCGCCGCTGGCGTGGCCAACGACTGGGACGCCTGGGAGCTGGTGGCGCCAAGCGCCCTGCCGGCCGATGCCAATGCGCCGGTGCCGCGGGCTCTCACTACCACCGAAGTCGGCGAGGTGGCGCAATCCTTCGGGCGTGCGGCAGCGCGGGCCCGAGCCGCCGGATTCGATACCGTCGAGATTCATGGCGCACACGGCTTTCTGGTTCACGAGTTTCTGTCACCGCAAGCCAATCAGCGCACCGACCAGTACGGCGGCAGCCCGGCCAACCGCCGGCGCTTTGCGATTGAAGTCGCCGAGAGCGTGCGCGCCAACTGGCCGGCCGACCTGCCGGTTTTCATGCGCCTGTCGGTTGACGACGATGCCGGCTGGAGCCCGGCCGACAGCGTGGTGCTTGCCCGCGAGCTCAAGGCGGTTGGCGTCGACGTGATCGACTGCAGTGCCGGCGGCATCCTCGCACGCCCGGTCAGCAGCGCGCCGATCGGCTATGGCTATCAGGTGCCCTTTGCCCAGACCTTGCGCGAGCAGGCCGGCATCCAGACCATGGCGGTGGGCTTGATCGTGCATCACGAGCATGCCGAGGCCATCCTGCAGGAAGGCCGGGCCGACCTGATCGCCATCGGCCGCGAGATGCTTTACAACCCCAACTGGGCGCTTGATGCGGCCCGCAAGATGGGCGTGGATACCGACTTTTCGATCATCCCGCCTGCAGGCGGCTGGTGGCTGCAAAAGCGTGCGGCCGCCATGCCGAGTCTGCTTACCTCGACGCAGCCCGCGCCGAAATCCTGACCGGCATGCTCATAAAGCCGTGCACGAAATTCGATTTCGTGCGCACCGGCTCGCCAGTGACATCGATCTGATCGAAGCGCTTGAGGATCTCCTCCCACAGCACTTTGAGCTGAAGCTCGGCCAGGCGGTTGCCGACGCAGCGGTGAATCCCGAAGCCAAACGACAAGTGCTGGCGCGGACGCGCCCGGTCGATGATGAACTCGTCGGCCCGCTCGATGGCGGTCTCATCGCGGTTGCCCGAGAGATACCACATCACCACCTTGTCGCCTTCGCGGATGAGCTTGCCGCCGACTTCGGTGTCCTTGACCGCGGTGCGACGCATGTGGGCAAGCGGCGTCTGCCAGCGGATGATCTCAGGCACCAGGGTCTCAACCAGCGAGGGGTTGCGGCGCAGCTTCTCGAATTGCTCAGGATGCCGGTTGAGCGCCAGCAGGCCGCCGGTAATCGAATTGCGGGTGGTGTCGTTGCCGCCCACGATCAGCAGCAGCAGATTGCCCAGGAACTCCGACTTCGACATGTTGCGCGTGGCCGGTGAGTGCGCCAGCATCGAGATCAGGTCGTTGCCGGGCGCAGCATTTACCCGCTCGTTCCAGAGGCGCGTGAAGTAGTCCTGGCACTTGCCGAGTTCTTCCAGCCGCATCTCCCAGGAGGTGACTGCGCCGTTGCCGTCCGGGTCGCCGGTGGTCATGTCGGACCACCAGGTCAGCAGGTGCCGGTCTTCGAAGGGAAAGTCGAAAAGCGTGGCCAGCATCTGGGTGGTGAGCTCGATCGAGACCTTCTGCACCCAGTCGAATTCCTCTCCGATCGGAAGCGAATCGAGGATGTGGGCGGCGCGGCTGCGGATGGTTGATTCGAGCATCGCGAGATTGCCCGGCGCCACGATCGGGCTCACCGTCTTGCGCTGTTCGTCGTGTCGCGGCGGGTCCATCGCGATGAAGCTCGGGTAAGCCTCCGAGGGCGGGCGTTCGGCGAGCGCAATGCCGCCCAGGCCCGACTCCGATGAGAAGCTCGCATGGTTGGTATCCACCGCCATGATGTCGCGGTAGCTGGTGACCGACCAGTAGTGGCCATAGCGCTTGCTGAACGACCGATGCACCGGATCTTCCTTGCGCAGCCGCTGGAAGTAGAGCTCGACGATGTCCTGCTCGAAAAGATAGCCCTTGCTGACATCGATCTGGTCGATCGGCATCGCCCAGACCTTTTCGCGCTCGGCCAGATTCATGTCGCTGTTCATGGTGTCTCCCCGGAATTGGTTTGCCTGAAGGGTACACCAGCCGAACTGGGCGCCTGCGACCGGCGGATGTTGCCTGGTCGGGGCGACTTGTTCAGACCACCTTGTCGCGAAGTACCTGGGCGTAGGGCACGGTGGCCTTGAACGACTCGCGCTGCGACAGTCGTTCGTAGTAAGCCGCGATACCGGGAAACCGCCGCGGCCAGTCGAGGTCCGGGGCGCGAACTTTCAGCCATCCGAGTGGCGCTGCCACCGAGATGTCGGCCAGGGTGAGCTGACTGCCGACCGCGAACGCACGCTCCCCGATATCGCGCTCGAGCGCGGCGAGTGCGCCCTCGACCTTGCGCAGCTGCCGCGCCATCCAGGGCTGGCTCTGATGGGCGGGCTCGCGAAGCCGCTCGAAGAACAGCAGCAGCGCGGCATCGCAGATGCCGTCGGCCAGCACCATGAACCGGCGTGCCTCGAGATAGCCGGCGTCGTCAGCCGGCATCAGCGGCGGCTGCGGATGCGTACGCTCGATCCATTCGAGGATGAAGGCCGATTCATAAACCGCCCGACCATCGTCCAGCAGCAGCACCGGGACCTTTTCAAGCGGGTTGTACTGCGGCACCGTGGTGTCGCTGTTCCAGGGCACCTCGGTCACCAGCTCGAAGGGAATGCCCTTTTCAATCAGCTGAATTCGGACTTTGCGGGCATAGGGGCTGGGCGTGGCGCTGATCAGCTTCATGGATGTCAGCGGCCTTTCCAGTTGGGCGCACGCTTTTCGGCAAAGGCCTTCGGGCCTTCGACGAAGTCTTCGCTGGCCCGCAGCTTGAGCACCGAGTCGTAAGTCGCGGCCATCGCGTCCTCCAGCGAGGCGGTATCGAGGCTGCGATAGACCACATCCTTGCTGGCCCGGATCGACAGCGGCGAGCAGGCGAGGATCTGCTTGGCCCAGTCGAGCGCACGCGCCATCAGTTGTTCGTGCGGCACGACTTCATTGACGAAACCAAGCTCGAAGCCTTCCTGGGCCGGCACATGGCGTCCGGTCAGGATCATGCCGAGCGCGCGCTTGGAGCCGATCTGTCGCGGCAGGCGATTCAGGCCGCCGGCCAGTGCGGCAAGACCCACCTTGGGCTCGGGCAGCGCGAACATTGCCTTCTCGGAGGCGATGATCAGGTCGCAGGCCAGCGCAATTTCGAAGCCGCCACCCATCGCCACGCCATTGACCGCGGCAATGACCGGCTTGGTCAGATCAAAGCGCGAGGTCAGGCCACCGAAGCCGCGCGGCATCGGCGGGCGCTCGCCGCCCTCGGCCTGATAGCGCAGATCGTTGCCGGCGCTGAAGCCTCTGCCTTCGCCGGTGATGATCGCGACCCACAGGTCGTCGTCGGCGGCGAACTCATCAAAGACATGGCCGAGCTCGATATTGCCTGGCGGATGCATGGCGTTCATCCGGTCGGGCCGATTGAGGCGAACGGTCATGATGTGATCGGCTTTTTCAACGATGCAGAACTCGGTCTTCATGGGGGTCTCCAGTGGTGGTGTCGTCAGTCAGTCAGGCATTCGTCAGGCGCTCGAGGGCCTGCTCGGATTGCGTCAGCGCCAGCAGGATGCGCGAGCGCATGTTTTCCAGATCGATGCCTTCGCTGCTTTTTTTGCCTTCCATATACCGGGCATACACGCCATGCACGATCGCGGCGGTCTTCCAGCGGTTGAAGGCGACGTAGTAATCGAGCTTTGACAGATCGCGCCCGGTGCGCTCGCCATAGCGTCGCGCCAGCGCAAGTCGGCCGGGAAAGCCCGGCACCGTGGTCGGCGAATCGGCGCCGACCCAGGGCTCGGTATCGCTTGGGTCAGGAAACCAGTTCAGGGCATAGGCCAGGTCAGCCAGCGGATCGCCGAGGGTGGAGATCTCCCAGTCGACCACCGCGGCCACCGTGCACTGCGGCCCGATCAGGCAGTTGTGCAGGCCATAGTCGCCATGCACGACGCGCGCCGGCCCCTGCTCGGGCACATTGGCCTGCAGAAAATCGTGCAGCGAATGAGCGCGCGGATCATCAAGCGATGCCGGCCCGATCGAGGCATTCCAGGACCGGTACCAGGCCTTCAATTGACGGCCGATGTAGTCGTCCTTCTTGCCAAGATCGCCCAGACCGACCGCGTCCGGCTCGATCGAATGCAGATCGGCCAGCACATCGACGAAGGAATGGGCGATCTGCTCGCGCTTGTCCTGCGGTGCAAGACGCAGGGTGTCCTGAACGGTGTAAAGCGGTTGGCCGTCGATCACGCTCATCAGGTAGAAGGCCGCACCGGTGACCGAGGTGTCTTCGCAAAAGCCAAGCGCTTTTGGCACCGGCACGGCGGTCGGGCCGAGTGCCTTGATCAGCGCCCATTCGCGGCCCATGTCGTGCGCCTTGGGGAGCAGTTCGCCAAGCGGCGGACGCCGGATCACCGCCCGATTGCCTCCTGCATCTTCGATCAGAAAAGTCAGGTTGGAGTGTCCGCCGGTCAGGCGTGTCCAGGTGAGTGGTGGTGTCAGCCCTTCGACATGGCGGGTGATCCAGGCTTCGACAGCCCGAGTGTCATAGCCCGGCGGCTGGTCGCTCGCGATCGCGGGTGAGTCATTGGAAGCAGTGGTCATCGGTCAAGGTGTGTGGGTGAGATGGTCAGGCCTGCGCCTGGGCATCATGGTGGCTGCCCGGCGAGGCAATCGCTTCATCGCGCAGCTGTCGCTTGAGGATCTTGCCCGAGGCAATCCGGGGCAGGGGCGCATCGACTACCCGGATATAGCGCGGCACTTCGAACTTGGCCAGGTGCTGCAGCAAAAAGCTGCGCACTGAGGCGATGTCGAGTGTGGGGCTGCCATAGACGGTAGCGCCGACCTCTTCGCCCAGACGCTCGTCCGGCACGGCATACACCGCGGCCTCATGGACGTCGGGGTGCATCACCAGCGCGGCTTCGACCTGACCGCAGCCGATGTTCTCGCCGCCCCGGATGATCAGGTCCTTGATGCGATCGACAATATAGAGGTAGCCCTCCGGGTCGAGGAAGGCTACATCTCCGGTTCGAAACCAGCCGTCTTCGAAGATCTTTGCGTTGACGTCCGGCCGATTCCAGTACTCGCGAAAGAGCGCCGTGCCGCGCACCAGCAGCTCGCCGCGCTCACCGGCGGGCAAGCTGCGGCCATCCTCATCGACCACCTTGAGCTCCATCACCGCCGAGCAGCGACCCGAGCTGGCCGGATGCTCAAGGTAATCGAGCCCGCCGATGCCGGTGCCGATGGCATTGGTCTCGGTCATGCCCCAGCCGGTGGCCGGCAGCGCCTGCTTGAAGACCGCTTCGATCTGCTTGACCTGCTCGGGTGCGCGCGGCGCGCCGCCTCCACCCACCGACAGCAGCGAGCTCAGGTCGTGACCGGTGCGCAGGGCCTCTCTGACCAGATCGCCGGTAACCGCCGCCGGGCCGACCACCGAGGTGATTCGCTCGCGCTCGATCAGCGCCGCTGCGGCTTGCGGATCCCATTTGTACATGCAGACCACCTTGCGCTGGCTGCGATAGGAGCTGAGATAGGCAGCATGCGAGCCGGTTGCATGAAAGAGCGGCACCGCCATTAATGTTCCGGGCTGCGTGGCCGGCGGCACCGGCTCGACGCCGCTTTGCAGCACCGCGGCTTGTCCATCAAGCTCCCACGAGAGCAGCGCCGACAGCACATTGCGATGGGTCGACACCACGCCCTTGGGATGCCCGGTTGAGCCGGAGGTGTAGAGGATAGTGGCGTCATCATCCGGCGCGATGTCGGCCTGCGGCATTGGGACATCCCCCACTGCTGCGGTCAGATCGCTGAGCACGGCAATGCCCGGGTTATCGCGCGTGGGCCGTACCGCAATGGCCCTGGTGGTCAGGCCAGGCTCGCATTGCGCGAATCGATCGAGACGCTCCTGATCGGCCAGCAGGACTTTCGCGCCGCTGTCGGCGAGGCCGTAGGCCATTTCATCGGGCTGCCACCAGGCGTTCATCGCGACCGCGATCGCACCGAGCGAAGTGGCAGCGGTAAAGCTCAGGATCCACTCGGGATAGTTGCGCATCGCAACCGCGACCCGATCGCCTTTGCTCACGCCGTAGCCGTGGGCCAGCACATGCGCGATCCGCGCGGCGGCCTGCCATGCCTCACGAAAGCTCAATCGCTCGTCTTCATAGATCAGAAAGGGCAGGTCACTTGCGGTCTGCAGATACAGCTCGCGCAGCGATGACGGTGCGTTGGTGAACACGCGAAGCGGCCGACCATTGATCGGCAGGGTCTGGAGCTCGAAGACTTGACCTGGCGCGGTCAGCAGCGCCAGGGCGTCATTGCGGGTCGAAGGATTCATGAAGGCGATGACCGAAACGGAGAGCTGGGTGTGGTGCGGGATGCGGGGCAGGCAGGGCTTATCGGCCGTGGAAAACCGGTTCGCGCTTTTCGACGAAGGCCTTGGTCGCATCGCGATGGTCCTGCGTCTGTCCGCAATGGACGTGATGGGTCGCCTCCAGATCGAGGCAGTCATCCACCTCGCCGTTCATCGCGCGATTGAGGTTTTCTTTCATGTAGCGATAGGCCACCGTGGCGCCGGTGGCCAGGCGCAGTGCGATTTCACGGGTTTTGGCGGCGAGCTGATCGGGCTCGCAGACCCAGTTGGCCAGACCGATGCGCAGGGCCTCTTCGGCGCTCACGCGATCCGACAGGAAATAGAGCTCGCGCGCCTTGGCCGCGCCGACCAGCTGGGTCATGAAATAGGTGCCGCCGTAATCGCCCGAGAATCCCACCTTGGCAAAGGCGGTCGTCATGATCGCGGTGCTCGACATGATCCGCAGGTCGCAGGCCATCGCCAGCGACAGGCCGGCACCCGCGGCCGGGCCGGGCAGTGCGGCGATCGTGGGCTTGGGCATCTTGAAGAGCTTGCCGGCGGTGGCACGCTGATTGATGCGCTGGCGATGGATCGCGCCGTCGATGGTGTTGTTACCGACGGTGCCGTCGCCGCTGGCGGCCATGCCCTTGACATCGCCGCCGGCGCAAAAGCCCTTGCCGGCGCCGGTCAGCACGATGCAGCGCACCGCCGGGTCGAGCTCGGCCGCGGCGAGCTGATCGGCCAGGGCCTGGGTCATGGCGCGCGACATCGCGTTGCGTGCATCGGGGCGGTTGAGCGTCAGGGTGAGCACACCGGCGTCGAGGCTTGCGAGCAGGTCGGATGTGCCGGTATCAATCTGGCTTTGGGTCACGCTGGTCTCCTGATTTGTTATGGTCGAACCTGAGTACTTAACTGAGCAGTGTACTTTTACCCGCAAGTAAGCACCATCCAGGAGACCTCGCAATGATTGAACATCACATTGATATCGCAACGCCCGATGGCGCGATGAACACCTTTGTTGTCTATCCCGACGAAGGCGGCCCGCATCCGGTCGTGCTCTTTTACATGGACGCCCCTGGCAAGCGCGAAGAGCTTCACGATATGGCCCGTCGTATTGCGGCCGTCGGCTATTGCGTGGTCCTGCCCAACCTCTATTACCGTGCCACCCGCGAGTTCACGATGGTTCGCGATGACGCCGGCATGAAACACATGTTCGATCTGATGGGCAAACTCTCGATTTCGATGATCGTGAGCGATACCCAGGCCTTGTTCAACTATGTCGATGCGCTGCCCGCGGCCGATGCCTCGCGCATCGGCGCCGTGGGTTACTGCATGAGCGGGCCCTTCGTGGTGGGTGTGGCGGCGGCCTATCCCCGAATCGCCTGCATCGCGTCCATCTATGGCGCGAACATGGTCAACGAGCGCCCCGACTCACCGCACCGGCTGGTCGAGAAAGTGAAATGCGACAGTTACTTTGCCTGCGCCGAAATCGACAAGTGGGCGCCCAAGGCCGACATCGAGACCCTCGAGGCCGCGCTCAAAAAGGCCGGCACACCTTACCGGCTCGAGTGGTATCCGGGCGCCCATCACGGCTTTGCGTTTCCCCAGCGCGAGGGCATTTACGACAAGCCGAGTGCCGAGCGCCATTGGGTGAGGCTGTTTTCGCTCTTCGGGCGCAATCTCAAGTCTGCTTCCTGAGCCTGCTTTCCTAAGCCGCCTTCAGATGCGCCGGGTAACGCAGCGCCGGCGCAAGGCCTTCGCCCATCATGTCGATGAAATTGTCGATGTAGAACCGCCGGACCTCGCTGGGCGTGCAGCCCGACAGCGACTCGTCGAAACGCTTGAGCGGGTTGCGTCCGCCTTCGACATGCGGGTAGTCGGATGAAAACAGGCAGACCGACTCGCCCGCGTTGCGAATGATCCAGGCCGCGTCTTCGTGAGGGTAGGGCGTCACACGAAGCTGGCGCTGCACGATTTCGGAGGGCTTGGCTGAGAGCTTTCGCAGTCGCTCTTCGTTTCTCGAGAAGGCATGCGCGGCCGAATCCATCGAGCGCATCCAGCCTGGAACCCAGGCTGCACCCAGCTCGATGGCGCCCCATTTCAGGTTTTCGAAACGATCGAAGACGCCGTCAAAGATCAGCGTTGCCAGCGTCTGCATCGCCGAGGCCGGGATCGGCATGTAACTGACCGAGGTGAAGTTGTCGTCGCCGCCATGAAAGTCGGGCACCGGGGGCAGCCCGTTTTCCTTGTAGACCGGATTGAGTTTTTCTTCGCCGCCGACATGAAAGAGGATCGGAATACCGGCTTCCTGCGCCATCGCCCAGATCGGGTCGAGCGCGACATGGCTTGGCGAATGCTTGCGCGGGCAGACCGACGGAATCATCAGTGCGCGTGCGCCCAGCCTGATGGCCTGTGCGGCCACGGTCTTGCTGCGCTCGAAGTCTTCCAGCGGCACATAGGCGGTCGCCAGCAGGCGCGCATCGACCGAACAGAAGTCGGTCATCATCCGATTGTGGGCGCTGGCTGCGGCATAGCAGAGCTCGAGGTCGTCCGACTGATCGAGACCGAAGTTGCCAAGGCAGTAGGTAGTAAAGACCAGTTGGCTGGCAAAGCCCAATAAATCGAGGGCATGGGGCCGGTCTTTTGCGATGAAGGATCCGTGTGCTTCGTAGTTTTTGCGCAGCAGCACATTGGCATCAATACCGGCTCTGAACTGCGCATCGTTTTGCAATCTGCGGCCTTCGTCGCCGCTGCGATGCGATTCGGCCTTGGCCGCCATCGCCGGCAATTCGCGATACCGCTTGAGCAAGCGCGCCTCGAAGTAGGGGTCAAGGCAATCACCCTGCTCCATCAGATGGCTGTCAGCGTCGTGAATCAGCCGGCCGTTGGCATAAGCCATGAGAAATCTCCTGGTGGGTTGTCCGTGCAGGTGCGAGTCCAGGCACGCTGCTCGACTATACCGTCGCCTTTGCTTTTTTTGCGAATGAGGCCGACCTCGGTCAGCGAGAACATGTCGCAAGTCCGGGCACGAGTCTGGCTTCGTCGTTTATCGGGCCGCCATCTCGTGCGGGCCAGCGGGAGCAAGCGATGACCCAGGTGCGCAGCGAGGCAGATTCATTTGGCGCGATCAGCGTGGCCCAGGGACGACTGTGGGGCGCGCAGACCCAGCGGGCGCTCGAGCATTTCGCGATTTCGACCGAGCGGATTGCCCCGGAGCTGATTCGCGCGGTGGCCGAGGTCAAGCGCGCGTGCGCGCAGGTCAATGCCCGCCTTGGGCGCCTGCCTCATGACAAGGCGCTGGCCATTGTCGCGGCCGCCGATGAGATTCTGGCGGGCGAGCATGCTCACGAGTTCATGCTCGCGGTCTGGCAAAGCGGTTCGGGCACCCAGACCAACATGAACCTGAACGAGGTGCTGGCCAACCGCGCCTCCGAGTTGCTCGGCGGCTCGCGCGGAGAGGGTCGTCGTGTGCATCCGAATGACGATGTGAACCTGGGGCAGTCCTCCAACGATGTCATTCCGACTGCGATGCATCTGGCCGGCGCGCTGGGCATGACGCAATCGCTGCTGCCCGCACTGGTTGCGCTTCATGACAGCCTGCGCGAGCGGCAGATTGCGTTCGCCGGCATCGTC
This sequence comes from Burkholderiales bacterium, assembly GCA_947487165.1. GTDB lineage: Bacteria > Pseudomonadota > Gammaproteobacteria > Burkholderiales > Burkholderiaceae_E > UBA4615. The sequence continues at coordinate 23,640 of CANKWX010000045.1, forward strand.
AAGATCGGCCGCACCCATTTGCAGGACGCCACGCCGCTCACGCTCGGCCAGGAGTTTTCGGGCTATGTGGCGCAGCTGTCGCAGGCCCGAAGCGTCATGACGGCATGTCTGCCCTGCCTGTACCCGCTGGCGATCGGCGGCACCGCGGTAGGCACCGGTCTGAATACGCCACCGGGCTTTGGCGAGCTGGTGTCCGAGGTGCTGTCGCAGTCGCATGCAATGCCTTTTGTGAGCGCTCCGAACAAGTTCGCGGCACTCGCAGCCTGCGATGCGATCGTGGCAGCGCATGCCAGCCTGAAGGTACTGGCGGTGGCCTTGCACAAGATTGCCAATGACATCCGGTGGCTGGCGTCCGGGCCGCGATCGGGCATCGGCGAGATCAGGATTCCTGAGAACGAGCCTGGCAGCTCGATCATGCCGGGCAAGGTCAATCCGACCCAGTGCGAAGCGCTGATGATGGTCTGCTGTCAGGTGATGGCCAACGATGTGGCGATATCGCTGGCCGGTGGCAGCGGCAACTTCGAGCTTAATGTGAGCCGACCGCTGATCGCCCATGCGTTTTTGCAGAGCATCCGGCTGCTCGCCGATTCAATGCGCAGTTTTGAGGCGCATTGCGTGCGCGGTATTGAGGCCGATGAGGTGCGTATCCGCGAGCTGCTGTCGCGCTCGCTGATGCTGGTGACGGCGCTGTCGCCGCATATCGGCTATGACCGTGCGGCGGAGATTGCGCGGCGTGCGCATGTCGAGGGGGTCACGCTTCGCGACGCAGCGATCGCCCTGAAGGTGGATGCCGAGGATTTCGACCGCTGGGTCAGGCCCGATCAGATGGTCGGCAACGGAATCGATGCGCCGAGCGATGGCGATCCGGCAGGCAACGGACTTCGAGGCAACGGACACGCAGGCAATGCACCAGGCCATGTCGGGCTTGCCGGGAGCGGGATGGCCCGTACCGGGCAGCACCACTGAAGGTCCGTTGGCAAGCTCAGACGGCAGCGTCAGACGGCAGCGCGGCGAAAGTGGTTGATGGCCAGGATCAGCGCGCCGGCCTGCAACACAGCGCACACAAAAAAGGGCGCGCCCATGCGCCAGTCGGTGGTGGCCAGATGGGTCACGCCTGCCAGGATCGGTGCTCCCAGGATCGGCGCGACCACCGCCATCAGGCTGTTGAGCGAACTGACCGAGCCCATGGTCTGGCCCTGATTACGCTCGCTTGCGGCCTGACTCACGATGCTTTGAATCGAGGCGGTGACCGTCAACCCGAAGATATTGGCGGCGATGACCACATACATCATCCAGCCTTGCGAAGCCAGGCCGTACAGGGCATAGGCCAGGGTTTGCGACACCATCCCGAGAACAGCCAGTCGCGGCGCGCTGAAGTGCTTGAGCAGCCGCCCGAGCAATGCCCCCTGCACGATCACCGCCATCACACCGACAGCGGCGAGCGACCAGCCGTTGTGCTCGGTGTCCCAGCCGAATTTGAGGGTGTTGTAGAGCACCCAGATGGTGTACATCACGAATTGCGCCAGGCCGGTCAGGGCGATTGCACCCATCAGCGATCCGACACCCTTGAGGCGGGCCAGTTCTCTGAGCGAGCGAATCGGATTGGCGGCCGACCACGACAGCGCACGGCGCCGCTCGGGTGGCAGCGATTCGGGCAGCACGAAAAAGCCATAGAGCAGGTTCAGCAAAGCGAGCGTACCTGCGGCATAAAACGGCAGCTGGATGCTGATCGCGCCCAGAAGGCCGCCGATAATCGGTCCGAGAATGAAGCCGATACCAAACATCGCCCCAAGCATGCCGAAGCGCTTGGCGCGCTGCTCGGGCGGCGTGATGTCGGCGACATAGGCATTGGCGATGGCGGCATTGGCCTGCATCAGTCCGCCCACCAGGCGTGCTGCGATCAGCATGCCGATCGAGGTGGCAAGTGCGGTAGCGAAAAAATTCAGGGCCAGTCCGCAAAAGCCCAGCAGCAGCACCGGCCTGCGGCCGAAGCGGTCCGACAGCGCGCCGAGAATCGGTGCGCCGAAAAAGTTGGCGGCACCGAAGGCAAACGCCACGATACCCAGCCAGTAGGCCTGGTCGGTCGGACTGTCGGTGAAACTGCCGATGAAACCCGGCAGGACCGGCACGATGATGCCGATCGAGATCATGTCGATCAGGACCGTGAGCATGATGAAGCCCATGGCGGGTGCGCGAGGGGCTTTTTGCGGTAGTACGGGCTGAGAGATGGCTGACATGATTCGATCTGAGGATAACAGGCTGGTCGCTTGCTTCAGTCGGAGCACCGCCAGGAGTCCGACTGATGTCGTCGGGGCTTTTCGATGGCAGCCAGAGGGTGGGGCGGATAGGGTAGGCTGCGGCTGGCCCGTTTCAACGAATCGCCTCAGTGAGTTGGCTCAGTGAGTTGGCTCAGTGAGTTGGCTCAGTGGGTTGGTTCAGCGGGTTGCTTCAGCCCATTGCAATGTCCGCTTGTTAATGTTCGTTCGAAGGAGCACTGATCGATGAAAGCCGTCTGGAAAGGCACTGTGATTGCTCAGAGTGACGACACCGTGGTGGTCGAAGGCAATCACTATTTTCCCTCGCACTCGCTGCGTCAGGATCTGATCTCCCCAAGCAGCACGCAGACCACCTGCGGCTGGAAGGGCCTGGCGAACTACTACACCCTGACGGTCGAAGGCGAATCCAACCCCGACGCGGTCTGGTATTACGCCGAGCCCAAGGAGGCTGCGCGTGAGATCAAAGGCAGGGTCGCCTTCTGGAAGGGCGTCAAGGTTGTGGCTGACTGAGCGCCGATGATCGAATCGAAGGTCTCCGGGCTCGGGCCGCGATACCGCGCGGTTCGCAGTCACTCGCTCGCGCTTGCCGCGTCGCTCTCGCCGGAAGACCAGTGCGTCCAGTCGATGGCCGATGCCAGTCCTGTCAAATGGCATCTGGCGCACACCACCTGGTTTTTTGAGACCCTCCTGCTGCGCGCGCATGTGCCCGGATATCAGCTGTTTGATGAGCAGTTTCCGATGCTCTTCAACTCTTACTACGAAGCGCTCGGGCCCCGCTATCCAAGGCCGCAGCGCGGACTGCTGACACGTCCCGACATCGGGCGAATCCACGCCTATCGGGCGGCCGTCGACGAGGCGATGCAAGCGTTTCTCGAGACGATCGACGCAAGCGGCGAGTCGTCGATTTTGCCGCTCATCGAGCTCGGCCTGAATCACGAACAGCAGCACCAGGAGCTCATGCTCACTGACATCCTGCATCTGATGTCCTGCAATCCGATGCTGCCTGCGGTGCGTGAGGGCGCGCCGCCCCCGGTGCAGCCTGTTGCCAGTGGTTGGCACGATTACGACGCGGCTCAGGCCGAGGTCGGTCACCGCGGCCCGGGCTTTCGGTTTGACAATGAAACGCCCGCCCACCGAGTGTTGTTGCAGCCGTATTCGCTGGCAAACCGGCTGGTGACCAATGCCGAGTATCAGGCCTTCATCGACGACCGCGGTTATCAGACACCGTCACTTTGGTTGTCGGAGGGCTGGGCGCTGGTGCAGTCGCAGGGCTGGCGGGCACCGCTCTACTGGCTCGACGATCAGCGTGAATTCAGCCTGTATGGCGCGCATGCCAGAACGGCCGACCAGCCGGTGCGGCATCTGAGTTTTCATGAGTCGGTGGCTTTCGCCGAATGGGCGCAGGCACGCCTGCCGACCGAATTCGAGTGGGAGGCGGCTGTTTCCGGGGAGAAAGGCCCCGAGCAGGCTTTCGGCGAACTCTGGCAGTGGACACGCTCGTCCTATGACCCCTATCCGCGGTTTCGCCCGCCTGCGGGTGCGGTGGGCGAGTACAACGGCAAGTTCATGGTGGGGCAGATCGTCTTGCGTGGCAGCAGCCTGGCTACACCGCCCGGCCACCACCGGCCGACCTACCGCAATTTTTTCGCGCCGGCCTCGCGCTGGCAGTTCATGGGTTTGCGTCTGGCCCGCGACCTATGAACGAGTTTGCGCGCTCCCTGACCGACGGGCTGCGCCAGCGTCCGCGGGCGATGTCGCCCAAATGGTTCTATGACGAGGCCGGCTCGGTGCTGTTCGAGCGGATCTGCGAGTTGCCCGAGTACTATCCGACCCGGGTCGAGTTCGAGTTGCTGCAACGTCACGCGGCCGAGATTGCCGATCTGATCGGGCCTGAGGTCGACCTGATTGAATTCGGT
>CANKWX010000046.1 GCA_947487165.1 Burkholderiales bacterium
AACGCACTCGAACTCGAGCGCGATCTGGCCAATGGTCGAGAAAGAGTCGAGCGCCTGCTGCAGCGTGAGGGCCGCACCGCACTCTCGCTGGATGAGTTCGCGAGGCGACTGAAGTTCGCTTCAACCGATGAGCTGTTTCTTGCGGTCAATCGCGAGGAAATCGGGCCGAGGATGCTGGAAGAAGCGGTGCGTGAAGCCGAGCCGGTGCGCGAGCCGGAAGGCGAAGCCGAGGCCTTGCAGCGGCTGACCCGACCGTCTCGCAGCACTGCCTCAAGCGGCAGCCCTGTGCTGGTGGTCGGTGTCGATTTTCTGATGACGCAGCTTGCTCGCTGCTGCCGTCCGGCGCCCCCCGACCCGATCGTCGGATTCGTGACCCGGGGTCGCGGCGTGTCGGTCCATCGGGTCAATTGCCGCAGTTTTGCCGAGATGTCGCGGCGCTCACCCGAGCGGGTGCTCGAGACCGCCTGGGGCGACTGGCAGGCGGCGGCGCAGGCGCCATCGGGCAGAAAAGGCGGGGGTTCGCCGGCGAGGCGTGTCTATCCGGTGGATGTGATCCTGCGGGCCAACGACCGGCAGGGCTTGCTGCGCGACGTGTCCGATGTGTTTTCGCGTGACCGGCTCAATGTCACCGAAGTGCGAACCCGCAGCCAGTCGGGTGTGGCGCAGATGCAGTTCACGATCGAGGTGACCGACATCGCGCAACTCGATCAGACATTGGCGGCGGTGCGGGGGGTTGATGGCGTGATCGAATGCCGGCGGCATTAGGGAGGCACCAGCGTGGCACCAGCGTGGCATTAGGGAGGCACCAGCGTGGCACCAGGGTGGGATCAACGCAGCATCAGCCCTTCTTCGCCGACTTTGGCCTGAACGCCTTGCAGACCGCCTCATTCGTTTCGGCATAAGGCGCGCCGATCAGATCGAGGCAATAGGGCACCGCGGCGAAGATGCCCGGCACCGCCGCACGCGCCGGTTTGTCATTGCTTGCCGGCGATGCTGCCAGGCCCTGCAAGGTTTCCTGGATCGACTTGGGCTGACCGGGCAGATTGATGATGAGCGCGCCACCCCGGATCACCGCCACCTGTCGCGACAGGATCGCGGTCGGCACGAAGTTCAGGCTGATCTGGCGCATCTGCTCGCCAAAGCCCGGCATTTCCTTGTCGGCCACCGCCAGCGTCGCCTCGGGCGTGACATCGCGGCGCGCCGGACCGGTGCCGCCGGTGGTCAGCACCAGATGGCAGCCGACGACATCGACCAGTTCGATCAGGGTGCGCTCGATGTCGGCCTGCTCATCGGGAATCAGGCGGGTTTCGAGCTCGAAGGGCGTGGTGAGCGCGCTAGTGAGCCAGGCCTGCAGGGCCGGGATGCCGGCATCTGCATAGACGCCTGTCGATGCTCGGTCGGAGATCGAGACCAGGCCGATGCGCAGGGGGCGTGACGCGGCGGCATTGTTGGCAGATGGGGTGGCACTCATGGCATCAGAGGGATGGCAGGTCTTGAATCGGGCATCGGGTGGGGCTGGAATGATCAGACTCAATCGGCGTCATCATTCATCGAAATCAATCATCGAAGTTATCAGCGCCATCATCAGCGCTATCACTGCTGCCCAGCTCCGCGCTCATGATGTCGCGCAGTTCGCGAAACAGTTCGCGGTAGTGGCGTCCGTGCTGCGCACGGGAGACTTCGGTCGCCGCCGACCGGATCATCGGATGCAGATTGCGCAAGGCCGCAACCGGATACTTGCCCACGAATTCGGTGAGTCGGCCGGGCTCGGCGATCAGGGCATCGCGCCAGCGCTCGGCGGCATGCATGATCGCGGTCTCGGCACGATGGCGGTCGTCATCGACCACCAGCACCGCGCGGATCGCATCGGCATCGACCCGGCGCATGAGTTTGCCGATGTACTGCATCTGGCGCCTGCGACCCTCATGCGCGGTGATCTTGCGTGCGAGCATCACCGCATCAAGCAAAGGCTCGGGCAGGGCGAGCTTGTCGAGCCGCGCTTTGGGCAAGCCGACGATGGTCTCACCAAGCGCCTGCAGTTCGTGGGACTCACGCTTGCGTTGGGTTTTGCTTGGGCCCAGCGGCAGATCGTCGTCGTCTGCCTCAGGGTCATCGTGGCTGTGGGTATCGTAGGGAGGCGGTTTCATGGGCGCGCTATGATAGCCGGTCGATCTGCGCAAACCGCTGCGACAGTCGTTTTTCTCCCGCCGATTTTTGACCGCCCTTTTTTTTACCGCCCCGTACCGGTTTGCCCCGGTCTTTCACCATGTTCGACTACAGCCGCGCCCGTTTCGAAGAACTCGCCCAGTCGGTGCTTGAGCGTGCCGCAAAGCTTGGTGCCACCGCAGCCTCCACCGACGTCTCCGAGGGCTCGGGTCTGTCAATCAATGTGCGAAAGGGCAAGGTCGAGACCATCGAGCAGACCCGCGACAAGGGCTTGAGCGTCTCGGTCTATATCGGTGACCGAAAGGGCCACGCCAGCACCAGCGATTTCGGCGATGAGGCCATCAATCAGACCGTCAAGGCGGCCTACGAAATCGCCCGCTACACCGGCGAAGACCGCTTTGCCGGGCTGCCCGACCCGGACACGCTCGAACGCGCTCCGAAAGACCTTGCGCTCTTTCACCCCTGGGCGATCGAGGCCGAAGAAGCCATCGATCTGGCCTGTCGCATGGAAGCCGCTGCGTTTGCGGTGAGTCCTGCAATCGTCAATACCGAAGGCGCGGGCGTGTCGGCCAGCCACGGCCATTTCATCTCGGCCAACAGCCTGGGCTTCATGGGCGGATATCCGTACAGCCGTCACTCGATCTCGATTGCCCCGATCGCCCGGCGCGGGCGCGCCATGCAGCGCGACGACTGGTATTCGATGGCCCGGCATTCTGCCGATCTGGCCGATCCCAAGGCGGTCGGGCGTTATGCCGCGCAGCGGGCGCTGTCGCGTCTGGGCGCGAAAAAGCTCTCGACCCGGCGCGTGCCGGTGCTGCTCGAAGCGCCGCTTGCCTGCGGCATGCTCGGCAGTTTCGTGGGCGCGGCCAGTGGCGGGTCGCTCTATCGCAAGGCGAGTTTCCTCGTCGATGCACTCGGCACCCAAGTGTTCTCGCCGCATCTCGATATCAACGAAGACCCGCATCAGCCGGGCGCCTTCGGCAGCAGCGCGTTTGATGATGAGGGCGTGGCAACGCATCCGCGCTCGGTGGTGACCGGTGGCGTGCTCGAGGGCTGGTTTTTGTCGACCTACTCGGCACGCAAGCTCGGCATGAAGACCACCGGCAATGCCGGCGGCGCGCATCGCCTGTCACTGACCAGCCGGCATACCGATCCGCGCGATAACCTCAAGATGATGCTGAAAAAGCTTGGCACCGGGCTGTTCGTGACCGAACTGCTCGGTCACGGCGTCAGTATCCTCACCGGCGATTATTCGCGCGGCGCAAGCGGCTATTGGGTCGAGGGCGGGCGCATCAAGTACCCGGTCGAAGAGATCACCATCGCCGGCAATCTGAAAGATATTTTTTCCGACATCGTCGCAATTGGTGCTGACGAAGTGCAGCGCGGCGCCTATCGAACCGGATCCATGCTGATCGGTCAGATGGCGGTGGCTGGCTGAGCCCTGGCGTCGTGCGAGGGTGTTGCGGTGCCCCGCGATTGGGCGCGAGCAGATTGGCTGTGACTAGGGTTTTGGCAATTCGTCGAGCCGTGATTCGAGCTCGGCGAATGCCGCGATTTCCTCGGCAAGCGAGTGCGGCTCGGGAGTCGGCAGACTGCGGGCGATCTGTGCCAGATCGTGCTTGATGACCCTGATCAGCGCGCCTCGCGTGGCATCCGATATCTGCAGCGGCGTATTCGACATTTCGTCAAGCCGCTCCATTGCCTTGGCGGCATCGTTAATCAGATCGATCTCGTGCTGCAGATCGGTTTTCCGTTCGGGTGGTGGGGTACTCATCATCAGATTATGGCGCGGCGCTGGCTCATTGCCGCGGTATTCGATCACAGCTGGCGGGTGGTGACGGTCGCCCGACAGCTTGCCATGCATTTCAGGAACTGAGTAATGAGTACTGACAATGAGTACTGAGCAATGAGTAATGAGCGATGAACAAGGCCTTCGTGAAGGAAGACACCGATGAGGACGACGATGATCTCGACCCGTCGGCAGGCTCTGAACCCTCGGGTCCGGCGCCGCCCAATTACATCACGCCCGAGGGTCACGCCCGGATGAAGGCCGAGCTGCTGCAGCTGCTCGATACCGACCGGCCCGAGGTGGTTCGCATCGTCTCGTGGGCGGCTTCCAACGGTGACAGGTCCGAAAATGGCGACTATCTCTACGGCAAGAAACGGCTTCGCGAGATCGATCGACGCATCCGTTTTCTGACCCGTCGACTCGACCGGGCAGAGGTGGTCGACTCGAGCCGACAGCGCGGCAACGACCAGATTTTTTTCGGCGCGACCGTGACCTACCTGCAGTCGGATGGCATCGAGCGCAAGGTGCGCATCGTCGGTGTCGATGAAGTCGATCCGCTCAATGGCTTGATCAGCTGGGTGTCGCCGGTGGCCAAGGCGCTGATCAAGGCGCATGAAGGCGATCTGGTGTCGCTGCTCACGCCAGCCGGTCGGCTTGAGCTTGAAATCATGACGGTGACCTACTGAGGCACCGAACGAGGGCGCATCAGCCTGCGCGAGCCACCGTCATCAGCCGGGTGATGCGGCTCGCATCGGTGTGTTTGCGCAGTTGCCGGAAGACGCGCGCCAGGTGCTGGCGATCGTGCACCTGCAGCGTAAAGCGCATCGTGGCCACACGGTCGGGTTCGTCGTCCATCGAGACAGTGACGATATTGGCCTCCGAGGCGGCAATCTCGGCGGCGACTCGGGCGAGCGCACCACGATCTTCGCGGATCTGCACTTCGATGATCGTGCGAAACAGGCCTCGAACGTCGTCGCCCCAGTCGACATCAATCCAGCGCTCGGCGTCTTTTTGGCGCTGGCGTCGGGCCGAATCGCATTCGGTGCGGTGAATCACCAGCCCGTGGCCGCCGCGCAGGTGGCCGACCACCAGATCGCCGGGCAGGGGCAGGCAGCAGGGTGAGCACTGGATCGCCGTGCCTTCAGTGCCGTGAATGGTGATCGGCAAGGGGCGCGGCGTGAACGCGGCTGCGGCCGGCCTGGCGCTCATCTCGAGGGCGATGCTGCGGGCCACAACCGGTGCCAGCCGCCGACCCAGCCCGACATCGGCATAGAGCTCGTCAAGCGATTTGGCGCCGGCATCGCGGGCATTTTTTTCGAGCAGGGCGCCGTCGAGCGAGCCGGCATCGATGCGCAGGGCCGCAAGCGACTGCTCAAGCAGGCGTTTGCCGAGATCGGCCGACTCGCCGTATTTCATGGTCCGCAGGAAATGACGGATTTCGGAGCGCGATTTGCCGGTGCTCACAAAGCCCAGCCAGGCCGGGTTGGGGCGCGAATCGGCATCGGTGACGATCTCGATCACATCGCCGTTTTGCAGTTCGGTGCGAAGCGGCACCGGCTGACCGTTGACCTTTGCAGCCACGCACTGGTTGCCGACGTCGGTGTGCACGCTGTAGGCGAAGTCGATGGTGGTTGCGCCCCGCGGCAATGCGCGGATATGGCCCTTGGGCGTGAAGACATAGACCGCATCCGGAAAGAGATCGACCTTCACATGTTCGATGAACTCGATCGAATCGCCGGTTTTGTGCTGGATGTCGAGCAAGGACTTGAGCCACTGATGCGTGCGCTTTTGCAGGTCGGTGAAGCTTTCTTCATCGGCCTTGTAGAGCCAGTGGGCGGCAACGCCGGTCTCGGCCAGCTGATTCATTTCGCGGGTACGCACCTGGAATTCGACCGGCGTGCCATAAGGGCCCACGACAGTGGTGTGCAGCGACTGATAGCCGTTCACTTTGGGGATCGCGATGTAATCCTTGAAGCGGCCCGGAATCGGCTTGAAGGTCTGATGCAACGCGCCAAGCGCCAGATAGCACGAGGGCAGGTCATCGACCAGCAGCCGGATGCCGAAGACATCCATGACCTGCGAAAAAGAAAGTTGTTTTTCGCGCATCTTGCTGTAGATGGACCACAGCGCCTTTTCGCGCGAGACCATCTCGGCCTTGACACCCATCTTGAGCAGCGACTTGTCGATCGAGTCGAGCACGCGGCCAAGCCCTTCACGGCGCACGCCGCGTGCCGCCGTGAGGGCGCGGGTGAGGGTACGATGCCTGAAGGGGTGTTGCGCGCGAAAGCTGAGGTCGAGCAGTTCGCGATAGAGATCGTTCAGCCCGAGCCGGTTGGCAATCGGCGCATAAATGTCGAGGGTTTCGGCTGCGATGCGCCGCTGCTTGCTGCGCTCGACCGCGCCCAGCGTGCGCATGTTGTGAAGCCGGTCGGCGAGCTTGATCAGAATGACGCGGACATCGCGCGCCATGGCCAGCAGCATCTTGCGAAAGCTCTCGGCCTGTGCCTGTTCGCGGCTGGCGAATTCGACCTTGTCGAGCTTGGACAGCCCGTCAACGAGCTCGGCCACGTTCGGTCCGAAGCGCTCGACCATCTGCTGCTTGCCGATGCCCGAGTCTTCCATGACATCGTGCAGCAGCGCGGCCATCAGGGACTCGGCGTCGAGTCGCCAGCCGGCGCAGATTTCGGCGACCGCGATCGGGTGCGAGATGTAGGGCTCGCCGCTGGTGCGGAACTGCCCGAGATGCGAGCTGTCGGAAAAGCGATAGGCCTCGCGGACCCGTTTGACGTCGGCTTCGGTGAGGTAACTCGCAGCGGCCTGGGTGAGTGCGGCCAGCGAGACGATCCGGCGTTCGTCGACCGGTACGACGAAGACCTCGTCTTCAGGCGGCTTCGCCGTCTGGCGACCCGGACCCCGCGGATTGCTGCCGGATAGACCGGCGGCCGGGCGCACCGAGGTGGCGCGCCGTTTTGGCGTAGTGACCGGGTCGTCGTGGTCCATCGGTCAGCCTGCGGCGGTAAAACTCAGGTGGGGACTCTGCGCAGCATCTCGCGCCCAACCTTGCCGGCAGCGATTTCGCGCAGTGCCGTGACGGTGGGCTTGTCTTTGCTGTCGATCTTGGGGGCATGCCCCTGCGCGAGCATGCGTGCGCGGTAGGTCGCGGTCAGCGTGAGCTCGAAACGGTTGGGGATCTGCTTGAGGCAATCTTCGACGGTGATGCGGGCCATAAAGGAATCCTGCCAGAGTAAAGAGAGCGGATGAAAAGAGAGCGGAAAAGAACAATGCCAAATGAACAATGCCAAATCCGCGATGGGACGGAGACAAATCGGTGACGCCAGGATGACGCGCAGATGAATCGATGGGCGCGTCAGGAAGGCTGGTTCTTGCTCATGCCCAGCGCGTCAAAGAGTCGGGAATATCGCTGGCGCTGTTGGTCGAACCTTGCCCGTGCTGCATCGAGAAGCCCCGCCAGAACCCGACAAGCTTCAGCAAAGTCTTGATTGATAATAACATATTGACATTCGTCGGCATGCTTGAGTTCGCCGTGCGCAGCAGTCATCCTGCGCTCGATGACCTCGGCCGAGTCCTGGCCGCGCACCATGAGGCGCTCGCGCAGTGTCTCGAGCGACGGCGGCGCAATAAAGATCGAGATCGCCTGAGGAAAGAGCTGGCGGATCTGGGCGGCGCCCTGCCAGTCGATCTCGAGCACGATATCCACCCCTTCGGCCATCTGCCCGGCAATCCAGGCCTTGGAGGTGCCGTAGTAGTTGCCATGCACCCGCGCCCACTCCAGAAACTCGCCGGCGTCGCGTCGCGCGGTGAATTCGGATTCGGAAACAAAGTGGTAGTCCACGCCGTTCTGTTCGCCCGGGCGCGGTGCGCGGGTGGTAAACGACACCGACAGTCGCACGCCGTTGCGCGCGGCCAGCAGATGCCTTACCAGCGAGGTCTTGCCGGCGCCCGAGGGCGCGACCACGATGAGCAGGCTGCCGAAATTGGTCGCAGGGGCGGGCTGGGCGGCTGGGGCGTTGTCGGTCATGGGGCTACTCCAGGTTCTGCACCTGCTCGCGGATCTGATCGATCAGCAGCTTCAATTCCACCGAGGCCTGCGTCACGTCGATCCCGGTGGCTTTCGAGCCAAGGGTATTGGCCTCGCGGTTGAGTTCCTGCATCAGAAAGTCGAGCCGCTTGCCGACCTGCCCGCCCTGGTCGATGACGCGGATCATCTCGGTGATATGGATCTCGAGACGGTTGAGTTCTTCAGCAACATCCACCCGCATGGCGTGCAGGGAGACTTCCTGGCGGATTCGGGCGAGCGCTTCGTCGAGCGGCACGCCAGACCCGGCGAGCCCGGTTGCGGCCGCCTCGCGCAGCCGTTCGGACAAACGCTCGCCAAACTGCGCGACCAGCGCCGGGGCCCGCGTCTGAACATGGGCCACGAGCGCCGACATCGCCTGGGCGCGCTGCCCGATGATGGTGGCGAGCCTTGTGCCTTCGCGGGCCCGACTGGCGAGCAACTCATCGATCGCCATCTCGATCAACGGCCGAAAAGCGACCACCCATTGCGCGGCGTCGGGCTGGGCATCGTCGATGACGCCCGGAAATCGCAGACAGTCGGCCACCGTCAGCGGTGCGGCATCGGCGAAATGCCGACGGACCTCGCTTTGCGCGGCATGCAGGGCTTCGAGCGAGCCGGGGCGGATCACCACTGCCGGGCGTACCGCAGTGCGCGACTGGATCGCGGCGCGGCAGTCGATCTTGCCGCGCAGTCCGCGGCTGGTGAGCGATTCACGCAGCATGGGTTCGAGGGCGCGCAGATCGTCGGGCAGCCGAAAGGCGATATCGAGATAGCGAGAATTGACCGACCGCAGTTCGATGCTCAGTGAGCCTGATGGATGGTCGGCTGAGGCGGTCCCATAGCCGGTCATGCTGTGCACACCGCTGAGCTTCGAGTTCATTACAATGTGCCCCTATGGCGACTCAGACAAACGCGCCGCTGCCCGAAGGGCTCGAGGTCGGCGGTTACCGCATTGTAAGGAAGATCGCCAGCGGCGGTTTTTCGATCGTCTATCTCGCCGACGACAGCGAAGGCCAATCGGTCGCCCTCAAGGAGTACCTGCCAAGCTCGCTGGTCAAGCGTTCGGGCGGCGAACTCGTTCCTTTTGTCAGCGCTGAAAACCTCCCCACGTATCACAACGGCCTGAAGTGCTTCTTCGAGGAGGGCAGGGCGCTGGCGCGCATCCTGCATCCTAATGTGGTCCGGGTGCTGAATTTTTTCCGGGCCAATGACACGGTCTATATGGTGATGGCCTACGAGCGCGGCCGCAGCTTGCAGGAGCTGATCATTCGCTTTCGCGGCAAGCCTGGTCGTGAGGTGCTGCCCGAGCGGCATATCCGGCGAATCTTTTCGCAGGTCATGAACGGGCTGCGCGAAGTGCATGCCAACCGGCTGTTGCACCTCGACCTGAAGCCGGCCAATGTCTACCTGCGTCAGGACGGCTCGCCGATGCTGCTCGATTTCGGTGCCTCGCGTCAGACCCTGACCCAGGATGCGCCCAAGCTTTTTCCGATGTACACGCCGGGTTTTGCCGCGCCCGAGCTCTATCGACGTAATCAGAATCTCGGCCCCTGGACCGATATCTACGGGCTTGGCGCCACCATGTATGCCTGCATGGTCGGTTCGCCGCCGCAGCCTGCCGACCAGCGCGGCCTCAATGACAAGGTCGACACCGCGCTTCAAAACGCGGTGCAACTTTACTCACAGCAACTGGTCGACATCGTTCACTGGTGCCTGAAGCAAAATCCGCTCGAACGCCCGCAGAGCGTCTTTGCCCTGCAAAAGGCGCTGCGCGAGCCGTCCTCGACACCGCCCGTGCCGGTGCCCTCGCGACCGGCCGGCTTTTCGCGATGGCTCGATTCGCTGTCGAATCGCCGCCGCGCTACCCGCTCCGATTCCACGGTGACGTGGCCGACGAACAAGACGCCGACCTGACGGTCTGACACAGGGGCTTGCGCGATGCGTTTCACAATTTTCCAGGACACCGATCAGGGGGGGCGCTCGATCAATCAGGATCGGATGGGCTACTGCTATTCGCGCGAGTCTCTGTTGATGGTGGTGGCCGACGGCATGGGCGGCCATATCCGCGGCGAGGTGGCGGCGCAACTGACGGTGCAGGCCTGCGCCGGGCTCTTCCAGAAGATGGCCACGCCAAGGCTGGCCGATCCCTCGGGTTTCCTCGAAGCCGCCCTGATGGCGTCGCACCGCGAGTTACTGCAATACCAGGCCCGCAAGAATCTGCCGGAGGCGCCTCGCACCACCGTGATCGCCTGCGTCGTGCAGGACGGCTTTGCCTGGTGGGCGCATGCCGGCGATTCGCGTCTCTACTGGCTTCGGGGCTCACGCATCATGTCGCGCACGCTCGATCACTCGAAGGTGCAGGCAATGGCCTCTCTCGGTCTGATTTCGCCCGACGAGCTCGAGACGCATCCCGAGCGCAACAAGGTGCTCAATTGTCTGGGGTCACCGCAGGATCCGAGTCTGGAGACCACATCGCGGGTGCAGCTGGCCAACGGCGATCTGCTGGTCCTGTGCACCGATGGCTTCTGGTCGGGCCTGCCGGACACCGGCTTTGCAAGCGCCTTTCAGGCAGGGCCGGTTGCTGAGATCGTGCCGGGCCTGGTCGAGCGGGCGGTGGTGCACAATGGTCGCGCCGCCGACAATGCCACCGTGGTCGCGCTCAGTTGGGAGGGCAGCGGTGCCGACGCCGAGCTGCCGACGCTGTCGTCGATCAACCTGCCGGAAGGCGCAGTCACCACCACGATCGCCATCGGTCAGTTCGACGATGACGAGGTGTCGAGTTCAGAAATGAGCGAAGAAGACATCGAACGTCAGATCAGCGAGATCCGACAGGCGATCCTGCGCTCCAACGAAGATCCTCAAGGGGGAACTGCATGACCGGATTGCCCGATTTATTGTCCACGACATCGCCCATCGCAGCCGATCGGCCGAGCGGCCGTGCCCAGGATGCGCTGCGTGCCGTACGCCTGACGCGCGGATTCACCCGCCATGCCGAGGGTTCGGTGCTGGTCGAATTCGGCGATACGCGGGTGCTGTGCACCGCGAGCGTCGAAGAAAAAGTGCCGCCTTTTCTGCGCGGCAAGGGTCAGGGCTGGGTGACCGCCGAATACGGCATGCTGCCGCGGGCCACCAATACCCGCAATGATCGCGAAGCCGCGCGTGGCAAGCAGTCGGGTCGCACCCAGGAAATTCAGCGTCTGATCGGCCGCAGCCTGCGCGCGGTCATCGACCTCAACCGACTTGGCGAGCGCACCGTCCAGATCGACTGCGATGTGCTGCAGGCCGACGGCGGCACGCGCACTGCCGCCATCACCGGTGCCTGGGTGGCGGTGCACGACGCGGTCGAGTGGCTGCGCGCCCGCGATCTTATTACCGAGTCGCCACTGACCGATTCGGTGGCCGCGGTCTCGGTCGGTCTGTGGCGCGACGCGGCGCTGCTCGATCTCGATTACGCCGAAGATTCGAGTTGCGACACCGACATGAATGTCGTCATGACCGGATCGGGTGGCATCGTCGAGGTCCAGGGGACTGCCGAGGGCCGGCCTTTTTCTCGTGCGCAGGTCGACCGGCTGCTCGATCTGGCCTCCCATGGCATCGGTCAGCTGACGCTGGCGCAGCGTCAGGCGATCGGTCTGGTCGCCTGAGTCTGGGGGTATCGACACCAATGAGCACCACCGAGGTCCTGTCACGTGTCGTCCTGGCCTCGGGCAACCGGGGCAAGCTGCGCGAAATGCAGGCGCTCCTGGCCCCCACAGGCATCGCGCTGATTGCGCAGGGCGAACTCGGCGTGACCGATGCCGAGGAGCCCTTTGGCACCTTCATCGAAAATGCGCTCACCAAAGCCCGCCATGCCAGCCGGGTCACCGGGCTGCCGGCCATGGCCGATGACTCGGGCGTGTGCGCGCCGGCACTCGGCGGTGCACCCGGCGTCAGGTCGGCCCGCTATGCCTCAGGTGACGACCATCAGCGTTCTGATGCTGCCAACAATGCCCGGCTGGTCAGCGAGCTCGCGCGTCATGCCGATCGCAGCGCCTACTACTACTGCGTGCTGGTCCTGGTGCGCTCGGCCACCGATCCGCAGCCGCTGATCGCCGATGGCCTGTGGTTTGGTGAAATCATTGCCGAGCCGCGCGGCGAGGGGGGCTTTGGCTACGACCCGCACTTTTTGCTGCCCGATCTGCGCCTGACCGCAGCCGAGATGTCGTCCGAGCTCAAGAACCGCGTGAGCCATCGCGCACAGGCCATGCGCGATCTGATCGCCAGACTGGGTCACGCCCGTTTGCTGCCCGGCGCAGCCGCTCCCGGTCGATGACCGAACTGGCCCGGATCTCGGCGGCATCGCTGTCGCGACGAGGCACCACTTTCACGACGCTCACGCAGCTGCCGCCGCTGTCGCTCTATGTGCACCTGCCTTGGTGCCTGCGCAAATGCCCCTATTGCGATTTCAATTCGCATGAATTCGACGAGTTGCCCGAAGAGCGCTATCTCGATGCCCTGCGGGCTGACCTTGAAGCCTCGGTGCCGCTGGTCTGGGGCCGCATCGTGCAGACGGTTTTCATTGGTGGCGGCACGCCGAGCCTGTTCTCGCCGGAGTCGATCGACCGCTTGCTGACCGATATCCGCGCGCTGTTGCGTCTGTCGCCCGATGCCGAAATCACGCTCGAGGCCAACCCGGGCACCTTCGAGCTGGCAAGGTTCAAAGGCTTTCGTGCGGCCGGCGTCAATCGCCTCTCGCTGGGCATCCAGAGTTTCGATGAACAAAAGCTGAAGGCGCTCGGCCGGGTGCACGACCGGCGCCAGGCCCTGGAGGCGGCCGGCGCAGTCGCCAACATCTTTGAGACCTTCAATCTCGATCTGATGTATGCCTTGCCCGGCCAGGACGCCGCCGGGCTTGCCGCCGACCTGGCGCAGGCACTGGCGTTTGAGCCGCCTCACCTGTCTTACTACAACCTCACCATCGAGCCCAATACGCTGTTTGCCAGCCGACCGCCCCCGGGATTGCCAGACGATGATCTGGCCGCCGACATGCAGGAACAGATCGAGATGGCCACTTCGGCAGCCGGGCTGGTCCACTATGAGGTGTCGGCCTATGCCCGGGCCGGGCACCGCTCGCGCCATAACCTCAACTATTGGCAGTTTGGCGACTACCTCGGCATCGGTGCCGGTGCCCACGGCAAGCTGTCCTTTCACGACCGCATCGAGCGCACCGCGCGATTCCGTCATCCGACCCGTTATCTCGAGGCCGCGCTGGCCGGCGACGCGATCGAGACCCGCAGGCCTCTGTCGAGCGCCGATCTGCCCTTCGAATTCATGCTCAACGCCCTGCGCCTGATCGAAGGCGTGCCTGTCGCGCAGTTTGCCGAGCGAACCGGCCTGTCGCTGGCGGCGATTGCGGCGCCGCTTGCCCGCGCTGCTGAACGCGGCCTGCTCGACCCCGACCCGTCGCTCCTGCGCCCGTCGACACTGGGGGCGCGTTTTCTGAACGATCTGCAGCAGCTCTTTCTCGGCTGACCAAGTTGGCGCATTTTTTGAGAATTGCACCAAGTCGGATCAAAATGCCCCGCCATGGCATTTTTCGGATGGCCGCAGGTCGTCCTCGTGTGAGGTAATCGACCCGCAGTCGCTCGGTCAGTGAACAGAACATTGGTATATTTCATGCTTTAGAGGCTCTGCCGTGCCGAGGTTTGCCGCCTTCAGCCTCCTGAAGCGCCGGCGACACTGAAGCTGCTGACGATTCAATCATCTTCCCGAACTTCCGTCTCATCACCACCATCACCAATCAGGAGAGCTCACCGATGGCTTCTGCCCAGGACGTCATGAAGAAAATCGCGGACAACGAAGTCAAATTCGTTGATTTCCGTTTCACCGATACCCGCGGCAAGGAGCAGCACGTCTCGGTTCCGATCTCGCATTTCGACGAAGACAAGTTTGTCTCCGGCCACGCTTTTGATGGTTCCTCGATCGCCGGCTGGAAAGGCATCGAAGCCTCGGACATGCTGCTGATGCCCGATGCAGCCACTGCCAACATCGATCCCTTCCGCGAAGAGCCGACCCTGATCCTGAGTTGCGATGTCGTCGAGCCTTCCGATGGCAAGGGCTACGATCGCGATCCGCGTTCGCTTGCCAAGCGTGCCGAGGCCTACCTGAAATCGACCGGCATCGGTGATGCGGCCTTCTTCGGCCCGGAGCCCGAGTTCTTCATTTTCGACTCAGTGACCTGGAACGTCGACATGTCGGGTTGCGGTGTCAAGGTCAACTCCGAAGAAGCCAGCTGGTCGACCGGCCTGCACTTCGAAGGTGGCAATCTGGCCCATCGCCCGGCAGTCAAGGGTGGCTATTTCCCGGTTCCGCCGGTGGATTCCTTCCAGGACATGCGCTCCGAGATGTGCCTGATCCTCGAGCAGATGGGTGTACCGGTCGAGGTGCATCATCACGAAGTGGCCGGCGCCGGCCAGAATGAAATCGGCACCAAGTTCAGCACCCTGGTTCAGCGTGCCGACTGGACGCAGATCCTCAAGTATGTGGTTCTGAATGTCGCGCACAGCTACGGCAAGACTGCGACCTTCATGCCTAAGCCGATCGTGGGCGACAACGGCTCGGGCATGCATGTGCACCAGTCGGTCTGGAAAGACGGGCAAAACCTCTTCGCCGGCGACAAGTACGCCGGTCTGTCCGATTTCGCGCTGTACTACATCGGCGGCATCATCAAGCACGCCCGTGCGCTCAACGCGATCACCAATCCGGGTACCAACTCTTACAAGCGTCTGGTCCCTGGCTTTGAAGCGCCGGTCAAGCTGGCGTATTCGGCCCGCAACCGCTCGGCCTCGATCCGTATCCCTTATGTCAGCAATCCCAAGGGCCGTCGTATCGAAGTGCGTTTCCCGGACCCCACCGCCAATCCCTACCTCGCCTTCTCGGCGATGCTGATGGCCGGCCTGGACGGTGTGCAGAACAAGATCCATCCGGGCGAAGCCGCTGACAAGAACCTCTATGATCTGCCGCCGGAAGAAGACGCGAAGATCCCGACCGTGTGCTCGTCGCTCGATCAGGCCCTCGACTATCTGGACAAGGACCGCGAGTTCCTGACCCGTGGCGGCGTCTTCAGCGACAGCATGCTTGATGCCTACATCGCGCTCAAAATGGAAGAAGTCACCCGTTTCCGGATGACCACGCACCCGGTCGAGTTCGATATGTACTACTCGCTCTGATCCACTCGAAAGACGGAACAAGGCAGGGGGCGGGCGACCGCCCCTTTTTGTTTTAAACTCGCCCGATGATTTCCATGCCCCGGTTCACTCAACTCGCCCCACGTTCATCCTCATGGCTGCGACAGCATGTCGTGATCCTGGGCTTATGTCTGAGCCCGATGCTGGCGTCGGCTCAGGTCTATCGCTGCGACACCGACTCTGGCGTGCCGCTTTACCAGAACGCGCCGGGGCCGCGATGCAAGGCGCTCGATCTGCCCGCAATCTCCACGATTCCGGCGCCCAAATTGCCGGCGCAGCCGGCCAAGCAGGGTGCGGCCAATAGCGGCGCTGCCGCCGGCTTCCCGCGGGTCGATGCCTCATCCCAGAAGAGTCGCGATTCCGATCGCCGCGCCATCCTGGGCAATGAGTTGCGCAGCGAAGAGGCGCGTCTGACCGAGTTGCGAGCCGAGTACAACAACGGCGAACCCGAACGCCTCGGCAGCGAGCGCAACTACCAGCGCTATCTCGATCGCGTCCAGCGCCTCAAGGACGACATCGCACGCACCGAAGCCTCGATTGCATCGCTGCGGCGCGAGCTCGGCTCGGTTCGCGACTGAGCGATTGCGCGCGCACTGCCGGTCGCGCGCCCTCCAGGAGCATCATGTCCACGGATACCCCCGCCTTCGCCAGCCTGCCTGCAGGCGGACGTGAACGGCGGCTTCAGCCATCGTCGCGTCTTGCCGGGCTCGACCTGCTGGCCTGTGGGGTCGTGCTGCTCGATGAGCGCGGCTACCTGAGGTTTCTGAACCAGGCGGCGGTGCAGCTCTTCGAGTTGCCGCTGCGGCTGGTCGAGGGCGCGCCGTTTGCGCGTCAGTTCAGCAACGGCGGGATCATCGATGGGCTGGTCGAAGAAGCCTGCAACAATGCCTTCGGACAGAAGCGCCAGGACATCACCCTGCAGCGGATTGGGCGCGAACCGCTCGCGGTGCATTGCGTGGCGGTAGTGCTTGAGAGCGACCTCGGCGCCCTGTTGCTCGAGTTTCGCGAGATCGACCAGCGCATCCGCATGGATCGCGAGGCCCGCATGCTCGAGTCGGTCAGGGTCAATCGCGAGCTCGTGCGCAATCTGGCCCACGAAATCAAGAATCCGCTGGGCGGTATCCGGGGTGCGGCGCAGTTGCTCGAGACCGAGGTGTCCGGCTCGAGCCTGCGCGAATACACGCAGGTGATCATCAAGGAGGCTGACCGCCTCCAGACGCTGGTCGATCGGCTGCTTGCACCCCACCGGCATCCCCGTCTGGTCGGTGACGTCAATATTCATGAAGTGCTCGAGCGGGTGCGTTCGGTGGTTTGCGCCGAGTACCCGCAGGGGCTCAACATCGTGCGTGATTACGATGCCAGCCTGCCGGATTTTCGTGGCGACAAGGAGCAGCTCATCCAGGCGATGCTCAACCTGGTTCGCAACGCCGCGCAGGCTTTGCAGGGTCAGGGGCAGATCACGATCTCCACCCGAATTGCCCGACAGGTCACGATCGACAAACTCCGCTATCGCCTGGCACTAGACTTGCATGTGATTGACGATGGCCCGGGCGTGCCAGAGGAAATCCGCGATCGGATCTTCCTGCCGCTCGTCTCGGGTCGTGAGGGCGGTAGCGGCTTGGGGTTGACGCTTGCGCAGACCTTCGTGCAGCAGCACGGTGGTCTGATCGAATGCGAGAGCACCGTGGGTCATACCGATTTCCGAATTCTTCTGCCTTTGTCCTGATCAGTTTCGCAGGGCCCTGGCAGTCGCGCAGCCGCGGAAAACATGACGCATGAACGAAGTGTGGATCGTCGACGATGACCAGTCGATTCGGTGGGTACTCGAGCGTGCCTTGTCGCGCGAGGGTTTCGATGTCCGGGCCTTCGCCTCGGCCAATGAGTGCCTGAGCGCATTCGACTCCGGCGAGCCCAAGGTGCTGGTGTCCGATATCCGGATGCCGGGTGCCTCAGGCATCGAGCTGTTGCAGCAGGTCAAGCAGCGTCGCCCGGGCCTGCCGGTCATCATCATGACCGCGTTTTCCGACCTCGACAGCGCGGTCTCCGCGTTTCAGGGTGGGGCCTTCGAATATCTGCCCAAGCCCTTCGATCTGCCCAAGGCGGTCGAACTGATCCGTCGTGCTGTGGCCGAGAGCGATCGCGAGGCGGCAGCCGAAGAACTTATCCCCGAATCTCCCGAGATGCTCGGGCAGGCGCCTGCGATGCAGGAGGTCTTCAGGGCGATCGGGCGGCTGTCGCAGTCGAATGTCACCGTCATGATCACCGGCGAGTCGGGCAGCGGCAAGGAGCTGATCGCGCAGGCCTTGCATCGCCACAGTGCGCGGGCAAAGCAGCCTTTCGTGGCGCTCAACGCGGCAGCGATTCCGCGCGATCTGCTCGAGTCCGAGCTCTTCGGCCATGAGCGGGGCGCCTTTACCGGTGCACAGCAGATGCGCCGCGGTCGCTTCGAGCAGGCCGAAGGCGGCACGCTCTTTCTGGATGAGATCGGCGACATGCCGGCCGAATTGCAGACGCGGCTCTTGCGGGTGCTGTCGGATGGGCATTTCTATCGGGTCGGTGGCCATCAGCCGCTGAAGGCGAGCGTGAGAGTCATTGCCGCGACTCATCAGAACCTCGAAGAGCGGGTGCGTCAGGGTCTGTTTCGTGAAGACCTGTTCCACCGGTTGAATGTCATTCGCCTGCGACTGCCGCCGCTGCGCGAGCGTGCCCAGGACGTGCCGCTGCTGGCCCGGCATTTCCTTTCCCGCAGCGCCCGCGAATTGGGTGTTGACGCCAAGCGTCTGTCCGATGAGGCGCTGGCCAGTCTGTCGGCCTTTTCCTGGCCAGGCAATGTGAGACAGCTCGAGAATGTCTGCCACTGGCTGACCGTGATGGCACCTGCACAGACGGTCGAGTTCAAGGACTTGCCGCCCGAGGTGATTGCCGCGGCCTCGCAGCCTTTGTCGCTGGCCCACACGGGTGGCAATGCGCCGGCCGCTGCGGCCACTGTGCCTACAGGATGGCCTGCTTCGGTGGGTTCGGCGTCGGGCAATGAAGCGCTGGTTCACGGTGTGGTGAACCCGGCCGTTCCGGGTTCACCGGTCGAGATCGGTGGGTGGGCCGATTCAGACTTGGCCCGCGAGCCTGAGGTCAGCGATGCTCATCAGGCGCCGGCGGCCGGTGGTCCGTTTGAGGCGCGTTCGCCTGCGCGCGAATGGATTGGCGGGCAGTCGACTGTCGGGCCCGCCTCCGCCGCAGTGGTACAGCCGGTGCGCGCCAACTGGGCGGCGCTCCTTGAGACTGAAGTGCTGCAGATCCTGTCAGCGCAGTCTGCTCGCGGCGGCGAGCCCCCGAGCACGTCGGAGGTGATGGATCAGCTGACCCGCGTGTTCGAGTCGACGATCATCAAGACCGCTTTGCGCCATACCCGTGGGCGTCGCATCGATGCCGCGCTGCGTCTGGGCATCGGGCGCAACACCATCACCCGCAAAATTCAGGATTTGCGCCTGGAAGACGACGACTGAGCCCCGAATGACGGCATCGTGTGCGGCAGGGCCCGGATGCCTGCGGTGCAGGCCGTCATCGTGTGGTCGATGGTCTGTGCTTCAATTCAGCCTCCGAACCACTGAGGCAAGCTCATGTCAGGTAATCAGTTTCATGTTCATGGTCCCCACGATCATGAGATAGAACACGCTGCCGAGCACGGTGCCAGCGACCGCATGTCGGGCCGCATCGCGGTCACCACCGCGCTGATCGCCACCATCGGCGCCGTCTTCGCCTACCAGTCGGGCGCGACGCAGGCCGAGGCGATGCTCTTCAAGAACAACGCGGCGATCAAGAAGACCGAGGCCTCCAATCAATGGAATTTCTATCAGGCCAAGAGCAGCAAGCAGAACCTCGCTGAGCTTGCCATCGAGATTGCGCCTGCGGCTCGCCAGGACGAATACCGGGCGCAGGTAAAACGCTATGCCGATGAGAAGGCGGTGATCAGGAAGGACGCCGAAAAACTCGAGGCCGAGTCACTCAAATGGGATCACGACAGCGACCATGCCTTGCATGTGCATCATCGCTGGGCTCAGGCGACGACCGTCCTGCAGGTTTCTATCGCGCTTGCCGCGATTGCCTTGCTGACCAGACGTTCATGGTTGCTGAGCGGTGTCTATGGCGTGGCCGCTGTGGGTGTGGTGCTCGGTGCGCTGGCGATGATGAGTATCTGAACCGCCACTACGTTGCGCGGCCGAGGTCCAGTTCGAGGATCACCGGCGCGTGATCCGAGGGCTGCTGCCACTTTCGGGGCGCGCGGTCGATATGGCAGGCGATCGCCGAGGTCTTGAGTGCGTCGCTCACCAGCAGGTGATCGATGCGCAGGCCGCGATTCTTCTGGAAACCAAGCTGCCGGTAGTCCCACCAGCTGAAGGTTTTGTCCGGATGATCGAAGAGCCTGAAAGCATCACTCAGACCAAGGGCCATCAGTTGCTTCAGGCGATCGCGCTCGGGGACTGAGCACAGCACCTGATCGGCCCAGGCGACCGGATCATGGACATCGCGATCTTCGGGGGCAATGTTGTAGTCGCCAGCGACCACCAGCCGGGGCTGGGTGCTCAGCGACTCTCCGGTCCAGGCAATGAGCGCGTCGAACCAGCGCAGCTTGTAGTCGTATTTCTCGCTGCCCACCGCCTGCCCGTTGGGCACATAGGCGCAGACCACCCGCACGCCATCGAATTCGGCGCTGATCAGTCGCTTCTGTTCGTCAGGAAAGTGGGGGTTGCCGATCACGGTGTGGCTCGGCTCCCAACCCCGATCGGCGCGCCACAGGATTGCCACGCCGTTGTAAGTCGGTTGGCCTGAATAGATCGAGGTGTAGCCGGCTGCGGCCAGCTCGATCGCGGGGAAGCGATCGTCGGTGAGTTTGGTCTCCTGCAGGCACAGGATGTCGACCGGATTGGCCTGCAGCCAGGTCAGGACCTGGGGCAGGCGGATCTTCAGGGAATTGACGTTCCAGGTGGCAATTTTCATATGAGCGTGAGAGCAGGTATCCGTGCAGTGTCTGGAGATGTTCTGGGTATGCCGATATCGCTCAGCGCATCCTGGACAGCAGATCGCGCAGCGGCTCGTCTACCCAGGCTCGGGTGACAAAGTCCATATGTTCGGCGGCAAGCGATGGTACAGACCACACGCCGCCGCCAGACAGTTGCTGCGGCGCCCGGGTCCGAACCGCGATCTTGCGCTGGGCCAGCGCAAGATTGAACGCGACATTTTCGCTCAGACTCGAGTTGCCCCAGGCGCTGACGAAAAAAGCCCGACGGTGATGGGCGGCGATCCAGCGCTCGAAGCGCGCCTGCTCGCCGTAGAGCGCATCGAGCAGGACGACGCCAGCCAGCCTCGTGCCCAGGCCGCCTTCCGCAAGACAATAAGACAGCGGCAGATAACCGCCGCTGTAGGCCACCAGTACCACGCGCGAGCGCCGCAGTGCTGTGGGCGGCGCACCGGAGATCGGGGCCAGATGGCTGAAGGCCTCGTCCAGATATCGCGCCAGAAAGCGGCTGTCCCAGAAATGGCCGGCGCTTGAATCCCAGGCGTCGAACGCCAGTTGGGGGGCGATCAGGACGCCATCGATGCCCGATGCATCGAACTGCTCAGCGACCCGCTGGCGGGCAATCACATCGCGGGTCAGCGTGGCGCCATTGCCGTGAAAGAACACCACCACCAGGGAGCGGGGCGAGCCGCGATAAGCAGCGCCGACATGCAACAGAGAGCGGCGATCACTGTAGGTGGTCTGCGCTGAGTAGAAGCCGCCACGCGTGGTCATGCGGCCGATCTGGCCATCCTGCGTGGTGTCCAGAAACGGCAGTCCGGTGTCGGGCACCATTCCCTCGTAAGGGAAGGCCGAATGTCGCATCGTGGTCAGCATCTGGCGTTGGGCAGGGCCAGGACGCGCCGTGGCGCTGTGCGATGCGGCCGCTGCACTGACGGCCGCGCCGACTGCTGCGAGCAGGGCGCGGCGCCCGGATTTCACGCGAAGGCCGCGCGGGCCGTTCCGCCGTGCAGCGGTTTGAGCACGGCGTAGAACATCGGCAGTGCCAGCAGATAGGCTGCGCCGCTCACCGCGAGGACGCTGTGCAGCCCGAAGGAGGTAGCCAGCACAGGCACCAGCGCGGCGCCGATCACCGAGAAGCAGCCGTTGATGCCCCAGGCCCACAGGAACATGGCCTCCTTGCCCAAACGGCCAAGGGTGGTCATCGCAACCGGCATCGGAAAGCCCATCAGAAAAGCAGGCGGCGCGATCAGCACGAAGCAAAAGAACAGGCGCGCCGCGTAGGGCAGGGCAGCAATCGCATCGAGTGCATGATCAATCCACAGGCCATAGCCAATCAGGATCGCTCCGATCAGGCCGAAGATCAATGGCATGACACGGCGCGCCTGCGGCAGGGCCCGCTCCGACACGAAGCTGCCCAGACCGGAGAAGATCAGCATGCCGGTAATCAGCACCGAGGCCGAAATCGTGGCATTGCCCAGCGCCAGGATGAAGTGCGCGATCAGGCCGACCTCGACCATGATGTAGCCCAGGCCCAGACAGGCGAAATAGACGATGGTGCGAGCTTTGCCCGGATAGCGGCTGAAGATCGTGCGCCAGCCGAACACCAGCGGCAGCAGTACCAGCGACAGCGCCGCGATGCAGGCCACACCAAGCGTGGCCCAGATCAGCAGAAAGCCCCATTCATCCTGAAGCAACTCCAGCCGGTCGGTCACGCGCGGCAGATCGGCAAATTTCACATAGGCCGCGAAGTAGGGCTGGGCATTGCTGAGGATCCGCGTGTCAAAGACATAGTCGCGCGCCAGCGCTTCCCATTGGCCGGTGACCAGGGCATGCCAGGCCAGGCGGCCCAGCTGAATCGACGGCAACACCTGCGGGGCATCGGCATCGCCCGAAAGCGGTTCCTGCGCGTCGGCAGCCGAACCGGTCTGCGCCGGCGTGCCGGGGCCTGCGGCGGTTGCTTCACCGAGCGGCTGGGCTGCGCCACTGCCGAAGATCTGCTCGCGATACTCGCCCAGCAATGCGGCCTGGCCGCTGGTATCCACTTCCAGCCCAGGCGAATAGATCTCATCGAAGGACATGGCCGAGGTGTGCTTTCGCAGCAGCGCAATCTCGCTGTCGCTGAAGCCATTGCGCTTGAACAGCACGGTGGTCGACGACAGGTAGGCCGAGACCACAAAGAACTTGCGCGAGATGTCGGCGCCGCCCACCTCGCGCGCTGCAGCCGCCATCGTCGCGTAGAGCTTGAGCACCGACTTGGGCGGCTCTTCCTTGTTCCAAAGCGTCACCGACAGCACGCCGTCCGGCTTGAGCGCCTGCATGTAATGCGCCATCGCCTGCCGGGTATAGGCGTACTTCTCGATGATCGCAAAGCCGCCCGGGCTTGACAGGCCAGCCGAATCGGCCAGTGACAGGTCGACGATGTCGAAACGGTCGCGCACGCCGGCGAGGTAGATCCGTCCTTCGTAGTCGATCACTTCGACGCCGGGCTGATGAAGGATGTCGCCGGTGAACTCGCGCAGGACCGGCTGCGTGCGAAAGGCCTCGAGGATGCCGCGATCGCCCTCGGCCACCGTCACGCTCGACGATCCGGCGGCCAGGGCCAGCGCTGTCGACAAGCCACCGCTGAACTGCGCCACAAAGGTCTTGGGCTTGTCCTTGATCAGGTAGGGATAGAACATCGGCAGATAGCGGTAGTACGCGGTCTGCTCGGGGGGCAGCTTGCGGATGATGCCAATCGGGCCTTCGCTGTCGCTGTACAGGCCCAGATAGGCATTCGAGGGCATCTGCGGCAGGTTGAAGGCGGCGTTGTCGGACAGGCCCGGCGCAAAGTGCAAGTAGGAGCTTGAATAGACCTCCAGATAGCCGAATGGCGAGGTGCTTTCGAGAATGCGCTGGCTGTCCGGAAACTTGCGTGCGTAGCTCACGCCCTTGTAGTCGGAGATGGCGATCTTGGGCACGCCCAGCAGGCCGGGGAGCAGGAAATGCGCTGCCAGGGACACTGCCGCCACCGCAGCCAGGCGCATCGCGCCGCCTCGGTTGCCAAGCGCCAGAAACCACAGGATTGAGCCTGCCGCCCACAGTAGCAGCGGCACCGCGATCAGGTCCTGCGGGCGCAGCGCATACATGCTCAGCAGCAGCAGCAGGCCACAGACGCCCGAGCCGACCAGGTCCGCAAAATAGACGCGATTGAAGATGGTCTGGGCGCGCTGGAACAGCACCCCCAGAAACAGCGCCCCGGCCAGAAAGGGCGTGAGGTAAAGCACGAAGTTGAGCGCAAGGCGCCACTTCTGTACCGGATCCGAGACCAGGAAGATCGCATTGAAGGGAAACTGCTGTGCGATCAGGTTTGAGCCCACTGCCAGCGGACCGAAGGCCAGCAGCGACAGGGTCGACAGAATTCGCCAATGGCGCTCGAACCATTTCGGGAAAATGCACATCACCGCGCTGGTCAGGCCAAAGCCGAGCATCGCCAGGCTCACCACCAGCGAACCGAAATGCGCCCAGCTGCCAACGGCAAAAATCCGCATGATGGCAATCTGCAGCGCAATCACTGCGCCGGCCACGAGGCCGACCGCGAGATACACCGGTGTCAGCGAGCGCGCGCCAAAGCCTCCGGTTCCTGCGAACGAGGCGCTCACTTGTTGTGGGTGCCCTTGATCTCGTCGTTCTCGAGCTTGGTGAAGGGCACGAACGGCACGATGCGACCGCCATAGATATCGGAGCGCGTGACCTTGATCTCGCCGTCGGCACCTTTTTCCTTGCCGACCTTGAGCACGCGCTGGGCCCCGGGCGGGCCCACTGGTATGACCATCACACCACCGACCTTGAGCTGTTGCAGCAGGGGCGGCGGAACATGGTCGATGCCGCAGGTGACGATGATCTTGTCAAAGGGGCCGGCATCCGCCCAGCCATAGTAGCCATCGGCATTCCTGGTCTGGATGGCCTTGAACTCGGTGTAGCCACTGGCGATCAGCTTGTCGTAGGTTGAACGGGTGCGCTCGGCGACCGGTTTGATGATCTCGATGGTCCACAGCTTGTCGGTCAGATAGGACAGGTAGGCCGACTGGTAACCCGAGCCCGTGCCAATTTCGAGAACCTTGTCGCCTTCCTGGACATCGATCGAAGACGTCATCTTGGCGACGATGTGGGGCCCGGAAATCGTCACGCCATAGCCGATGTCGAGAAAGGCATGATCGTAGGCGCGCGGCAGGTTGCGATCGAGCACGAAGTCTTCGCGCGGCGTCATCAGAAAGGCACGCTGGTTGCGCTCGTCTTTCAGGTCCTTGTTTTTCAGCGCTGCCTGATAGCGCGCCCAGCGCATCGCCAGGTACTTCGGGTTTTCACCGCGCGTCTCGACGCCCCATTTCACGAAAGCGGCCTCATCGGTCATTGGCGGGCCGGACTTTCGATCCCACTTTTTGGGGATTGCCGCAAGTGTGGGCCAGGCGGAGACGGCAGCAGCCAGTGCGGCTGCGCCGCGCAAAAAGCGGGATCGGTTCATGAGAAATTAAATTTTTTGTTGAGTGCGATGCTCGGCAAACAACATCTTATCGTCTCGGGCAATACCGACACGGCCGGCGGCCCGCGGTCATTCGCATTAGCATTGCGATCGAAGCGCGGTTACGGTCGAAAACGGAATTCCCAGCGATTCCCCTTCCTGGTCTGCGGCCGGCGCCGGGTCGTTCAAGACACGCCATGGAACGCAATCCAGCGTTTGCGAGCAGGTGTGCACTTTGCCCAGTCGCGTTTTATATTGCGAAATAACGGACCAGTCGGCGGGAAACCGAAGGGTTTCGCTGGCCTGAGGTAACGCTTCAATGTTTACTCGCGGGCTGCGCTGAGTTGCGACAGATCCATTGAGTCCCTTCAACGGCATCGCCCTTGCTGCCGTTGCGGCTCGGATTCCAGCTGGTGATCAGTCCCTCATCCGTAGTTTTGAGCGACAAACCAGCAGCCTCTCTGTCGCCGCGAATGCCGTGCCCCCAGGATCCTCTGATGCAAAACCCGACCCAACTCACCACGCTCAAAGAGCTGCTCACCCGCGGTGCCGATCAGGCGACCGCGATCTCCGCACCCGGTCGCAAGCCGCTGAGCTTTTCCGGGCTTCGAACGCTGGTCGACGCTACCCGTGACCGCCTGAACGGCCTGGGCATCGGTCGCAATGATCGCGTTGCGATCGTGCTCGACAACGGCCCGGAGATGGCCACCTGCTACATCGCTTGTGCCTGCGCCGTGACCAGTGCGCCGCTCAATCCGGCGTATCGGGCCGAGGAGTTCGAGTTCTATCTCACCGACCTCAAAGCGGCGGCACTGATCGTGGCAAGCGGCAGCACCACGCCGGCGCTCGAGGTGGCGATCCGGCTTGGTGTGCAGGTCATCGAGCTGACCCCAAGCGGCGATGGTCCGGCCGGCGACTTCTCCCTGGCATTGCGCCCGGGCGAGACGCAAAAGGCGGCCTCGGCCTTGTTGCCCGGTCCGGCGCAGCCTGCCGATATCTCGATGGTGCTGCA
>CANKWX010000047.1 GCA_947487165.1 Burkholderiales bacterium
ACCATGCCCGCCCTGATCAGCGCCAGCCAGGCGGCCGACGAAACCCTCGCCGGGATCGCGGCAGGACAGTTCGAGGTGCACTATCCGAAGCGCTTTACCCGCTTTCTGAAGTTCGCACGCCTGCTGCCCTACCGCCTCTATTTCGCGCTAGTGCGCCGCGTCACCGGCCAGTGAGCCCGCCATGACCGAATCCCTCGCCCCCCAGGTTTCTCAGGCCCCTCAGTCCTCCCAGACCGAGGCCCTCGCCCGCCTGGTCGGCTTTTTCGAGACGATCTCGCTGGCGGACGTCGGGCGGATCGGCGCTTTCTACACCGATGACGCCGACTTCAAGGATCCCTTCAACCAGGTCCGCGGCATCCCTGCGATCGCCGCCATCTTTACCCACATGTTCGGGCAGGTCGACGCACCGCGCTTCGTGGTTCGCGAGACAGTGCTGCAGGGTGATGCGGCCCTGCTGGTCTGGGATTTCGAATTCGCCTTTCGCAAGCCGCTGCCGGCGGGCCCGCAGTGCATCCGGGGCTGCTCGCATGTGCGCTTTGCCCCGGACGGCCGAGTCGCCTGGCATCGTGACTACTGGGATGCCGCCGAGGAGCTCTACGAGAAGCTGCCCCTCATCGGCAGCCTGATGCGATGGCTGAGACGCCGGGGTGCAGTCGAGACCGGGCGCTGATAGACTGTGACAGTCTGTAATCGATTGCGCCTGAGGCCACGAAACCCGATGCTCTACCCCGAACTGTTCAAATCGCTCGAGCGGATGCGCTGGACCTTCGACGACGTCCCCTGGGACAAATTCGACCCGGCACTGCTTTCGGACGAGCAGGCCGAGACCATCAAGATGAACGCGATCACCGAGTGGGCGGCGCTGCCGGCCACCGAGATGTTCCTGCGCGATCACCGGCACGACTCCGACTTCAGTGCCTTCATGTCGGTCTGGTTCTATGAAGAGCAGAAGCACTCGCTGGTGCTGATGGAATACCTGCGGCGCTTTCGCCCCGACCTGATGCCCACCGAAGCCGAGCTGCATGCGGTGCGCTTCGAATTCGACCCGGCGCCGCCGCTCGAGACGCTGATGCTGCACTTTTGCGGCGAGATCCGGCTCAATCACTGGTATCGCTGCGCCTCCGACTGGCATACCGAGCCGGTCATCAAGCATCTGTACGACCTCATCTCGCGCGATGAAGCGCGTCATGGCGGCGCCTATCTGCAGTACATGAAGAAGGCGGTGGGCGAAGTCGGCGATGCCGCGCGCGCTGCCTTTGCCAAGATCGGCCTGCTGATGGCCAGTGCCCGGCGCACCGCGCAGGCGCTTCATCCGACCAATCTGCATGTCAACAAGGCGCTGTTCCCCAACGATACCGTGCAAAGCCGCCTGCCCGAGCCGGGCTGGCTCGAGCACTGGCTCGATGGCCAGATCAAGTTCGACGAGGTCTGGGAGAAAAAGGTCGTCGACCGCATACTCCACAATCTGTCGCTGCTCTTCGGACGAGACCTGCCCACGGTGCAGGCGCTCAACCGCTATCGCCGCGAGCTCAACGCCGCATTGGCCTGAGGATTGAGCCGGCCGGCTGCATGACGGCGGGCATGATCCTCAGCAACCCACGGGCAAGCAACTGGCCGCCCGGGTAATGCCCGATCACCGGCGGGCCGCGATCATCCGCCAGACCCATCAGCGCCAGCGCGGCTCGGATGTGATCGAGGTGTTCGTCCGAGGTGTTCGTCATTAGCGCTCATCGGGCCGACCTCGGCGCGAGCTCAGGCACCGTCGATGTCGATGACGGCTCATCTGACGGCAATGAGGACGGCGATGAAGGCGCCGGCGGGGTGTCGGCCGGCAAGCGATTGGGCGGCACGATGCGCAGCCGCTGCGGCTCGATCTGACTGGCGATGCGACCGGGTTCGCGTGGGTCACCGCCCAGAGGCGCCATCCACCCGTTGAACCAGGCTAATCCCAGCAGATTCGCGACGACAAGGGCGCCGATCAGGTATTTCATGGGAGCAGTTTACGACAGGGACCGCCTCGCGCCTGCGGTAAGCTCGCCGCCATGAATCCTGATACCGGCACCGAATTTTCTGCCTACGTGGTTTTCAACCGCGACGAATGGGCAAGTCTGCGCAACAACACACCCTTGACCCTGTCGCAGGAACAACTGACTGCGCTGCAGGGTGTGCTCGAGCAGGTCTCGCTCGATGATGTGGCGCAGGTCTACCTGCCGCTGTCGCGCCTGCTCAACCTGCATTTCCGATCGGCGCGCACGCTGTCGGGCGTGAAGGACGAGTTCCTGGGACGACCGGTCGGACGACGCCCCTATGTGATCGGCATCGCCGGCAGCGTGGCGGTCGGCAAGAGCACCTTTGCGCGAACCCTGCAGGCGCTGCTCGCCCGCTGGCCCGATCACCCGTCGGTCGCCCTGGTGACCACCGACGGCTTTCTGTATCCCAACGCCACACTGATCGAACGCGGCCTGATGAAGCGCAAGGGCTTTCCCGAGAGCTACGACCGCCGGCGGATGATCGAGTTTCTGGCCGACATCAAGGCCGGCAAGGCGCAGGTGAGCGCGCCGGTCTACTCGCATCAGGGCTACGACATCATGCCGGGCGAATCGGTCACGATCACCAGCCCCGA
Organism: Burkholderiales bacterium; assembly: GCA_947487165.1. Lineage (GTDB taxonomy): Bacteria > Pseudomonadota > Gammaproteobacteria > Burkholderiales > Burkholderiaceae_E > UBA4615. The sequence continues at coordinate 2,624 of CANKWX010000047.1, forward strand.
CATCCTGATTTTCGAAGGACTCAACGTCCTGCAGACCGCCACGCTCGAGGCGGCCCGCCCACCGTCGATCATCGTGTCGGATTTCTTCGACTTCTCGCTCTATATCGATGCCCGCGAGTCGGACATCCAGGAGTGGTACATCACCCGCTTTCTCAAGCTGCAGCGCACGGTCTTCCAGAATCCGACGTCCTACTTTCATCACTACAAGGACCTCGACGGCGACCAGACCCGCGAGGTGGCGCTTTCGATCTGGCGCGACACCAACCTGGCCAACCTGCGCGAGAACATTGCACCGAGTCGCGAGCGGGCGAATGTCGTGCTGCGCAAACGCCACGACCACCTGATCGGCGAAGTCTGGCTGCGGCAGATCTGAGGGGCTCATGGAGATCGCTCACTGAGGCTGCTCACTGAGGCTGCTCAGTTCAGACCCAGTGTGGTGCAGGTGTGCTCGGCGATCATGCGCTCTTCATCGGTCGGGATCACCCAGGTCGACACCGCTGCGCCCTCCGGGCTCAGGCACAGGCGCGATTCGAGGTTGGCCTGCAGATCGATCTCGACACCCAGCCATCGCAGTCGATCGCAGACCGCCGCCCGAACCGCCGCGCTGTGCTCACCGATGCCTGCGGTAAACACCAGCGCGTCCAGGCCGCCGAGCGCCGCCGCGAGCGACCCGGCCTCCCGGGCCACGCGATAGGTGAAGTGGTCGATGGCCAGCCGCGCGCGCGGCTCGCTGCTGGCCTGCAGCATGCGCATATCGGCTGACAGACCCGACAGCCCGAGCAGGCCCGACTGCTGGTAGAGCAGTGTCTCGATCTGCTGCAGGCTCATGGCGCGATCGCGCATCAGATGCAGCAGCACGCCCGGATCGAGGTTGCCGCTTCGCGTACCCATCGGCAGGCCGTCGAGCGCGGTGAAGCCCATGGTGGTGGCGACGCTGCGGCCCGCCCGCAAGGCGCACATCGACGAACCATTGCCCAGATGCGCGACGATCACCCGGCCTGCACCAGCCTGCGGCGCGAGCTGGGCGATTCGCCGACCGACATACTCATACGAGAGCCCGTGAAAACCGTAGCGCCGCACACCTTCGTCGTAGAAGTGCATCGGCAGGGCAAAGAGCTCGGCCTCGATCGGCTGGGTGCGATGAAAGGCGGTATCGAAGCAGGCGACCTGCGGCAAGTCAGGGCGCAAGGCGAGCAGTGAGCGGATCGGCGCGAGATTGTGCGGCTGATGCAGCGGCGCGAGTGCTGCCAGGCCCTCGAGTTCGGCGAGCACCGGCGCATCGATGCGTAGCGGTCGGCTGTGCAGGCTGCCGCCATGCACCACCCGGTGCCCGACACCGATCAGGCGTGCGCCGTCGAGCTGGCCAGGCAACCATTGCCACAGGGCATCGAAGGCGAGCGACTGGGTGTCGGGATGCTCGACCTGCTCGACCTGCCCGCCCTGCGCGATCTGGCCGATCGGCGTGAGCGCAAGACCCTCGGCCGGCAACTCCCGGCCGTCGCCACGCCAAGCCCGGATCTGCGGTGTTGTGCCCACGCCCTCGATCAGGCCGCGGATCGCACACTGCAAAGCACCGCCGGCAAGATTGAAGACCTGAAACTTCAGGCTCGACGAGCCGGTATTGACGACCAGAATCGCCCGCCGCTCACTGCCTGCGGCAGACACGGCGGCCGTCACGCGCCCGCCCCGCCAATCCCACCGGCCCCACCGGCGAGCGCGCGTCGCCGCGAGCCGGCGATCAGTGCTGCCACCGCGCACGATGCCAGCCGCGACCGCACGCTGTCGGCCCGACTGGTCAGCACGATCGGCACGCGCGCGCCCAGCACCACGCCGGCGGCCAGCGAGCCGGCCATGAAGGTGAGTTGCTTGGCCAGAATGTTGCCGGCCTCCATATCGGGCACAACAATGATGTCCGGATCGCCGGCCACCGCCGAGCGGATACCCTTGATGCGCGCGGCCTCGGCGCTGATTGCGTTGTCCATCGCCAGCGGGCCGTCGAGCAGGCCACCGGTAATCTGATCCCGATCGGCCATCTTGCACAGCGCGGCCGCATCGCAGGTCGACGGAATCTTCGCGGTCACGGTCTCGATGGCCGAGACGATCGCGACTTTAGGCAGCGCGATGCCCAGCACATGCGCCAGATCAATCGCGTTCTGGCAGATGTCGCGCTTGTCGTCGAGCGTCGGGAAGATGTTGATCGCGGCATCAGTGATCATCAGCAGCTTGTGATAGCCGGGCACGTCCATCAGAAAGACATGCGACAGACGCCGCTCGGTGCGCAGACCGGTCGCGCGCGCGACCACCGCTGCAAGCAGCTCGTCCGAATGCAGACTGCCCTTCATCAGCATCTCGGCTTCCCCGGCCCGCACCAGATCGACCGCCGCCTGCGCGGCCGCATGGCTGTGCGGTGCATCGACCAGCCGACAGGGCGACAGGTCGATCTGCAGGCGATCGGCGATCTCGCGAATGCGCTGCTGCGGCCCGACCAGGATCGGCACAATGAGATGGTGGGCCGCCGCTTCAACCGCTGCCTGCAGGGCGGCATCGCTGCAGGGATGGGCGACTGCGGTCGGCATCGCCTCAAGGCGATCAGCCTGCGCGAAAATCGGCTCAAACAGATCGTCGGCATGCGCTTTTCGCATTCAGGCCACCGCCGCCTGCTGCCCGAACATCCCGGCGAGATGGGCCTCGCCCTCCTCAAGCAGAAAGTACCGGAAGGCCTCGGCCGCCGGCGACAGGAGCTTGCCGGCCGCCACAACCAGATTCCAGCGCCGCATCATCGGCAGGCCCTCGACCGCCGGCGCAGCAATCAGCCCGTGCTCCCATTCCAGGCCGATGGTGTGCTGCGACACCAGGCTCACGCCGAGCCCGGCCATGACCGCTTGCTTGATCGCCTCGGTGCTGCCCATTTCCATCAGGAAGGTCGGTTGCAGATGATGCTGTGACAGATACTCCTCAAGCACCGCACGGGTCCCCGAGCCTGGCTCGCGAACGATGAAAGGTTCGCGGGCCAATGCGAGGGCAGGCACACTTTCGGCCCGGGTGAAGGCATGGTCGGGCGCGGTCACCAGCACATGCGGATGCATGGCGAAGGGCTCGGCGCGGTTGGGCCAGTCGCGTGGCGGACGGCCCATCACCGACAGATCGATCTCGTTGGCCTTCATCATCGCCACCAGCTGCTCGCGGTTGCCCAGCCGCAGGCGGACCTCGATGGCCGGATGCTCGTCATGAAAGCGCGCCAGCAGGCGCGGCAAAAAATACTTGGCCGAGCTGACCATGCCGATGGTGAGCACCCCCGATTCGACCCGTGTCAGTCGAGCCATCGCATCTTCGGCTTCCTTGAGAGTGGCTTGCAGCCTTCTTGCGTAGACAAGGAAGTACTCACCTGCAGTCGAGAGAACCAGGCGCCGGCCGGGGCGGTCGAAGAGCACCAGCCCGACCTGCGACTCGACCTCCCGGATCTGCATCGAGACCGCCGGCGCACTCAGATGCAGGGCTTCGGCGGCCCGCTGAACGCTGCCCTGGCGGGCCACTTCGGTGAAGACACGCAGCTGGCGGAAGGTGATGTTCATGGCCCCCTCATTTATTCAGTTAAGTATTTACTTAACCAAACCCAATAAAAGTCTGACTTTATCTTACTCGAGCATGGTTTTACAGTGACTCCACCCCTCTCCCACCCACTGGAGTTTCCGTGAATCAACCCGTTGCAGGCGGCGCCAGCGCCGACACCCAGATCACCGACAAAAAGCAGCGCTACTCAGCGGGCGTGCTCAAGTACCGCCAGATGGGCTACTGGGCGCCTGACTACGTGCCGAAAGAAACCGACGTCCTGTGCCTGTTCCGCATCACGCCGCAAGACGGCGTCGATCCGGTCGAAGCCGCCGCAGCCGTGGCCGGGGAGTCGAGCACCGCGACCTGGACCGTGGTCTGGACCGACCGCCTGACCGCCTGCGACAGCTACCGCGCCAAGGCCTACAAGGTCGAGCCGGTGCCCAACAACCCGGGCCAGTACTTCGCCTGGGTGGCCTACGACCTGATCCTCTTCGAAGAGGGCTCAATCGCCAACATGACCGCCAGCCTGATCGGCAACGTCTTCAGCTTCAAGCCGCTGAAGGCCGCCCGGCTGGAGGACATCCGTATCCCGGTCGCCTACGTCAAGACCTTCAAGGGCCCGCCGACCGGCCTGATCGTCGAGCGCGAGCGCCTCGACAAATTCGGCCGTCCGCTGCTGGGCGCCACCACCAAGCCCAAGCTCGGCCTGTCGGCCCGCAACTACGGCCGGGTGATCTACGAAGGCCTCAAAGGCGGCCTCGATTTCATGAAGGACGACGAGAACATCAACTCGCAGCCCTTCATGCACTGGCGTGACCGCTTCCTCTATGTCATGGATGGCGTCAACAAGGCGAGTGCCGCCACCGGCGAAGTCAAGGGCAGCTACCTCAACATCACCGCCGCCACCATGGAAGACATGTACGAGCGCGCCGAGTTCGCCAAGGACCTCGGCTCGGTGGTGATCATGGTCGACCTGGTGATCGGCTGGACCGCGATCCAGAGCATGGCCAACTGGTGCCGCAAGAACGACATGGTGATGCACATGCACCGTGCCGGCCACGGCACCTACACCCGCCAGAAGAACCACGGCGTGAGCTTCCGGGTCATGGCCAAGTGGCTGCGTCTGGCCGGTTGCGACCACCTTCACACCGGCACCGCGGTCGGCAAGCTCGAGGGCGATCCGATGACCGTGCAGGGCTACTACAACGTCTGCCGCGACAGCTACACCCATACCGACCTGCCGCGCGGTCTGTTCTTCGACCAGGACTGGGCCGACACCAAGAAGGTGATGCCGGTGGCTTCGGGCGGCATCCATGCCGGCCAGATGCACCTGCTGCTCGACCTCTTCGGCGACGACGTGATCCTGCAGTTCGGCGGCGGCACGATCGGCCATCCGGCGGGCATCCAGGCAGGTGGCGTTGCCAACCGTGTCGCGCTCGAAGCCATGGTCAAGGCGCGCAACGAGGGCAAGGACATCAAGAACGAGGGCCTCGACATCCTGCGCAAGGCGGCCCAGTTCTGCACGCCGCTCAAGCAGGCCCTCGATACCTGGGGTGACATCAGCTTCAACTACACCTCGACCGATACCAGCGACTACGCCGTCACGCCGAGCGCCTCGAGCTGAACACCGCCGACGCCGCCGACACCACGACCACACGGAGCCAACCACCATGATGACCAATCCGACCGGCCGCATCACCCAGGGCCAGTTCAGCTTCCTGCCCGACCTGACCGACGCCGAAATCACGATGCAGGTCGAATACGGCCTGAAAAAGGGCTTTGCCTGGAGTATCGAATACACCGACGATCCGCATCCCCGCAACACCTACTGGGAGATGTACGGCATGCCGATGTTCGACCTCACCGACCCGGCCGGCGTGCTGATGGAACTGAACGCCTGCCGCAAGACCTTTCCTTCGCACTACATCCGACTGATGGCCTTCGACTCGACCCGCGGCGTCGAGTCGATCGCGATGAGCATGATCGTCAACCGGCCGGCCAATGAGCCCGGCTTCCGGCTGCAACGTCAGGAGGTCGAAGGACGCACGATGCGCTACACCATCCAGGGCTATGGTCTCGATCGCCCTGAGGGCGAGCGCTACTGAGCCGCCTGATCAGACCCGCTGACCCAAAGCCCCTGACCGACGATCACCGGACGACCATCGTGGCCAATCCGCTCTACAACATCCCGGGTTCGTCCCTGCCGCCATCGACTGCCGTGGCGGGGGGCCCTTCAAGCGCGGCGCCCACGGTCGGCGCCAGCACAAGCTCAGTGGCCCAATCACCGTCCGCTGAGGCGACTGACTCCCCGGCAATGACACACGCCGAAGCCGCCCCCCGCACGGTCGCCGGCGTTCTGGCGCAAAGCCAGGTCGAGTCGGTGATGGATGAGCTCGACCGCGACCTGATCGGTCTTGCGCCGGTCAAGACCCGCATCCGCGACATCAGCGCCCTGCTGGTAATCGACCGGCTGCGGGCGCAGCTCGGTCTGGCCGCGCAGGCACCGTCGCTGCATATGTGCTTCACCGGCAACCCCGGCACCGGCAAGACCACGGTGGCCTTGCGCATGGCGCAGATTCTTCATCGGCTGGGCTATGTGCGAAAAGGCCATGTGGTGAGCGTGACCCGCGATGACCTGGTCGGCCAGTACATCGGCCACACCGCACCCAAGACCAAAGAAATCCTGAAGAAAGCCATGGGCGGCGTGCTCTTCATCGACGAGGCCTATTACCTCTATCGCCCCGAAAACGAACGCGACTATGGCCAGGAAGCGATCGAGATCCTGCTGCAGGTGATGGAAAACAACCGCGACGATCTGGTCGTGATCCTGGCCGGCTATAAAGACCGCATGGACACCTTCTTCCAGTCCAACCCCGGCATGAGCTCGCGAATCGCCCATCACCTCGAATTTCCCGATTACGCCACCGACGAGCTCCTGCAGATCGCCGATCGCATGCTCAAGACGACCCACTACCAATTCGGCGCCGAGGCACGCGAGGCCTTCGATGCCTATCTTCAGCGGCGCATCACCCAGCCTCATTTCGCCAATGCGCGCAGCGTTCGCAACGCGCTCGACCGCGCGCGTCTGCGTCAGGCCAGCCGCCTGTATGTCGATCGCGACCGCGAGCTGAGCGCCGACGACCTGAGCACCATCGAGCCGGCCGACATCCTGGCCAGCCGTGTCTTCCGGCAGTCCTGAGCAAAGCTGCGCCATGGCCGACCTGCAGGCACTGATCTTCGATGTCGACGGCACGCTGGCCGACACCGAAGGCGCACATCTGGCCGCCTTCAACCAGGCCTTTGCCAGCGCGGGTCTGCCCTGGCGCTGGGATGAGTCGCTATACATCAGCCTGCTCGAGGTCTCGGGCGGCAAGGAGCGCATGGCTCATTACCTCGCGCATCATGTCAATCGGGACCCGGCAGGTGCCTCGGGCGAAAGCACCGCGATTGCGCCCGACTTCGATGCCCTGCATGCGATCAAGACCACCGCCTACACGCAACAGATGCGTGCCGGTGCACTCGCCCTGCGCCCCGGTATTGAGGCAATGCTCGCCGCCGCGCGCGAGTCGGGTCTTCGACTGGCCATTGCCACCACCACCACCGAAGCCAACATCGACGCACTGCTGCAACCCCGCCTGGGCCCCGAGTGGTCGCAACATTTCGAGGTGATCGAACACGCCGGCACCGCCCCCCGCAAGAAGCCCGATTCGCAGGTGTATCGTCAGACCCTGCAGCGACTGGGCCTGGCCGCCACCGCATGTCTGGCCATCGAAGATTCGGCAAACGGCCTGCAGGCCGCGCTTGGCGCAGGCATTGCGACAATCATCACGCCCAACCCCTTCACCGCCCACCACAATTTCAAGGGCGCACTGCGCATCCTGCCAAGCCTTGAGAGCACGGCCATCGCCGACCTGCATCGCTGGCACGCTGACGCCACACGCTGAACGGCGCCAACGCGCAACGATAACTACGCCATTTCCGAGAGCCATCATGCCCCTGAGTCACCGCTGGACCCTGACCCGCTATCTGATCGAGGAGCGCCGCCGCTTTCCGACGGCCAGCGGCGACCTCAACGCCCTGCTGCTCGATGTCTCGCTCGCCTGCAAGGCGATCGCCCGCGTGGTGGCCTTCGGCAGCCTCGGCGATGGCCTGTCGCAGATGCCGCCCGAAGCGGTGGGCGGCGAACTCAACGTGCAGGGCGAGGTGCAAAAGCCGCTGGATGTCATCAGCAATGAGGTGTTCATGCGCATGAACGAGTGGAATGGCCACCTCGCCGGCATGGCCTCCGAAGAAATGGACGAACCGCGCCAGATTCCGCAGGCCTATCCGCGCGGCAAATATCTTCTGGTCTTCGATCCGCTCGATGGCTCGTCCAACATCGACGTCAATGTCGCGGTCGGCAGCATCTTCTCGATCTTGCGTGCGCCGCAGGATGTGATCGACAGCGGCCGCGATGTGGTTGAGTCCGACTTCCTGCAACCCGGCGCAAAGCAGATCGCCGCCGGCTACGCCATCTATGGCCCGACCACCATGCTGGTGCTGTCGGTGGGCAATGGTGTGGCCGGCTTCACGCTCAACCCCAATCTGGGCGAGTTCGTGCTGACCCACCCTGATCTGAAGGTGCCGGCTGACACCAGCGAGTTTGCGATCAATTCATCAAACAGCCGCTTCTGGGAGCCGCCGGTCAAGCGCTATGTCGACGAGTGCCTGGCCGGAAAAACCGGCCCGCGCGGGCGCGATTTCAATATGCGCTGGATCGCGAGCATGGTCGCCGAAGCCCATCGCATCATGATGCGCGGCGGCGTCTTCATGTATCCGCGCGATAACAAGGACCCGTCCAAGGCCGGCCGCCTGCGCCTGCTCTACGAAGCCAATCCGATCGGCTTCATCATGGAGCAGGCCGGTGCGCGCTGCAGCACCGGCCGCCAACCGATGCTGGGCGTGCAGCCCACTTCGCTGCATCAGCGCATCGGCCTGGTGTTCGGCTCGAAAAACGAAGTCGAACGCATCGAGCGCTATCACAACGACAGCACCAACCGCGGCGCCGAGACGCCGCTCTTTGCCGAACGCAGCCTTTTCAGAGATTGACGAGCCGACCATGTCCGAACGCCATCCCATCATCGCCATCACCGGCTCCTCCGGTGCCGGCACCTCCTCGGTCACCCGGACCTTCGAGAACATCTTCCGCCGCGAAAAGGTCAAGGCCGCCATCGTCGAAGGCGACAGCTTTCACCGCTTCGACCGCAAGGAAATGCGCCTGCGTCAGGCCGAGGCAGAAAGATCCGGTGACAAGCATTTCAGCCACTTCGGCCCGGCCAACAATCTCTTTGCCGAACTCGAACAACTCTTTGCCACCTATGCGAAGACCGGCCAGGGCAAATCGCGCAAATACCTGCACGACCCGATCGAGGCGGCGCCCTACAAGCAGGAACCGGGCACCTTCACTGCCTGGGAAGACATCGGCCAGAACACCGACCTGCTGTTTTACGAGGGTCTGCATGGCGCGGTCGTCACGCCCGAGATCAACATCGCCCGCCATCCCGATCTGCTGATCGGCGTGGTGCCGGTGATCAACCTCGAATGGATCCAGAAGCTCTGGCGCGACAAGCATGTGCGCGGCTATTCGGCCGAGGCGGTCACCGACACCATCCTGCGACGCATGCCCGACTATGTGAACTACATCGTTCCGCAGTTCGCCCACACCCATGTCAACTTCCAGCGCGTGCCGGTGGTCGACACCTCCGATCCCTTTATCGCGCGAGACATTCCGTCAGCCGACGAGAGCATGGTGGTGATCCGCTTTGCCAACCCCAAGGGCATCGACTTCCCGTACCTGCTCAACATGATCAATGGCGCCTGGATGTCGAGGGCCAATACCGTGGTCGTGCCGGGCGGCAAGATGGAACTCGCCATGCAACTGATTTTCACGCCCTTCGTGTGGCGAATGATGGAACGGCGCAAACGCGCAAGCGGAGCTCTCTGATGACTGCAGCACTGATGACACCGGCGCCCTCTGCGGCGCTTGCCCGCCAGATGGCCGATGCAATCCGCATGCTCGCGGTCGATGCGGTCGAGCAGGCCAAGTCGGGCCACCCCGGCGCGCCGATGGGCATGGCCGAGATCGCCGAAGTCTTATGGAACCGGCATCTGCGCCACAACCCCACCGATCCGCACTGGCCCGACCGCGACCGCTTCGTGCTCTCCAACGGCCATGGCTCGATGCTGATTTATGCGCTGCTCAACCTGACCGGCTATGACCTGCCGATGGATCAGCTGCGCCGCTTTCGCCAGCTGCATTCGCTCACCCCCGGTCATCCGGAGGTCGGCATCACGCCGGGCATCGAGACCACCACCGGCCCGCTCGGCCAGGGCCTGGCCAATGCGGTCGGCATGGCGCTGTCCGAAAAGCTGCTGGCCACCGAATTCAATCGCGAGGCAGGGGGCGAACAATTCGCGATCGTCGATCACTTCACTTACGTGTTCATGGGTGACGGCTGCCTGATGGAGGGCATCAGCCACGAGGTCTGTTCACTCGCCGGCACCCTGCGCCTGTCAAAGCTGATCGCCTTTTACGACGACAATGGCATCTCGATCGATGGCCATGTCGAAGGCTGGTTCACCGACGACACGCCGGCACGCTTTGCGGCCTATGGCTGGAATGTGATCGCCGCGGTCGACGGTCACGACACAGCAGCCATCGATGCCGCGGTGCGCGCCGCCAAGGCCCAGGCGGTGCTGCCCGATGGCAGGCCCACGATCATCTGCTGCAAGACCGTCATCGGCAAAGGCTCGCCCAACAAGGCCGGTACCCACGATGTCCATGGTGCAGCGCTTGGCGCCGCCGAAGTGGCCGCCACCCGTGCATCGCTTGGCTGGGCCGGCGCACCCTTCGAGATTCCCACCGAGATCACCACGGCCTGGGACGCCCGCACGCGCGGCGCGGCGATGCAGTCGCAATGGCAGGCAGTCTTCGATCGCTATCGCGCGCATTTCCCCACCGAGGCGCAGGCCTTCGAGCGGCGCATGAAAGGCGAGCTGCCCGAGGCCTGGTCAGACAAGCTGCACGCGGTTTTTGCCGGCATCATCGCCAAACCCGATGCGATTGCCACCCGCAAGGCCAGCCAGAATGCGCTCGATGCACTCGCGCCGCTGCTGCCCGAGTTCTTCGGAGGCAGTGCCGACCTGACCGGCTCGAACCTCACCAACTTCAAAGGCTGCAAGATCGCCGGGCGCGACACCTGGGGCAATCACCTGTCCTATGGCGTGCGCGAATTCGGCATGGCCGCGATGATGAATGGCATGGCGCTGCACGGCGGTCATCTGCCCTATGGCGGCACCTTCCTCACCTTCAGCGACTACAGCCGTAATGCGATCCGCATGGCCGCACTGATGAAGCAGCGGGTGATCCATGTGTTCACGCATGATTCGATCGGACTGGGCGAAGACGGCCCGACGCATCAGTCGGTCGAGCATGTGCCAAGCCTGCGCATCATTCCCGGCCTCGATGTCTGGCGACCGGCTGATGGCCTCGAAACCGCGGTGGCATGGGCCTATGCAATCGAGCGGCGCGACGGCCCGAGCGCCCTGGCCCTGTCGCGCCAAAACCTGCCGCAGGTGGCCACCGACAGCGGGCTGGTCGCGCAGATCCGCCGTGGCGGCTATGTGCTGGCCGATGCGCCGAATGCGCGTGCGGTCATCATCGCCACCGGCTCGGAGGTGTCACTCGCACTGGCCGCTCACAAGCTGCTCGCCGATGCCGGCATCGCAGTGCGGGTGGTCTCGATGCCCTGCAGCAATGTCTTTGATCGTCAGGACATCGCCTGGCAGGACGCGGTGCTGCCGCCCAATCTGCCGGCCGTCGCGGTTGAGGCGGCGCACCCCGACTTCTGGCGCAAGTATGTCGGGCGCACCGGTGCGGTGATCGGCATTGCGAGCTTTGGCGAATCGGCACCAGCCAAAGACCTGTTTGCCCACTTTGGCATCACGGCCGAGGCGGTGGTGAAGGCGGTGACTGAGAGGGTTCGCTGATATCTCGGCGCGACTCACCAGCCCATCAAAAACAAAAACCCGCCGAAGCGGGTTTTTGTCTGTGCAAGACCTGTCAGGCGTGTTTGCAAACGACGCTCAGTTGCTGCGAACGACGTTGGGTGGCATCCAGGTGCCGTTGATGATTGACGGGTCCGACCAGTAAGCGCGGATGTACAGCGAGAACTCGCCTTCAGGTGCCGGTACCCAGTTGGATTCCTTTTCCTGGCCGGGTGATTTAGCCCCGAAATACAGGGTCAGCGAACCATCCGGGTTGTACTTCATGAACGACTTGCTTTTCGTGCCGAGCGAATAGCGCTTGAGTGCGTTGGGATGGAACACATGCTTGTCGTTGTAGACCGTCAATGACCAGAATCCCTTGACCGGCGGCTCCTGCCCTTTGGCGAAGGTGACGCTGTAGCCGTACTTGCCTTCAAGCTGACGGCCTTCGCTGTCGTAGTCGCGATAGATGTACTTGGTTTCGACCGGCCGGTTGTCGTACATGTTCGACTTCGCGGTCGCGGTGCGATTGAGATAGTCGTTACCCCATTGCGCATTGTTGACCGGCGAGTTCCAGCCATTGCCCGCAGGCCGCCCGTTCTGGTCCCAACGGAAAAAGGGTGCAATCGTGTCCTTGTCGGCCGCCACAAACGACTCGATCAGTGCGGCCTTGATTGCCGGATCCTTTTCGGCAGCCGTCCAGACCGACGAAATCCAGGCATAGAGCGACTCCTCGCCCGGCATCGGCTTGACGAGTTTCATCACGCCGGGCAACTGCTCATAGAACTTCTCGGGCACCACCCACTTGGTTTCGCCGACTGCGCCGGCGGGTGTGGGCCACTTCGGCAGCTTGCTCCAGTCGGTGGTCTTCATCTTTCCAGTGAACTGGCTCAGGGGATAGAACATGACCTGATTGATCAGCGGTTGAACCGCCTTGGTCTCGTCTGCACTGTCGCCCTTGAAGATGCGCGGAATGGAAAACGCGAGTTCGGTCGACGAGCGCACGACCGCGGTGATGCCCGCCGGCTTGGTGCCCTTCCAGTTGGGGCCGACCATCATGTAAAAGCCAGGCTTGGTGCCATAGGGTTTGCCAATCTGGGCGAACTGATCGGTTCGCGCGTCATAGAGCGCGTATACCCAGAAACGGTCGCCGAAATTCGGCACCTGAAACACCACCGGCTCCTTGTCGAGGGCGTAATAACCCGCGCCATAGACCACATCCTGATTCGGGCAGGTCACGAAGGTCTGAGAGGGGTCGACATAGTCGGTCAGCATGGCGGACTGATTGACCGGTGCCATCGGCACCACACCGCCGTTCAATCCGGCGACATTGCCGTTCTGGCCTGACAGATAGGCGAATCCGGCCCGACGGTTATGCGAGTTGACCAGCGCATAACCCCAGACATAAGCCATCCTGCCAACCGTCTGTACATAGGCCTTGCTCATCGCGGTGCCAGCAGGCGGTGCGGGGACATCGGCAGCGGTTTTTGGCAGCGGGACCTGCTGCGCATGGGCGCTCGCAAATGGGGTCAGCGTCAGAATCAAAGCTGACAGCAGGTTTTTGGCGGTCACATTCATTTTTATGGGTCGCTAAGTTGGAAAGATGGCGCAGCGGGCGAGCGCACTTGCCCACGGCAGGCCGGATGGTGCTTGGCGAGCAGCTATAGCGCAATACCATACTGGCTATCACTTGTATGTGATTCAGGTATATGCCGGCTGTTGCCGACTCGGCTGCCTATTGGGTCCGACGCACCCTTAGTCCGTAGGGCGCTTGCGATTCCAGGGTCCTGTTCGACTTTCGCAGCCAAGAAGCGAGCGGCGTCTCCACTTCCAGGGATTGGCTAGATCGACGGCTGGTTGATGCGCCTGGACAGTTGTTCGGCACTCTCCCGTCGTTCGCTGTAGCGATCGACCAGGTAAGGCGCCAAGTCACGCGTCAGCAGCGTGAACTTCATTAACTCTTCCATCACGTCGACGACGCGCTCGTAGTACGCCGATGGCCTCATGCGCCCAGCGTCATCGAACTCCATGAAGGCCTTGGCCACCGATGACTGGTTAGGAATCGTGATCATGCGCATCCAGCGGCCCAACACGCGGAGTTGGTTCACCGCGTTAAATGACTGCGACCCGCCCGACACCTCCATGACTGCCAGTGTTTTGCCTTGCGTCGGCCGGATCGCGCCGATGCTGAGCGGGATCCAGTCGATCTGCGCTTTCATGATGCCGGTCATTGCGCCGTGGCGCTCCGGTGAGGTCCAGACCATCCCTTCGGCCCAGGCCGCAGCCTCGCGCAGCTCTTGCACCTTGGAGTGGGTTTCGGGCGCAGAGTCCGGCAGCGGCAGGCCGGCCGGATCGAACACCCGTACCTCACCGCCCATCGCGACCAGCAGGCGCGCCGCCTCAAGCGTCAGTAGTTTGCTGTAAGAACGGTCACGCAGCGATCCGTAGAGCAACAGAAAGCGTGGCGCGTGCGATGACGTTCCCGCGCTTGCGAAGCGGCCACCAGTGGGTGAGTCAAACAGCGCGTGATCAACGTTGGGCAGGCTCAGGTCAAGGATCGACACGGTGGACTGTCCTCTTCCCATCGGCAGCGATGACCTGTTCGCCGTCTTCCCTGCCCGCGTTGACGCTGGCAGGATGCAAGGCGTGGTGGATACCCAGCCCGACCGCAGCGCCGATCAACTGAGCAATCACGAAGCCAGTTGCGCTTGCCGGGGCGATCCCGGCAAAGCTGTCGCTGAACATTCGCCCAAAGGCCGCCGCCGGATTCGCAAACGAGGTCGAGGCGGTAAACCAGTAAGCAGCGCCGATGTATGCGGCGACCATAGCGGCGACTCTTGCAGCCGGTGCACGCAGGATGACCAGCAGTAATCCGGCTGTGGCGACCGCCTCGGCGATCCACTGGCCGGTCCCGCTGCGCACCTTGGTCGAGAACTGCAGAATCGTCATGTCGAACATGGCATGGGCCAACCAGGCACCCAGCATTGCCCCGACCAGTTGTGCAACGACGTAAGGCGCCAGCATGGCTTTGGGCAATTCGCCGCGCCAGGCCATCACGGCACTGACCGCCGGATTGAAGTGGGCACAGCTGACCGGGCCAAACACCTCGATCAGAATGAAAAGGCCGCCGACGGTTGCCAGGGTGTTGGCAAGCAATGCGACAGCGACATTGCCCCCGCTCAGCCGCTCGGCCATGATGCCCGAGCCAATCACAACCGCCAGCAGCAACGCGGTGCCGAGCGCCTCGGCAAACAGCTTTCGGGGCAGATCAGCCATGGCTCAGCGCTGCCCGATGGCGACCAGTTCTGTATGAAGATCGACCTTGCTCATGGTCTCCAGCGGCAGTTGAAGCAGCTGCAGCATTCGGTAGCCGATGGCCTGGCGAGTGAGTTCGAAGGCGCGGCGCTTGCCCGCATCGCCTCCCTCTGCATTCGAGGGGTCGGGATAGCCCCAATGCACCTTCACAGCTTGACCGCCGTGGCTGCCAAAGAACACCGGGCAGGTCTCTGCCGCGGCGCTGTCGCACACGGTGATCACGACGGAAAGCGGCGGCGCACCGTCGCGGCTGAACTCGTCCCAGCTCTTGCTGCGGTAGGTGCTGGTGTCGATGCCGGCGTTTTGCAGCGCCTCGATCGCAAACGGGTTGATGCGACCGCTGGGGGCACTGCCGGCGCTGTGGGCCTTGACGTCGCGGCCAAGCCGCTTCGCCCAATGATTGAGCATGCCTTCGGAGAGCACGCTGCGCGCCGAGTTGTGCGTGCAAAGGATGAGGATGTGTGAGGTCATGGTCGCCGGCTTTCAGGTGAGGGTTTTGCCGATCTGGTCGACCTCGCGCTGCAGCGACATGCCTGCCAGCGAGTTCATCGGCAGCGCGAGCAACAGTTCGATCCGCCGCTTCAGCGTGATGGCGACGTCCATGAACGCCTTGGCCTTATGTTCGTCGCTGCCTTCCACGGCAGCCGGATCCGGGACGCCCCAGTGTGCTGTCATGGGCTGGCCCGGCCACACAGGGCAGACCTCACCGGCGGCGTTGTCGCAGACCGTGAACGCGAAATCAAGCGTCGGTGCATCAGGCTTCGCAAATTCGTCCCAGCTCTTGCTTCGATAGCCATCCGTCGCGACGTGCCAGGCGGCCAGGGTCTTCAATGCGAAGGGGTTGACGGTGCCATTCGGATGGCTCCCTGCGGACCAGGCCTTGAAGCGCCCGCCACCCAGGTGGTTCATCAAGCCCTCGGCCATGATGGAACGGGCGGAGTTGCCGGTGCAAATGAAGAGAACGTTGTAGACCTTGTCGCTCATGGGGAACCTCAGCAGTGGGACGTGGAAACGCTTCGTGGTGGTCTCGGAGTCAGCAGATCGTGCAGCCAGGAGAGGAGACAATCTCGCAAGCCGCCCCCTGGCAACAGTGCGCAGTGAGGTAGGCCAGCAGGTCATTCATCTGCTCGATGGATGGCCGGTAGATGAGGTTGCGGCCATCGCGCTCCTGAGTCACCAGGCCGGCGTGCATCAGTTCTTTCAGATGGAAGGACAGCGTCGAACCGGGCACGTCGAGCGTGACAGACAGCTCACCGGGAGTCATGCCTTGCGTTGCAGCGCCAATCAGCACGCGAAAGATGCGCAGGCGCATGCCCTGAGCGAGGGCAGCGAGAGACATGACGGCGGCTTTTTCTTCCATATTTCAATACTGATGGAAAAATGGAATTATTTCAACCGCGAGGTATGGGCAGGTTGTCGACATCTGCCGTAGTGCCTCGCCCTGCCCGAAGTATCAGGCCGGTTATCGGCCGAGTCGTTCAGCCGTATGCATTCGGACCTTCGGAGTTCTGAACGCACCAGTAGATCATTACCGGCAAACCAATAAGCGGTATGTACCAAATCAACTGCCACCATCCGCTTCGGCCGATATCATGAAGCCGGCGCGCCGAAACGGCTAAATAAGGCAAAAACAACGACAAAGTGACCAACGCGTTGGCGGCATCGCCGAATAACAGGCTGGTAGCGATGCTCACAACCACGACAAACGCCGCGAACCACCAATACTCCGATCTGCTTGCCCGACCCTTGAAGTCCGCGTATTTGCGAAAGCAGGTCTGCATAGACTCTGTAAATGTCACAATAAAACTCCGCCATTCAGATTGCCGATTAACTGATGCGATTATTAACATACATCTTTAAATACGGCAGCTTTGTTTTCCGTTGTGTGGGCTGAGGTCTGAGCCAATCGGCGAGCGCGTCAAGAGCGCCGCTGTCTTTACAAGCGCCTTGAACCGAACCTTATCTCCGTCTCGTTGGCTGTCCAGCAATTCGGGCTGCGCTCGTACATCGGAAAGTGCCCGCAATCCCAGGCTCATGCAGTCCGCGTCGCTTGCCAACCCGATGACGACGAGAGGGTGATCCTTGCGCTCAAGTTCAGTCACTCGACCGCAGCTTGAAATCAGTTCTGCGAGCCGCTGAAGACACGAGGCCCTCTGAGAGCTGGTGAGCGGCCAGGCCAGTGAGCTGTCAAGCGCCTGGGATCCTGTGGGCGCCCCGGTTTCCTTGCATGCGAGTTCCTGCCCAAGCTTGCACAAGCGCAGCGTGTGCGAAGGGCGCCTAACAGCGCTGCGCCATAGCAACGCGATTCCGCAGGCGTCTCAAGCTCAATCGCCAAGCAACTCACCGATGTTCTTCAGGCTCTCGATGCGGTCACACACGGCCTTGACCATCATCAGGAGCGGTGGGCCCAGGAACAGTCCCCAGATGCCCCACAGCCAACCCCAGGCGAGCACACCGACGAAGATAACGACGGGATTCATAAGGCTGGCTCGACCCGTCAGCCAGGGCGTCAGCAGGTTGCCCTCCAGCGTGTTGATGAACAGGGACCCGGCTCCGATCAGCGCCGCCATGCCGAACGTGCCGAATTGCAGGAAGCCTGCCAACGCCAGGCCGCCGGCGGTGACCACCGAACCGAGATAGGGGATGAGGTTGAACAAGGCGGCGGCGACGCCCCACACGCCAGCGTGGTCCAGCCCGATCCACGACAGACCCAGCCAGGTGGCCACGCCCACCAGCGCGCTGGTGAACAGCTGAACCGCGAGATAGCGCTGGATCTGCCCGGTGATGTCGTCAAGCGCCTGGATCGTAATCTTCTTCTTGCTGAAGGTGGGCCCGGCGATCTTGACCATTTTGCGGCGAAAACTGTCGCCCGACGCCAGCAGAAAAAACGTGATGAAGAGCACCACCATCGCCTGTCCCGCCAGTCCCACCAGACCGAGCGTGCTGCCCCAGAGATAGTCCTTGATGTTGAAGTGCCGCCGCTCGATCTGCACGCGTGTGACACCCTTGATCGCCGCCGGTGCGGCTGAGTCACTGGCATCGCCAGCCTCCTCGAGCTTCGCCGCCGCCCGCTGCACCTTCTCGATAGGGCCTTCGGCGGCGCCAGGCGCAGCGCGAACGGCCTCGCGCAGTTTGTGCGCCGCGTCGGGCAACGAGTCGACCAGCGCCGTGGCATCGTCGCTCAGCGAATACAGCAACGATCCCAAGCCGCATACGATCGCGGTCAGCAGCACTGCCGCCCCGATCGCGCGCGGAATGTGCCAGCGCTGCATTCTCTGCACAGCGGGCGACAGCGCGTAACTCGCCATCACGCCCAGCAGCAGCGGGATGAAGACCGCACTGGCCCAGTGGAGCATGAAGATGCCGAGCATCAGCGCGATGGCCGCCAGCGACACATTGCGCACGTCGATGGGCATGTGCAGATACAGACGCTGCGGCTCAGGCTCGGGCTCGGGTGCAAGCGCTTCGTGAACGGGTTCGGCATCAGGGATTGGGTCAACTTGCATCGCAGTGTTTGTGGTGGTCGTCTATCGAGTCTGTGCCCTTGACCCGGCCTAGCCAACCGGTTCAATCAAGGTGCCTGCGTGGGAGTTGGCCACCTTCGAGAGCCTCGGTGCCTGTGTGACCGACCGCTTGGTGACGACGAGCTCACAGCAGGTTGCATCGTCCGAGATGAGTCTTACTTGACCGAAATCTGCACGGTGTTGACGTCGTCGTTGGGTGCAACCCTCTGATCCACGGCACGGTCCACCAGAGCCGGGATCATCCAGTAGGCAAAGATGCACTGCGCCAGCATGAAACCGCTAAGACCAAAGCGGTTCCAGCGCAGGCCGTGCGCCGGCGCACAGGCGGCAGCCGCATACCAGCCGGCCAGCACCAACAGGGGCATTTGCACCAGCATGTGCCAAACCATGCTTTGCTCGATCAATGCACGCAGCGGCGGCAGTGACAAGCCCACCCCCGCCAGTGTCGTCAGTGCGGCGGCCACCAAGGTTGCGGCTGCAGCCGGCCGGATGGAGCCTGTGTTCATGGTGTGAGACGTCCCCAGGCTTGCAGTTCTTGGCACCTCACGAGTGTTCGTCAACGCGAACAGGGCTTTTTCTTTGTGGCTTGCCGAAGCTGCTGGACAGGCTTCCCGATTCTTAGCGTGATCGGGGCGCCGTTGACCGGCCGGAAGTCGCAGTGACCAGCAGGCAGTCGCTTTAACGCTGCGGCGTGCGGTGACGCGCCTGGTGTCGGTGGCCGCTATTCAAGCTGGCAGGCCGTATGGCCCCGTGCTTTGTTTTTCGGCCTTGCACACGGTCACGCCACAGCCGGAATGATCCCCGCTTGAGTTGCTGACGCATCAGCGCGACGACCGCAGCTTCGTCCAGCGAAAACTGGGCCTTGATGGCCTCGAAGGGCGTACGGTCCTCCCAAGCCATCTCGATGACCCGGGATATGTCAGCAGCGTCAAGAATTCGAATTGGTTTAGACATGTCACATGGTGAGGACTTGGCTCGACGATCAAGCTGCGCGATAAGGCCGACTGCTCGGACGCTTAGCGCCTTGCCTTGCGCACCCGCATGCTCTTGCGCGCAGGAGCAAAGAATTGGGCTGGCTTGGTTTTCACCCAAGTGAGGAAGGTCTGGAGCTCGCGGTGCGCCAGCAACGCCTCGACCGTCGCATACTGGCGCGCTAGCTCGGTTTCGGTCAGCAGCGCATGGACCTGGCGGTGGCACACGCGATGCAAGAACTCTGTTTGCCGCCCGCCCTTGCACTTGGGAACGAGATGGTGCGCGTCGCGTTGTGCTGGCGGAATCTCGCGGTCGCACAACGGACAGATCACAACATCGTCAAGCCGCGCATTCACGGTGTCTCTCGCAACGGGGCAGGCGCAGCTGATTCGGACGAGTCCTCGGCATCGGCATCGTCGGCATGAGGCCCTGTCACCAGCGGTCGGTGCACGAGGGTGTTACGAATGAACTGATTTTCGTAATGGCGGTTACGCCGGTTCTTCTTTGCTGCGGCACGCTGGACTAGGCGCTTGTCGATGACGATGTCGCCCAAGCGGCTGAGATCGCTGAGATCGTGGATGTCGTTCGGTGAATTACGGCGTGCCATGGAGCTGGGCGTTCTGCGATAACCACTGGCGCACAGGCACTGTGCTGAAGGCCACCGCAGCAAGCAGCGCAGCCGCAGCGGCATCATGCTGCCACCACAGCACCGCAGCCAGGGATGATGTCGCGATAACGAAAAAATAGAACCACGGAAACGCCTTGCGCAAAGCAGCGCCTGCAGCAGGTGCTGGCAACGCGTTGAACAGGAAGGCCGCGAAACTGAAGGAATACAAAGTCATCCCACCGAAAAGCAAAGCCGTGGCGAGGACAGCAAAAGACAGGGTCATAACTGCTCCGAAATGGGGCCGGCTTTCTGGTGAAGTCGCATCAACAGTTGCGCTGGATTATTCCACCCAGCGAAATTCAATGCCGCCGTGGGGTCATTCCAGACCGAGATCGACCCATTGCTGAAATGAGCCTCTTCACGGCGTGACCCACTGCCAGGCGTCTGCGAGCAGGCGCGCTCGGCGATGTTTGCCGCGCCCGAGTTCAAGCCAGTCCATTTCAAGGACATTCGCATTGACCAGAGCAAAATGATGAATGCCGGCGACCGCCGCTGCGCCACTGTGAGCGTCCGGGCAGGGAGTGCCCGGAGCTACCGGTCCAAGGTAATCGGAGGCCGCCGCCGAATGCTGAACCTGCTGCCAAAGGGCTTGAGCCTTGGGGCCGTCGATATCGATGAAAACAGCCACCCGCACCCGAAGCTGCCAGTGCAGCCGAGCGCTCCAAAAAACAAACAGTGCATCAGGCGCTTCGGCGAGCTCGCCAACCTTGGGGCTGCGTGCATCCGTGTAGATGAGCAGCGTCTGGCGAGCGGCATCCACGCCGCGAAGCACTACCGTGCGGGCATTGGCGGCGCCATCGCGCCCGACTGTGGCCAGCACCGGGTAGCGCCAGGCGTGATGACGATCCTTGCTGGCTCGTCCCAGCTCTTTCCAGATCTGCTGGCGGATTTCATGCGGTGTTTGCAACTGAAGGGGCATGGGGTTTTATCAAGGAACCAGGCTGGGCATCAGGACCCCAGAAACTCCGCGCCAAGATGACCCACCTTCACGTAAATCAGTGCGCCTTGCGGCCCGGTGAAGGGCGTGTGCCGGCTCCAGCGCGGGCTGCGCAGCCACGCGCCCGCCTCATAGTCGCCACCCTCGTCACTGAAGATGCCATCCAGGACGAGAATCTCTTCGCCACCCGGATGTGAATGTGTATTGAAACGGGTGTTCGGTGCCCAGCGAACCAGCGCTGTGTCAATGCCATCGTGCGAATGCAAGGGCATCACCGACAGGCCGGGCACAAGGCCCTGCCGCCATGGCGTGGCTCGGGTCTGAATCCGAACGCTCTCCAGGTCGCCCTGCGCGAACTGTCGCAACTTGACGAACAGAAGGCATCCATCACGCGAGAAGGGTGCATGGGCACTGCCCGGCGGATTGCGCAGATAGGTCCCCGCACCAAAGTCGCCGCTCTCATCCGAGAACACGCCTTCGAGCACCAGGATTTCCTCGCCTGCGTCGTGAACATGACGGTCGAATCGTGACCCGGGTGCGTAGCGCACGATGCTGGTGGCGCGGGCCACTTCGTCGCCTACTCGATCCAGCATACGTCGGTCGACACCTGGCAGCGGCGAGGGCGTCCAGGCTGCATCTGGCGCATGCGCAACAATGCGGACCGACAAGTCGTCATTCAAGTTCATGGTCAATTCTACTCAAGAGCCAAAGCAAGACTGACTTTCGTCACGGAATCTGGCGCCAGGCTAGCCTCCCGAGCCAAGTGGCGTTAGTCTCGACCTGATGCTGCGCGATGACGCAGCCCTCAGGGAGACTGCAATGAAGCGATTCGACGTGGCCGATCGGCCAATCACCGGCTATGAAACCATCGGCGTGACCCGGCTCACGCCCACCATCGGCGCCACCCTGGACGGCATCGATCTGTCTCGCCCGATCAGTGAGCAGCAGCTCACCGAGGTCAAGCGGGCGCTCGCCGACCATCTGGTCATCTTCTTTCGCGACCAGAAGATGAGCGTCGAGCAGCACAAGGATTTCGGGCGCCGCTTCGGCGATCTGCATGTCCATCCGGTCTATGGCATGAAAGACCATCCCGAGGTGCTCGAGATCAAGGCCGACGAAAACTCCAAGGGCGTGGCGGGTGAGGCCTGGCATACCGATGTGTCCTGCGACGCCAAGCCGCCGGCGGCCTCGATCCTCTACATGCACGAGGTGCCTGCCAATGGCGGGGGCGACACGCTCTTTGCGAACATGTACGCCGCCTGGGAGACACTGTCGGAGCCGGTGCGCAAGATGCTCGACGGTCTGCGCGCGGTGCACGACGGCGGCTACACCTACGGCGTGCGTCAGAAGCAGGGCGCGGGCGACTATCCGGTATCGAGCCATCCGATCGGCCGCACCCACCCGGTCACCGGCCGCAAGGCGCTCTATGTGAACAGTGGTTTCACCACGCGCATCGAGGGCCTGCGCCGCTCCGAGAGCGACGCCATCCTGCAGATGCTGTTTCGGCATATCGAACTCGATGACTTCAAGTGCCGCTTTCACTGGGCGCCGGGCTCGATTGCCTTCTGGGACAACCGCTGCGCACAGCATCTGGCGGTCTGGGACTACTTCCCGCATCGGCGCTACGGGCATCGCGTGACGATTGCCGGCGACACGCCGGTCTGAGGGGATAAGATCCGGGTCCTCCTTCTGGCATGAGAGCGCCATGAAAGCAGCCCGTCGCACCTTTTTACTCGGCACGGCATCGGCCGTGGTGTTTGCCCACTGCGTGCCCGGCGCACGCAGCGTTCAGGCGCAGGAGCTGCCCTATCAGGCGATCAACCTCGACTGGACCGACAGCGCCCGAGGCCGGTCGGTGCCGGCGCGGCTGTATCTGCCGAAGGCCGCCACCGCCGAGCAGCCGGTGCCACTGATCGTCTTCTCGCATGGGCTGGGCGGCTCACGCAACGGCTAC
>CANKWX010000048.1 GCA_947487165.1 Burkholderiales bacterium
GCATCGACATGAATCCCTTCGAGCGCTGGCGTCATATCGTGGTGGAAGGGCCGATCGGCGTGGGCAAGACCTCGCTCGCCCGCCGACTCGCCGACCGCTTCGGAGCACAGCCCATGCTCGAGGAGCCGCAGGCCAACCCCTTCCTCGAACGCTTCTACCGCGACAGCGCCCGTTACGCGCTGCCCACGCAGCTCTTCTTTCTGTTTCAGCGGGTCGCACAGATGCGCGAACTGTCTCAGCGCGACCTGTTCTCGCAGGCAGCGGTGAGCGACTTTCTGCTCGAAAAAGACCCGCTCTTCGCAGGGCTGACCCTGTCGGATGACGAGCTCGCGCTCTATCGCCAGATTTACGACAACCTGCGCCCGCAAGCGCCCACGCCCGATCTGGTGATCTATCTGCAGGCGCCGCCCGACACCCTGATCGAGCGGGTCCACCGTCGGGGCGTGCCGATGGAAGCCGGCATCTCGGAGGACTATCTGCGGTCGCTCGCTGACGCCTACAGCCGCTTTTTCCATCACTTCGACGATGCACCGGTGCTGATCGTGAATACCGAGCATCTGAACCCGGTCGAGCGCGACGCGGATTTCGAATTGCTGATCAACCACGCTCACAGCATGCGCGGGCGACGCGAATTCTTCAGTCTCGCGCGCTGATCAGGAAGGTCAGCTCAGTCCCGATAGCCTTGCGGATTGCCGCTTTGCCAGCGCCAGCCGTCGGCACACATCGCATCGATCTCCAGACTCGCCTGCCAGCCGAGCAACGCCCGCGCCTGGGCCGGATCGGCGTAACACGATGCGATGTCGCCGGAACGACGCTCGACGATCGAATAAGGCACGGCACGGCCGCTGGCCCGCTCAAAGGCCGCCACCATCTGCAGCACCGAATAGCCCTTGCCGGTTCCCAGGTTGACCGTCCAGGCACCGGGCACATCAAAGACCCGGCGAAGCGCCGCGAGATGACCCTGCGCGAGATCGACTACATGGATATAGTCGCGCACGCCAGTGCCATCGACCGTCGGCCAGTCGCCACCGAAGACGCTCAGCCGTTCGCGTCGGCCGACCGCCACCTGCGCGATGAAGGGCATCAGATTGTTGGGCACGCCCTGCGGATCCTCGCCGATGCGTCCGCTCGGATGGGCACCCACCGGGTTGAAATAACGCAGATTGCCGATTGACCAGGCCGGATTCGCGGCGGCGAGGTCCTGCAGGATGAACTCGATCATCCACTTGGTGCGGCCATAGGGGTTGGTCGGTCCGGTTGGTGCATCCTCGCGGATCGGCACCGAGGCCGGATCGCCGTACACCGTGGCCGATGAGCTGAACACCAGCCTGCGAACGCCCGCGGCATCGAGGCAACGCAAGAGCGTGACCGTGCCGGCAACGTTGCTGTCGTAATACTCGAGCGGCTTGACGACCGACTCGCCAACCGCCTTCAAGCCCGCGAAATGGATGGTCGCATCGAAGCGATGTTGCGCGAGCACCTGCCGCAGCAGCGCCTCGTCACGCAGATCGCCCACCACCAGCGGCACACTGCGCCCGGTGATCGCCTCGACCCGCACCAGCGACTCGCGGCTCGCATTGACCAGGCTGTCGTAGACCACCACATCGAAACCCGACTGCAGCAGTTCGACGACAGTGTGCGAGCCGATATAGCCGGCGCCGCCGGTGACCAGGATGCTGCCTTTTCGTTCCATTGCCTTCTCGCTCATCTGGTGTCTACAAAGCCTCACTGTGACGATGTCCCGCTATCGCTCACAGCCCGGCGTTTACAATCCCGGCTCATTCAAGGAGTGCTGATCGTGCTGATCCCTGTGATTCTCTCCGGTGGCACCGGGACCCGTCTGTGGCCTGTGTCACGCGAAGCCTTCCCGAAGCCATTCATGAAGCTTGGCGGTGAATTGAGCCTGCTGCAGCGCACGCTCGCGCGCTGCGCGCCGCTGGCCGACGGCAAACAGGCTGCCATCGTGTCCAACCGCGAGTACCAGTTCAAGACCCGCGAAGAGATTGCCAAGCTGCCGGCGTTCAAGGGCATCCAGTGCACCCAGTTGCTCGAATCCGCAGGTCGCAACACCGCCCCGGCGATCGCGATTGCTGCCTTGTGGGCCGATTCGCTGGCCCCCGATGCCACGCTGCTGGTGCTGCCGGCCGATCACCTTATACCCGATGAAGCCGCCTTCCAGGCGGCCGCACGCAATGCCGCTCAGATTGCCCAGGACGGATCGCTGGTGCTCTTTGGCATCCAGCCGACCGGCCCCGAAACCGGTTTCGGCTATATCGAGGCCGGTGCGCCACTGGCCGCAAGCGAGGCCCGACGGGTCGTGCGCTTCGTCGAAAAGCCCGACGCGGCACGGGCGGCGATGTTCCTGCAGACCGGCAACTTCGTCTGGAACAGCGGCATGTTCTGTTTTCGCGCCAAGGCCATCATTGCCGCACTCGATGCCCATGCGCCCGACCTGATGGCGCAGGCGCGGCTTGCCTGGTCCAGCAGCCAGACCGGCGCTAACGCCGACCGCATCGAGCTCGATGCCGCCAGCTTCGCCGCCTGCCGTGATGTCTCCATCGATGTCGCGGTCATGGAAAAGGCCGCAGATGTCGTGGTCCTGCCCTCGCGGTTCGGCTGGAGCGACATCGGCTCCTGGAAGGCGGTCGCCGAGCAGTTCGAGGCCGACACCGACGGCAACACCACAGTCGGCGAAGCGATCTTCGTCAATGCGCACAACACCCATGTACAGAGCGACGACCGACTGGTCGCCATGGTCGGGGTCGACAATCTGCTGGTAATCGACACGCCGGATGCGCTGCTGGTGGCGAGCAAGGATGCCAGCCAGCAGGTCAAGGAGATCGTGACGCGGCTCAAGGCCAGCGGGCACGAGGCGGCCAGGCTGCACCGCACCGTGGCACGCCCCTGGGGCACCTACACCGTCTTGCAGGAAGGCGCCCGATTCAAGATCAAGCGCATCGAGGTCAAGTCGGGTCAGACCCTGTCGCTGCAGATGCACCATCACCGCAGCGAGCACTGGATCGTGGTCTCGGGCACAGCCAAGGTCACCTGCGACGACCGGACTTACCTGGTTGCCGCCAACGAATCAACCTACATCCCGATCGGGACCCGCCATCGCCTCGAAAATCCTGGCGTACTCGATCTGGTCATGATTGAAGTGCAGTGCGGTGACTATCTCGGTGAGGACGACATTGTCCGCTTCGAGGACAAGTACGGGCGGGTCGGCTGAGCAGGCGTGGCGCATGACCCGGATGCGCGAGGGTTCGCAACCTTTGTCATCGTGGGGTCATGCCAACGTCATAATCTTTAAGGGTTCTGACTAGCCCGGAAGTCCAACGTGAGTGCCCGCATTCTGATCGTCGAAGACGAACCCGCCATCCGGGATCTGCTTGCCATTAACCTCAGACACGCCGGTTTCGAGCCCTTGCATGCGCCCGATGCAGCCTCGGCCCGTGCCCAGATCGACGCTGCCCTGCCTGACCTGGTGCTGCTCGACTGGATGCTGCCCGACCAGTCTGGCATCGAAATCGCACGCAAGCTGCGCAGTGACACCCGCACACGCGAAATGCCGATCATCATGCTGACCGCCCGATCGGCCGAGTCGGACAAGCTGGGTGGCTTCGATGCCGGCGCCGACGACTATGTCACCAAGCCCTTCTCACCACGCGAACTGGTTGCCCGAGTCCGTGCGCTGCTGCGCCGGCGTGCACCGGAGGCCACCGACGACCCGGTCGAGGTCGCCGGCCTGCGCCTCGAACCCGATACCTTCCGGGTCATCGCCGAGGGCTCGACAATCAAAATGGGCCCGACCGAGTTCCGCCTGCTGCATTACCTCATGAAGAATCTCGACCGTGTGCTGTCACGCGGCAAGCTGCTTGACGGCGTCTGGGGTGACCATGTCTTCATTGAAGAGCGCACCGTCGATGTCCATATCCGGCGACTGCGGCTGGCGCTGCAACCGTCGGGTCATGACCGCCTGATCGAAACCGTCCGCGGCGGCGGCTACCGCTTCCTGCCACAATAGTCGATTCCCCTCTTGTCGGGCGCTCCGGTTTGGTCGTCGTTCGAACACTACTGATCGTCGGTGCCCTGCTCCTTGTCGCCGCAGTCCTGGGACTGCTCGACCATTCGGCCACCGCCATCTGGATACTGATCACCGGCCTGTGTTCGGTGATCTTCTACAACACCGTCTATGTCGCACGACTGCATCACTGGGCGGGGTTGCCGCGCAATCGCGAACTGCCGCTGGGCATAGGCGTCTGGGGCCAGACCCTCGACCGGATCAGCCGCTTCATGCGTCAGGACGCGATCGAGCGGTCCGAGACCGCGGCCGAACTCGAGCGGCTGCATGCAGCGGTCGACCTGCTGCCCGACGGCCTGGTAGTGCTCGACCGCTTCGACCATGTGCAGTGGAGCAACCGGGCCGCCCAACGCATCCACGGCATCTTCGGCACGCGTCGGCCGATTGACCATTTCGTACGTCAGCCAGAGTTTCTCGACTACCTTCGCGCCAACGATTTTTCCGAGGCAGTCGCCCTGTCGCTGCCCGGCCAGCCAGGCCGGGTTTTTGCGATGAAGATCGAGCCGACGGTCGACGCCTTTCGCCTGCTGATTACGCGCGACATCACCGAGGCCAATCTGCTTGAGCAGGTGCGCCGCGATTTCGTCGCCAATGTCTCGCATGAGATCCGCACTCCGCTGACGGTGGTCTCCGGCTTCGTCGAGACACTGATGGAAATTGAGATGCCGCCGCAGGAACAGATGCGCTGCCTCGAACTGATCAAGCGTCAGACAGTCACCATGGAGCGCTTGGTTGAAGACCTGCTGACGCTGTCCTCGCTTGAATCGGCCAATCTGCAGGCCGAAGCCACCGACGTGGCAATCGGCCCGATGCTGCAGACGCTGGCGGCAGACAGCCGCGTCTTCTCAGCGGGTCGACACAAGATCGACGTCACGGTCGATGCGGCGGAGTCGGTCCGTGGCGTGAGCAATGAGCTCGACAGCGCAATTCGCAATCTTCTGACCAACGCGGTTCGCTACACCCCTGAAGGCGGGTCGATCACTGCATCGTGGCGTGTGGTCGATGGGGAGGGTGTGCTTGCAGTGACCGATACAGGCATCGGCATCGCCGCCGAACATTTACCCCGTCTGACCGAACGTTTCTATCGGGTCGATCGTGGCCGCTCACGCGAGATGGGTGGCACCGGACTGGGGTTGGCAATCGTCAAGCATGTTGCGCAACGCCATCAGGCCCGACTCGAAATCGACAGTCGCGTCGGTGCCGGCAGTACCTTCAGGCTCCATTTTCCAAGGTCACTGGTCGTCATGCCGACCCGTTCGAAGCCGCCTGTCATCATTGCAGATGCCCATGCAGATGCAGATGCGGGTGCTGGTGACGGTGCGGATCGTACCCGCTCGGTGTTACCGTCGACCTGAACAGCAGCAGTTGGCGGCTCTGCTTCAATCCTTTGTTGCGAACCGGCTAGCGCTCGCCGAATCTTCCTTGCTCGATCGGCTGATACTCCAGCGGCATCATGTCGGCCGGCGGCGCAGTCGGACCGGGCTTGGGCGTGTCAGCGGGCCGAGTTCGGCCCGACGGTAGCACTGGCGTGACCGTCGTCGGCGAGGCCGGTGCGGCGGGGCGAGTCTGCGCATCGGCGAGCGCGAGTGTCGCGCCGGCTGGCACCTCGACCGTTCCCGCCAGATTTGTCACCGCGACTCGCCCTGCGATCACCGCGACCCTGAGCCCTGGCACCTGGCCGTCGGTACATCCTGAGGCCGGGCAGACCGTCTGATCCACCGTGAACTCAGTGCCGCGAATGCCAATGGTGGCGGTCGGTGTCGTCAGCCGCCAGTCCTGCGGATCACGCTTGCCGATCCGCCCCGAAATCACCCTGATCGAGCCCTTGATCAGTTCGAAGAAACTGCGCTGGCGGTCCTGATCGAAGACATAGGAATCGACCCTGAATTCGCTGCCGCCCTGGATCGACATCTGGGCTCCGTCGGCGAAGCGAAGCAGCACCCGGCCATCCCGACCGGTCCGGATACGGTCACCGCTGCGGATCGGCACATCCCGGCGTACCGGAGTCGAGAACGACACGCCCCGGATCAGCATGGTCTCGCCTTCGGAAAGCGTCACCTCAGCCGCGTTGAAGGTGCCATCGGCGAACACCTCACCGGGCTTGCCCTGAGCAGCCGCAACCGACACTGCCGCCAGCGTAAAGGCGAAGGCGAGCAATCGGCGTGTGACTGTTTTCACGTTCAATAACCCCAGAACTGATTCATCCTGACGGGTCTACGGCCGGGAATAGGCGTGCTTGAGGGGCAAGCCGCCAATCGTGGCGTCAGTGGCGCCTTAAGCCAGACCAGTGGTCGGCGACGGGGTTATCGACAGATTGGGAAGGTCGCGGAACGCGACCGTTCAGGAGCGATGCAGACCGATCGCCTGACCTGGTGCCGGGAGAGGGATTCGAACCCTCACGCCATCACTGACGGGGGATTTTGAGTCCCCTGTGTCTACCGTTCCACCACCCCGGCGGGCGAAGCCCTCGATTATCAGGCAAGCAGCGCCAACCGGCAAACCGGCTCAGGTGGGATTGGCAGGCGCCTGACGTACCGGGTGGCGGCTGTCGACGCCCGAGACCACGTGCATGATGTATTCGGCGATGTTCTTGGCATGGTCGCCGACGCGCTCGAGTGACTGCACAACGAACACCAGCGAGAGGGCCTCGGAAACCCGCATCGGATCCTCGCTCATGCGCCGCATCAGGGCACCGATCAGTTGATCACGCAAGGCGTCGACCTCGACATCACGCTGAATCAGGCGTACGGCCGCAGCCTCATCCTGACGCAGAAAGCTGTCGATCGCCGAACGGAGCATGTCGGCGACGATCTCGGTCATCTGGAGGATCGGATCAAAGGGAATCGGCAGGTTGCCACCCACGAACTGCTGGGCCTTGAGCGCAATTTTCTTAGCTTCGTCACCGATCCGCTCGAGGTCATTGACGCCATGAATGACACCGATGATCTCGCGAAGATCAATGGCAATCGGCTGGCGTTTGGCAATGATCTGGTTGCAGCGCAGATCGCTTTCGACCTGCATCTGATTGATCTGACGTTCATCGACCAGCACCGCGGTCGTCAGCCGCAGGTCACCGTAACGCACCGCATCGACAGCACGCAGCAACTGACGCTCGACCAGGCCGCCCATCGTGGTGAAAGCGCTCCGGATGGAGTCGATGTCAGCATCAAACTGACGGTATGTGTGCTCGGTCATGGGTATCTCCTGGTTAGCCTATCTGTCGACTCAACCGAATCGCCCGGTAATGTAGTCTTCGGTCGCCTGCTTCGACGGCTTGATGAAGATCTGATTAGTCTCACCAAACTCCACCAGTTCGCCGATATACATGTAGGCGGTGAAGTCAGAGATCCGAGCAGCCTGCTGCATGTTATGGGTGACGATCGCGATGGTGTACTCGTGCTTCAGTTCGTTGATCAGTTCTTCGATCTTGGTGGTCGAGATCGGATCGAGCGCGCTGGTCGGCTCATCGAGCAGCAGAACTTCCGGCTTGACCGCCACCGTCCGGGCAATGCACAGACGCTGCTGCTGGCCACCCGACAAAGACAGCCCGCTTTGCTGAAGCTTGGACTTCACTTCTTCCCAGAGCGCTGCCTTGCGTAATGCCCATTCAACCCGATCGTCCATGTCGCGCTGCCCGAGCGATTCATACAAACGAACGCCGAAAGCGATGTTTTCGTAGATCGTCATTGGAAACGGTGTCGGCTTCTGAAACACCATGCCCACCTTTGCCCGCAGCAGGTTGATGTCCTGCTCCTTGGCAAGAATGTTTTTCCCGTGGAGCAGGATCTGGCCTTCCGCTCGCTGCCCCGGATACAGATCGAACATCCGGTTGAAGGTGCGCAACAGCGTTGACTTGCCGCAACCCGAGGGCCCGATGAAGGCAGTGACCTTGCCCCGTGCAATATCGAGCGACACGTCTTTCAGGCCCTGAAACTTGCCATAGAAAAAGTTCAGATTGCGCACGGTCAGTGCTGCATCGAGCGTCGACGATGCCGCTCCGCCAGACCCGGCGGAGGAAACCGATTTGCTCATATCGATACTGATGGAGGACATGCTCAGCTCGCTTCTTTAAAGTGCGTCAGGCCTGCGTTTTGCTGCTGAAAGCAACGCGGGCAATGATGTTGATCGCCAGAACGATGATGGCGATCAGTGCAGCGCCGCCCCAGGCAAGCTTTTGCCAGTCCTCGTAGGGGCTCATCGCAAAGTTGTAAATCACGACCGGCAGGTTGGCCATCGGACGCGACATGTCGGTGCTGAAAAACTGGTTGTTGAGTGCGGTAAACAGCAAGGGAGCGGTCTCGCCGATCATCCGCGCCACCGCGAGCAGCACGCCGGTCACGACCCCGCCGCGAACCGCCCGCAAAGTCACCGCGAGGCTGACCTTCCAGCGCGGCGTGCCCAAGGCGAAAGCTGCCTCGCGCAGGCTGCTCGGCACGAGGTTGAGCATGTTTTCGGTCGTTCGAACGACCACCGGGATGGCGATCAGGGATAGCGCCAGGGAGCCCGCCCAGCCCGAAAAATGCTTGACAGTGGCCACCGCGAACGCAAACACGAACAGACCCACGACGATGGAGGGTGCTGACAACATGATGTCGACAAAGAAACGGGTGGCCACGCCGAAACGGCTCTGCTTGCCGAACTCGGCAAGGTAAACACCGGCCAGGATGCCGATCGGGGTCGAGATCAGGGTCGCAAATCCAACGATCATCAGGCTGCCGACAATCGCATTGGCCATGCCGCCTCCTGCCGATCCCGGGGCGGGCGTGTCTTTCAGGAAGAAATCCGAGTTCAAGGCAGACAGCCCGTTCGAGGCGAGCGTCCAGAGGATCCAGATCAAGCCGATCAGACCAATGACCAGCGAGATCGAACTGAACGTCAGGCCGAGAAGGTTGGCTAACCTGCGGCGGTTGTAGATGCGGGCACCCGCAGCAGACATACTGAGATCGCTCATCAAAAACCCCTCAGGTGCCGGCTCGGGAAGTCCCGCGAGCAACCAGCCATTTGGACAGCGCGAGCACCACGAAGGTAATCACGAACAGGATCAAGCCGAGAGCAAACAATGCTGGCACATGCAGCACTGGATCGGCTTCGGCGAATTCGTTGGCCAGCGTCGAGGCAATCGAATTGCCGGGCGCAAACAGGCTCGATGAAAGACGGTTGGCATTGCCGATCACAAAAGTGACCGCCATGGTTTCGCCAAGCGCGCGACCCAGACCGAGCATCACGCCGCCGATCACACCGACCCGGGTATAAGGCAGCACGATGTTGCTCACGACTTCCCAGGTGGTGCAGCCGATACCATAGGCCGACTCCTTGAGCACCGGCGGTACGGTATCGAAGACATCGCGCATCACCGATGCGGTGAACGGAATAACCATGAGCGCCAGCACAAGACCCGCCGTGAAGATGCCAACGCCGAGCGGAGGCCCCGCGAAGATCGGCAGACCGGTCTTGATCAATAACGGCTGGACGTACTCCTGAATGAGAGGCGCCAGAACAAACAGACCCCAGATGCCATAAATGATCGATGGCACGCCCGCGAGAAGTTCGATCGCGGTACCAAGCGGACGGCGCAGCCAGATCGGGCAGGTCTCGGTCAGAAAGAGCGCAATACCGAAGCTGATCGGCACTGCCACCAGCATGGCAATGGCCGACGTCACCAGTGTTCCGTATACGGCGATACCCGCGCCGTAGATGTCGTCTGACGGACTCCAGGTCGAGCTTGCAATGAAGCCCGCGCCGAACTTTGCAAAAACAGGCGTCGACTCGTAAATCAGCGAGCCGATGATGCCGAACATCGACAGCAGAACCAGCGCCGCGAAGCCGCCGGTAATTCGCTCGAACCACCGATCCTGGAAAGCGAAGCGGCCGACCCTCTTGGCCAACAAGGCCGGGTCAGTCGCGGTCGGGGAGACGCCCGCCGCCGCCGGCGAGCCTGACTCATTGTTGAAGGTGCTCGCTGGTGTGCTCATACCGGGTTCCATTGGGGTCGGTGCGTGCATGCGATCACACCCTCAGAAGACGATCGAGATCAGGGTCAGCGCTGCCCGGTCAGGGGCAGCGCACGACAAGATCAGTTGAGAACAGCCTTGCCCGTAGCGTCCTTGATCTCTCTCCATGAGGCCTCGATCTGCTTGGTGACCGATGCCGGCATTGGTACATAGTCCAGTTCGACTGCTGCCTTGCTGCCGTTGGCATAGGCCCACTTGAAGAATTTGAGCACTTCGGCGGAACGCTTCGGATCGGCCGGAACCTTGTGCATCAGGATGAAGGTCGCTGATGTGATCGGCCATGCAGTGGCACCCGGCTGGTTGTTCAGGCTGACCCCGAACCCAGGTGCGGAATTCCAATCAGCCTTGTCTGCGGCAGCGGCAAAGGAGGTGTCATCAGCCTGAACCGCTTTGCCGTCACGGTTGATCTGCTGGGCATAGGCAATCTTGTTTTGCTTGGCGTATGCAAATTCGACATAACCGATCGCGCCAGCGATCTTGGACACATTGGCCGCAACGCCGGCATTGCCGCGTCCGCCAACGCCAACCGGCCAATTGACCGTCTTGCCATCACCAGGCGACGCTTTGAAGGGAGCCGAGACGCGGGCCAGATAGTCGGTAAAGACAGCGGTCGTACCCGACGAATCGGAGCGGTAGACGACAGTAATCGCGGTTGCAGGAAGCTTCAGGCCCGGATTGAGTTTGGCGATCGCAGCATCGTCCCAGGATTTGATCGTGCCGCGGAAAATATCGGCCGTCACCGCGCCATCAAGCGTCAGCTTGTTCGCCTCCACGCCCGGCAGGTTGAAAGCCACCACCACGCCACCGATCACCGCCGGAAATTGCGCCAGACCGTTCTTGGTGAGGTCATCACCTGACATCGGGTCATCGGAAGCGCCGAAATCGACGGTCTTGGCGGTGATCTGCTTGATACCGCCGCCCGATCCGATTGCCTGGTAGTTAAGTTGGGCGCCGGTTGCGCTCTTGTAGGCTTCGGCCCACTTGGCATAAATCGGAGCCGGGAAAGTCGCGCCCGCACCGGTAATGTCCTGAGCGATCGCGCCAGCGCAAGCCAGCGCGCAAATGCCTGCGACCATCAATTTTTTCATTAGAGCCATGGTTGAGCCTCTGTGTTGTCGGGGTGTTGCAAAGACGCCGGAGATTATCGTTTTTTCGTGACAATTCCGTGACATCGATCGCGAAATCAATGAAATCAGATAGTTATAACGATATTGTGCGCTTTCGCCACCACATGGCGGCGGCTGTCATCTCGGACGCGAGCGCGCCACACCTCAGTTCATCCGCCGGCGTTCGCTGCGACGCCCTGCAATGACCCGCCGCACGCGCCGCAGCCGCGAGAGCCAGCCTTCGCCGGATTCGGCCGCGATCGTGTCGAGGATTTCGGAAAGCGCTTTCGAGTAGCGGATCGTCAGAAGCGTGATCAGCACCGTCGGCAGCAGGACCGATGCGAAGATCCGCAACTTGACGACCATTTCATTGTCGGCCTCGTCGATCAGGTTCATCCCCAGGAAACCGGTCGCGATCGTACCGATCAAGCCGAAAATCGTGACCACCGTCAGGCGCAGCACCGTGTCACCCTGACGCCTGGCGTCGTCGCTGTCGAGGTAAGTGCCCATGTCGAGCACCTCCTCGCGCACTTCCTTGAAAAGGCGGTCGGTGCGCAGATGGCGACTCCACATTTCGAAAAGATCCCGGGCCATCGACTGGTTAGAGACTTCATGGAACCAGTAGCGATGGTTAAAGCGCAGGAAGACCTCCCGCGTGGAGCGGATCGTCTCCCGGAACCGCCGCTCCGATTCGGGATCGTCAAGGTCGAGCAGTGACACGCTATTGATCAGCCGGTCGGAGAACATCAGCAGGCAGGCCTTGTGAAAGTGCGCGATCAGGCCGACCAGAAAATACTGATGGCGAAACTGACCGCGCATGCCGGCTTCGATATCCCGGAAAAACGGGTCCTGCCATGAGCCGACAATCGACATTGCATGGCCGTTGCCGACTACCCGGGTCGATGCCCGCAGATCGCGCATCTCGGCATTCCAGAAACGGTCATAGAGCATCTCGGCCTTCACCGACCGAATGACCTCGGGCGAATAGGGCAGGGGCAAGCCGTCATCAGGACGGGTGGCCATCGCCAGCCTGAAAAAGTCATCGTCTGTCAGGACGAAGGGATCGTCGAGCGCCAGGTAGCTCAGCTTGGGCATCCGGTGATATTCGATCTGGCGATACCGGATCGGCCCCGGCCTGTCGGTGTGGTGGTGGACCATCGGCTCGAGCAGGTACTGCCAATGGGCGCCGATGCGCTGCGCGCGATGCTCACCGGCGAAGGCCAGATAGCCTTCCCGGTCATTCATGTCTGACGACACCAGCACCTGCCCCTCGGTGCCCAGCCAGTCAACATGCGGAATGCAGGCAACCGGACTGCCGTCGGGATGCCAACCGGCCGGGGAATCGCGCCCGAAGCGGTAGAGCGTGTCCTGGACCCGGGACAGCGGCAGGTCGTCGGCAAAGATCTCGACCACCAGAAACACGATGTCGATATCGAAGAAAAAGTAGAGGTCGACATGCGACAGGGAAAAATCGACCGCCTGCCCGTCGGAAAAGTGCATTCGGCAGGCGCTGACGTCGCTGCGACGAAAGATCCGGATCGGTGACTCACCGAAGCCGACTTTCGAAACGACAGAGCGCGCCTGACCGTAGAGAAAGCGCTGCACATGCGGCAGGAATGTCACGAATTCGCGGTAGTGACGCTCCTGGAATTGCGCCGGATCAACATTGAAGTCGTCGACAAGTTCGAGCCAGGGATTGGGTCCTTCGCACTGATCGAGATATTCCCAGGGCGTCTGGACCCGCCCCGGATTGCGCTGATCGGCACTGGCCATCGGCATCAGCTGAAGCGGCCACATCAGGATCTGCCTGAAATGCCGGACGATCGGATCGGCGGGACGGGTCATGGGGTGACGCCCAGGGGGCTGGCGGAGTCGCGATGTCAGTGATTATGTCCGGCATGGCCAGCCGGCATGATTTCGAGAGGCGCCGCAGGCAAGGGCAAGCCCTTGACCGAAGCGCCCGAGGCCGGCACCTGCGCCCAGTCGGCGGCGCCGACATCGCAGGTCTGCAGCACCTTGAACCAGAGGATGCCGGGCGTTACGGGCAACCGCCCGCGTACGACAAACTCATCGTAGAAGTCGCCGGGCAGCGCCGATGCCGGGCTGGCAGCCTGCCAGCTGATGGTAGTGACCTCCTCGGTCACGCGGCGGCCATGCGACTCATAGGGCTGAGCGAGGGGCGACCGCTGGACGGTGGTAGTCCATCCGGCCTTAGGAACCGGCTTGGCGCCTGCAAAACCTGCGGGGAGGCTCACCGTGATGGCGGTGGTCGAGGTCGCGCCGGCGCAGGCATGGCCGACCCTCAGCACCGCCTTGTAGCTTGAGCCGGCCGCAGCCTGGGGCTGCTCGAGGGTGACATGGGCACCGGCCGGCATCGCGAAACCCATTGCAAGCGAACCGGCAAGCAAACCGGTGAGCAGCGGTGCGTGGCATGAAAAACTTATTTTTTTGATTGATGTCATGGGAGTCACTTTGTGTCGGCCCGCAAGGTCGCCATATAGGTTCGCTGCGGATAAGGGTGGAAATTCCAGTAGCGATCGTTGTTGAGGTTGTCGATGCCGATCGACGCTGTGAAGGTCTTGTTGATCCGCCACAGGGCGCGGACATCGGCGGTCACGAAGGGGCTGACACCCTGATAGGTGTAGCCGTTGACATCGATATTGTTGAGCGTGCGGTATTGCTGGCCGCTGTAGCGAACACCGAGGGAGGCACTGAAATCCTCGGTGAATCGGTAATTGCCCAGTACGGTGGCACGCCACTTCGGAATGTTGGGCTGGCGCTTGCCGACGGTATCGCCCGGGGTGGTCACGAAGCCGTTGTTCTCCTTGATCACCGAGTCGGCATAAGTCACGCTGCCATTCAAATCGAGGCCTCTGATACCGATATCCGTGCCGCCATAGACCAGCTCGAGCCCGTTGGTGACGATCCGCCCGACGTTCTGCACCCGCGAAATATTCCTGTTTGCAGCCACGTCATAGACGGTCTGGGAATAGAGCGCATCGGTGACCTGCTCGGCAAACCAGGTCAAGCGCACAGTGCCGGTGCCGATCAGCTTCTCGACCGTCAGCTCGCCGGTCCAGGCCTTTTCGGGCGCCAGATTGGGGTCGTTGATATAGAGCGAGTTGGTGGTCGAGGTGGCGCCATAGAGTTCGGCCGGTGTCGGAAAGCGCACCGCGCGGCCAACCGAGCCCTTGAGCACGGTGTCCTCGGTGATCTGATTCGAGATCGCGGCCTTGGGCGAGAGGTATTGCTCATTGCGGGACGGATAGTTCAAGGAACTGATCGCTGAAAAACTGGTCGACCCGTTAGACGCCTGCCAGTTTTCGAGGCGCGCGCCCAGCACGGTCTTCCAGCGCGGCGCGAAGGCCCAAGTGTCCTGAGCCCACAGCGCTCGCAGCACGGTATCGCCCTGCACATTGCTGACGGTGGCACCCGCTGGGCCATCGATCCAGCTGCCGCTGGTCTGACTGGTGAGGTAACGCAACTGATAGGCGTACTGCTGCACACCAAAATCAACAATGTGCTCGCCCCTGATGCCCTCGGGTCGCCAGGTGCCGCGCAGCGCAAGCGTGTTCCAGCCGGAGCCGGCGCCATTGGCGATCGTGCCGCTGCCACCCCCAGCCGCGCCAGGCAGGGTATTGCTCGCCGCGTTCTGGCGCAGGGTGTCGGCGTTGTAACTGTAAAGGCTGGCCGCTGCCTCCCAGTCCCATCGCCCCTGAGTATTGCTGCGTACTGTCAGGCCATGGATGGCATGGACACTGTTGGCCTGGGTCAGCGGGAAATCCCCCCCGCTCAAGGCCTGTGAGCCGCTGTAGGCCAGGCCATTGATATTGATCGGACCGCTGTAGACCGGCTGGCCGCTGGCATTGCGCAGATAGGACTGCGAGTTGCCCGAGGCGTCGTTCTGCCAGATGCCCAGGGTGTAGGTGGCACGCAGCGTCGGCGAGAAATCGTAGGCAAGCTTGAGCTTCGCGTGATCCTGCACGGTGCGGTATTGCGTGCCGGTGCCCAGGACATACCAGGGCTGATTCGCATTGTTGAGTCCCGGCACCGCACCGGTGACTGGCGTGCCTGCGGCAGACGACGCACCGGCGCTCTGCAGGCGGGTGGCGAAGGTCTGCGGCTGACCCTCGCTGTCGGTGCGATTGACATTGACCCACCACGACCACTCGCCCTGACGGCTGCCGAGCGATGCACTCGTCTGCCAGCCCCGATAAGTCGCCTGCGTGCTGTAGAGGTCGAAGGGCTGAACGAAGTAGCCGATGGCGACATGACCCTCGAAGGCGGTCGGCATCCGGGTCACATAATCGACCACCGCACCCATCGAATTGCCGGGGTAGGCGGCCGAAAACGGGCCGTACATCACATCGACCCGGTCGATCTCCTCGGGCGTGATCAGACCCCAGCGCGGCACATAGCTCAGACCGCCCACGCCGTTGCCGAGATAGTTCGACAGCAGGATGCCGTCGCCAAAGACCATCGACCGGGCGCTGTTGCCGGTGCCCGAGGCCCGGCTCGACAGGATCGCGTGGTTGTAGTCGCCGACATAACGTTTGCGCACCAGCAGGCTCGGAAAGTATTTGAGGGCGTCCTCGCTGTCGGTTGCATTGATCGTCTGCTCGATCTGCAGGCGATCGATGCCTTCCATCGTCGTCGGTATCTGGGTCGGCAGGGAGGTCGGCTGGGTGGTTGAGATGACCACGACCGATGGCAGACGGCCGGCGCCTTCGTCGGCTGCTTGACCCATGGCC
The DNA here is from genome assembly GCA_947487165.1 of Burkholderiales bacterium. Taxonomy (GTDB): domain Bacteria; phylum Pseudomonadota; class Gammaproteobacteria; order Burkholderiales; family Burkholderiaceae_E; genus UBA4615. Next base: position 15,950 of record CANKWX010000048.1, read on the forward strand.
GGCGACGCGAGCGAAAGGGCGGAAAGGGCTGAAAGGGACAGGACTCGAATCGGACCAAGCGGACCAAGCGGACCAAGCGGGCAAAGCTGCGCGCGCAAAGCGTGATTGGCAGCCACACCGGCTGCGGTTCTGATGATGTTCATGATGACTCCGGAATCGGAAGCTGACAAAAGACCCGCGTCTGACGGGCGGCAGACAGCCACCGGTCAGACGCGGAGCGTTAGAGGCGTCAGGCGATCGCGGGAGGTGCCCGGGCGGGCGGCAGACTGGCCGAAGGCGCAGCCTTTACAGGAGTGTTGGTTGAATTCGACGAAGCCACGCCCTGCACCGGCTGGGGTGAAGGCGGCTTTGCCGCCGGTGGCGGCGCGGCGAACGATGCGCACAGGGGGCAATCGAGCGAGGCTGCTGTAACGACTTCCTGACCATCGTCATCGAGCATGACCAGGCGCATCGACCCGGAGGCCGAGCAAACCTGCTCGATCGACTGCGGCGAAACCAGCGGCGAAGCAACCCCGGCGACGAGATAAAGCCCGAGCCACAGCAACATGGCGCGGGCGAATCGGCGGGAAAGCTTTGCGGCGAACATTCGCCGAGTTTACATGACCCCACCGACACCGTTAAAGGCAGGGTGCCGGCGCTCAGCTCAAGCATCCGTGCATGCCTAAGCACGGCCACCAGCGCGACCACCAGCGCGGGCACAGGATCAGCATCCGCGCGGAGCGCGATCCTGCAGCGCAGCCCGGTATGATCCGCCCCAGCGCGGTCATCGCACCGCCTTTTTTCGATGCCCCGATGCACGACTCCCCCGAGGCCACCGTGAGCTCGACCTCGCCCGCCGCCGCGCTCACGCGCGCAGACTTCGAATATCTGCTGCCAGAAGCGCTGATCGCCCAACACCCGCCCGCCCAGCGTGGTGCGTCACGGCTGCTGCATGTCGAGCCAGGCCCTGCCCTGCAGATGACCGACCTCGATTTCGGCGACCTCCCGCAGCGCCTGCTGCCGGGCGATCTGCTGATCATGAATGACACCCGGGTGATCAGGGCGAGACTGCATGGCCACAAGCACAGCGGCGGTCGCATCGAGCTGCTCGTCGAGCGCATCGACACCGACTGCGACGCCATTGCCATGATCCGCTCGAGCCATCCGCCGGCGATCGGGTCAGTGCTCCACTTCGACCGTGCCACCGCAACCGTCACCTCCCGAGATGGCGCTTTTTTCGGCCTGCGCTTCGATATGCCGGTGCTGGCACTCCTTGAGCGCGCCGGTGCCCTGCCCTTGCCGCCCTACATCCGGCATGTGCCCGATGCGAATGACGACGAGCGCTATCAGACAGTCTATGCCCGCCATCCGGGCGCAGTGGCCGCGCCAACCGCCGGCCTGCATTTCGATGAGGCCCTGCTGGCAAGGCTGGAGGAGCGCGGCATCGGCCGGGCCTTCGTCACCCTGCATGTGGGTGCGGGCACCTTCCAGCCGATGCGCCACGACGATCCGGCCAAGCATGTGATGCATGCCGAGCGCTATAACGTGCCGGTCGAGACGGTTACGGCCATTTCTGCCACCCGCGCCCGCGGCGGGCGGGTGGTGGCCATCGGCACCACCTCGATGCGCACGCTCGAAGCGGCGACGTCCGACAACGGAACGCTGGCAGCAGGCGCCGGCGAGACCGCGCTCTTCATTCGCCCCGGCTATCGCTTCAAGGCGGTCGATGCACTGATCACCAACTTTCATCTGCCCGGATCGACCCTGATGATGCTGGTCTCAGCCTTTGCCGGCCTCGATGCGATCAAGGCGGCCTATGCCCATGCGGTCGCGCAGCGCTATCGCTTTTTCAGTTATGGCGACGCCATGCTGCTTGAGCGTGAGGCATGAACGGTCTGGCTTTCGATCTGCTTGCCACCGACGGCCGCGCGCGGCTAGGCCGCATCATGCTCAATCATGGCGAGGTGCCCACCCCGATCTTCATGCCGGTCGGCACCTACGGCGCGGTCAAGACCATGGCGCCGCGAAATCTCGAAGAAATCGGCGCAAAGATCATTCTGGGCAACACCTTTCACCTGTGGCTGCGCCCCGGCACGACGGTCTTCGACCGCTTCGGCGGACTGCATGATTTCAACGGCTGGCACCATCCGATCCTGACCGACTCCGGCGGCTTTCAGGTCTGGAGCCTGGGCAAGATGCGCAAGATCACCGAGGAAGGCGTGCGTTTTGCCTCGCCGATCGACGGCGCCAAGCTCATGCTCACCCCCGAGGAGTCGATGCGCATCCAGCGCTCGCTCAACTCCGACATCGCCATGGTCTTCGACGAGTGCACGCCTTACGAGATCGACGGGCGCATCGCGACAATCGACGAGGCAGCCACCTCGATGCGTCTGTCGCTGCGCTGGGCCCGCCGCTCGCGCGACGCCTTCGATACACAGCACAACCCGAATGCGCTCTTTGGCATCGTGCAGGGCGGCATGTTCGAGGATCTGCGCGACGAATCGCTGGCCGGACTGCTCGACGTCGGCTTTCACGGCTATGCCATCGGCGGGCTGTCGGTCGGCGAGCCGAAGGAAGACATGATGCGGGTGCTCGACCATGTCGCCCCAAGGCTGCCGGCGAACGCGCCGCGCTATCTGATGGGTGTGGGCACGCCCGAGGACCTGGTGGCGGCGGTCGGCATGGGCATCGACATGTTTGATTGCGTGATGCCGACCCGCAACGCTCGCAACGGCTGGCTCTTCACCCGATTCGGCGACATCAAGATCCGCAATGCCAAACACCGCGATGATCCGCGTCCGCTCGACGAGCGCTGTGCCTGCCACACCTGCCGGCATTTCTCGCGGGCCTATATCCACCATCTGAACCGGGTGGACGAGATCCTCGGCGCCCATCTCTCGACCTTGCACAATCTGCACTACTACCTCGAACTGATGGCCGACATGCGCGAGGCAATCGGCGCCGGCCATTTCGAGGCCTTTCGGGCCGCCTTTCACGCCGACCGGGCGCGCGGCACCGGCTGATATACTTGCGGGCTTCAAAAGTCACAACAAAACAAGGATCTAGACCGTGTTTATTTCAAACGCCCATGCGCAGGCAGCGGCCGGCGGTACCGAACAGCAACTGCTCGGATTCCTGCCGATCATCCTGATGTTCGCGGTCCTCTATTTCCTGATGATCCGCCCGCAGATGAAGCGTGCCAAGGATCAGAAGCAGATGATCGACGCGCTCGGCAAGGGCGACGAAGTGATTACCGCCGGCGGCATCGTCGGCAAGATCACCAAGGTCAGCGACAGCTACGTGACCGTCGAGGTAGCGCGCCGTGGCGAAGAGGGCATCGAGATGCAACTGCAGAAATCGGCGATTCAGACCCTGTTGCCCAAGGGCTCCATCAAAGCCATCTAAGGACTGATCCAGCGTGAACCGATTCCCGGTCTGGAAATACATCGTCATCGCGCTGGCGATGGCCTTTGGCCTGCTCTACACACTGCCCAACTTCTTCGGCGAGTCGCCGGCGGTCCAGGTCTCGAGCGCAAAGGCCACCGTGAAGGTCGACACTGCACTGCTCGGTCGCATCGAGCAGGCGCTCACCGCGGCCGCCATCAAGCATCAGGGCATTGCGCTCGACACCAACTCGATCAAGGTCAGGCTGCCAGACACCGACACGCAGCTCAAGGCCAAGGACGTGGTGCTGCGCACGCTCAACCCCGATCTCACCGACCCCACCTATGTGGTCGCGCTCAATCTGCTGTCGGCCTCGCCGCAATGGCTGACCAGCCTGCATGCCCTGCCGATGTACCTCGGACTCGATTTGCGCGGTGGCGTTCATTTCCTGCTGCAGGTCGACATGAAGGCCGCGCTCACCAAGCGCATCGACGCCACTGCCGGCGAGCTGCGCAGTCTGCTGCGCGAGAAAAACATCCGCCACGGCGGCATCGCCCGCAACGGCGACGCCATCGAGATCCGCTTTCGCGACGAGCCGGTCATGGCCCGTGCTCGCGAGCTCATGCGTGATGCCAATCCCGATCTGCAGATCGTCGAAGCGCCGGCCGAGGGTGGCGATCGCAAACTGACCGTCACGCTCTCGCCCCAGGCCGAGCGGACGCTGCTCGACAACTCGGTCAAGCAGAACATCACCACCCTGCACAACCGGATCAACGAACTCGGCGTGTCCGAGCCGGTGATCGCGCAGCAGGGTGCCGATCGCATCGTCGTGCAGCTGCCGGGCGTGCAGGACACCGCGCGCGCCAAGGACATCCTGGGCCGCACCGCCACGCTGGAAGCCCGTCTGGTCGACATCAGCCAGGAAGCGCAGGCCGCGGTCACCGGCCAGGGTCCGGTGCCCTTTGGCGCTGAGCTCTTTCGCCAGGGGCGGGGCGCACCGGTTGTGCTGAAAAAGCAGGCGATCTTCACCGGCGAGCAACTCACCAGCGCAGCCGCCACCTTCGATGAGAACCAGCGCGCAGCGGTCGCGATCAACCTCAACGATGCCGCCGGCCGGGTGCTGCGCGAAGTCTCGCGTGAAAACATCAAGAAACCGATGGCGGTGGTGCTCTTCGAGCGCGGTCGAGGCGAAGTGCTCACCGTGGCGACCATCCAGTCGGAGCTCGGCTCACGCTTTCAGATCACCGGCATGGAGTCACCGCAGGCCTCGGGCGATCTCGCGCTGCTGCTGCGCGCCGGCGCACTGGCCGCGCCGATGGAGATCATCGAGGAGCGCACCATCGGCCCGAGCCTGGGTGCCGACAATATCCGTCAGGGCTTTACCTCGACCCTCTACGGCTTTATCGCGATTGCCGGCTTCATGATTGCCTACTACCTGCTGATGGGCGTTTTTTCGACCATCGCGCTCGCAGTCAACCTGCTGCTGCTGATTGCGCTGCTGTCGCTGCTCCAGGCCACCCTCACCCTGCCAGGCATCGCCGCCATTGCGCTCACACTCGGCATGGCGATCGACGCCAATGTGCTGATCAACGAACGCATCCGTGAAGAACTGCGCAACGGCGTGTCGCCGCAGACCGCGATCTCAATCGGTTATGAACGAGCCTGGGGCACGATTCTTGACTCCAACATCACCACCCTGATCGCCGGCGTGGCGCTGCTCGCCTTCGGTTCGGGCGCGGTGCGCGGTTTTGCGGTAGTGCATTGCCTGGGCATCCTGACCTCGATGTTTTCGGCGGTTGTGGTGTCGCGCGGACTGGTCAACCTCTGGTACGGCGGCAAAAAGAAACTGACCAGCCTCTCGATCGGTCAGGTCTGGAAACCCACGGGAGTCTGAAGCGATGGAATTTTTCCGTATCAGCCGTGACATCCCGTTCATGCGCCATGCCCTGGTGCTCAACGTTATCTCGCTTCTGCTCTTCGTCGCCGCGGTCGGCTTTCTGGCGGTTCGAGGCCTGCACTTCTCCATTGAGTTCACCGGCGGCACGGTGATGGAAGCCTCGTACCCCCAGGCGGCCGACATCCAGAAAATTCGCGAAACCGTCGGCAGCCTCGGTCTGCCCGAAGTGCAGGTCCAGAACTTCGGCACTGCCCGTGACGTAATGATCCGTCTGGCGCCCCAGTCGGGCGTGACCTCGGCCCAGCAGAGCGAGAAAGTCATGGCCGCGCTCAAGGCAGTCGAGCCGGCGGCCGAACTGCGGCGGGTCGAATTTGTCGGGCCGCAGGTTGGCGAGGAACTCGCCACCGACGGAGCCCTGGCACTGCTCGTGGTGATCGCCGGCATCATGATCTATCTGGCGTTTCGCTTCGAGTGGAAATTCTCGGTCGCAGCCATCATCGCCAACCTGCACGATGTGATCATCATCCTCGGCTTTTTCGCTGCCTTTCAGTGGGAGTTTTCGCTGTCGGTGCTGGCGGCGGTGCTGGCAGTGCTGGGCTACTCGGTCAACGAGTCGGTGGTGATCTTTGACCGGATCCGCGAAGCGTTTCGCAAGTACCGCAAGATGACGACCGAGGAGGTGATCGACCATGCCATCACCAGCACGATCTCGCGCACGATGATCACGCACGGATGCACCCTGATGATGGTGCTGGCGATGCTGTTTTTCGGCGGCCCGACGCTTCACTACTTCGCGCTCGCGCTGGCCATCGGCATCTGCTTCGGTATCTACTCGTCGGTGTTCGTGGCGGCCGCGATCGCGATGTGGTTGGGCGTCAAGCGCGAGGACCTGATCAAACCGGTCAAGAAAAAGGAAGGTGCAGAAGTCGAGTTGCCCTGAACGTCGCAGGCACCGCGCTGCGCCCCTCCCCCCGACCTCTCACCGCACCCGCCGATCACCATGACTGCTCTGACTATTCATCACGACCCGGCCCGGAATTGTTTCGAGACGCATGTCGACGGCCGGCGCGCCGAACTTGATTACCGGCTCGATGGCCGGGTCATGCGGATCCACCACACCGGCGTGCCGCGCGAGCTTGAAGGTCGTGGCATCGCCGCAGCATTGGTTCAGACCGCGGTCGATCATGCCCGCGCATCAGGCTTGCGCATCGATCCGCTGTGCTCCTATGTGCGGGTCTGGAAACAGCGCCATCCTGAGTCCGCCGACCTCTTCGAGTGACGACCGGCCCAGCGCCTGCTGTCAAACCGCCACCACCGTGTCTGCTACCGCTTTCAAAGTTCGCGTCTGGGATCTGCCCACCCGGCTTTTCCACTGGACACTGGCCGCCCTGGTGACCGGTTCTTTCGTCAGCGTCAAGCTGGGCAATATGGACTGGCACGGGCGCCTGGGCTACGCGGTACTCGCGCTGCTGCTCTTTCGCCTGGTCTGGGGATTTGCCAGCGGCGGCTATTCACGCTTTGCCGCATTCGTGCGCGGCCCGGGGTCGATCATGGCCTACCTGCGCGGCGCCTCCCACGGTCCGGGGCACAATCCGCTCGGCTCGCTCTCGGTGCTGGCGATGCTCGCAGCCCTGCTCTTTCAGGCAAGCTCGGGCCTCTTCACCAATGACGACATCGCTTTCGAAGGGCCGCTCTCACGTTACGTCAGCGGCGCGCTCTCCAGCCTGCTGACCACCTGGCATCGTCGCAACGAAACGATCCTGATCGCGCTGGTCGTGGTGCATGTTGCAGCGATCGTGTATTACCGTCTGCGGCTCAAGCAGGATCTGATCGGCCCGATGATCACAGGCGACGCCTTGCTGTCGAGCCCCCATCAGAGTTCGCCGGACAACCTCGCAATGCGGCTGCGGGCACTGATCATTGCGAGCGCCTGTGCGGCGCTGGTAGCCTGGCTCATCACTGTCTGATCGGACTGCCACTGAGCAATCGGTGAGCCCTGGTCTGGTCCAGAGCCGATGAGCCGATGAGCCGAATCACCCGACTGCGGCCCACCGACCGCATTCGGGTCTGCGCTGAATTTACTCGCGACGGAAATCGTCGTGGCAGCCCTTGCAGGTGGCGGCGGCCGTACCGAAGGCGGCCTTGAGAGCAGCCGGGTCACCGGCTGCAGCCGGCAGTTTGCTGGTGGCATCGACCATCTTGTCGTAGGCCGCCTGGAACTTGGCAGGCTCCTTCCAGATTTCTGCCTTCGCACGGGTATTCAGGCCGGTCTCGGTACCGGGTCCGAATGCGCTTCCCGGCAGATGCGCCAACGTGGACACCAGGGAGGCATTGTAGGCAGCGACCTTGGCATCGTAAGGAATCCGACCATTGACCATCGCGCCAAGACGACCGAAGTGGGCGCCGAGCACGGTGTAGGCCGACTGGCGATATTTGATCGCGTCTTCGGGCTTGGCAAATTGGGCGTGCGAACTCAGGGGCAGCAGGGCTGCGGCAACGGCAACAACGGCAAACAATGACTTCATGGCAACTCCGGTTGAAAGACGCGATCTGAGGGAGAAACAAATCGGCCGAATCTTAGCAGCCCCGACACAATCTGGCACGGCCATCTGACAATTCCCGATATTCAAACCCGACGGGCAAGTTCGGCCGCCCGGCCGATATAAGCCGCCGGCGTCAGCGCCCGCAGCCTCGCCTTGGCCTGCGGCGGAATCGGCAACTGATCGACAAACGCCGCCAGCGCCTCGGCATTGATGCCTTTGCCGCGGGTCAGCTCCTTGAGCTGCTCATAGGGATTCGGCACGCCGTAGCGGCGCATGACGGTCTGGACCGGCTCGGCGAGCACTTCCCAACAGGCATCGAGATCAGCGGCCAGGCGCGGCGCATCGACTTCGAGTTTACCCAGACCCCGCAGACAGGCATCCCAGGCCAGCAGCGTATGACCAAAGGCCACACCAACATTGCGCAATGCTGTGGAATCGGTCAGGTCGCGCTGCAGGCGCGACACCGGCAGCTTGTCGGACAGATGACGCAGCAGCGCGTTGGCAATCCCGAGATTGCCTTCGGAATTTTCGAAATCGATCGGGTTGACCTTGTGCGGCATGGTCGATGAGCCGATCTCGCCGGCCTTCAGACGCTGACGGAAATACCCGAGCGAAACATAAGCCCAGATGTCGCGATCGAGGTCGAGCATGATCGTGTTGGCACGCGCGAGCGCATCAAAGAGCTCGGCCATCCAGTCGTGCGGTTCGATCTGGATGGTCCAGGGATTGAAGCTCAGGCCCAGCGGCCCTTCGACCACGCCTTTGGCAAAGGCCTCCCAGTCGATCTCGGGATAAGCCGCCATGTGCGCGTTGTAATTGCCGACCGCCCCGTTCATCTTCGCGAGCGGCTTGACCGCCGCGATGCGCTCGCGCGCGGTGCGCAAACGAACAACAACGTTAGCCAGTTCTTTGCCGAGTGTGGTCGGCGTGGCCGACTGCCCGTGAGTACGCGACAGCATCGGCAGATCGGCATTCGCATGGGCCATGGCGCGAAGCGTCGCAATCACTGCATCGAGGGCAGGCAGCAGGACCGAATCGCGGGCGGCACCATACATGAGCGCGTGCGAGGTGTTGTTGATGTCCTCGGAAGTACAGGCGAAATGGATGAACTCGGCCGCCGGCTCGAGCTCGGCATCACCCCTGACGCGCTCCTTCAGAAAATATTCGACCGCCTTGACATCATGATTGGTCACCGCCTCGATGGCCTTGACCCGCGCAGCATCGGGCAGCGAAAAACCGGCTGCCACATCTCGCAGCCGCGCTCGTGCGGGCTTTGAAAACGCCGGCAACTCGGGCAGTCCGAGATCGGACAGCCCGATCAGCCATTCGATCTCGACCAGGATCCGATGACGAATGAAGGCGGCCTCCGACAGCAATGGTCGCAAGGCGGCCACCTTGCCGGCATAACGGCCATCCAGCGAAGACAGGGCATCGAGCTGGAAGAAGCCCGGATCGAAAGAATCGTTAGGGGTATCACTCATGATGGGTCCGATGCTAGCACCCCGGCAGGCAAGGATCCGCAAGCGCCTTTACGATATATTGGCGCCCCTACTCCCTCTCAAGCAAACC
>CANKWX010000049.1 GCA_947487165.1 Burkholderiales bacterium
ACACCACGGTGAGGCTGGTGTTGCTTTGGCCAATATCGAAGACGGCCAGAATCAGCCCCTCGCCATGATTCGGCATGTAGCTGATCACATGATCGATGGCGATCCGGGCGGCATAGGGTTCGACGTCGATCACCGTCGGCGTCAGCCCCGCCATCTCGGCCACGGCGACGCGATCTTCCACTTTTTCCTTGCGTGACGCGGCCAGCAGGATCTCGACATCTTCGGATGACTGGGCTGCCATCCCGAGAATCTGATAATCGAGGTTGACCTCATCGATCGAGAACGGGATGTACTGGCTGGCCTCGGACTCAACCTGAAGGTCGTAGTCCTCCTCGAGCAAACCTGCCGGGAGCATGATGCGTTTGGAGATCACCGCCGACGAGGGCAAGGCCAGGGCAGCCGCCTTGCCGCGTGCACCCGAGCGCTTGACCGCGCGGATCAGCGCGTCGGAGACCTGCTCCGGATTTTCGATATTGCCGTCGACCACCGCGCCCCGCTCGATCGGCTCGATCGCATAACGATCGATTCGCAGTCCGGTCTTGGCGCCCGCCGACAACTCCACCAGCTTGACGCTGGACGAGCTGATGTCGATGCCCAGAAGGGGCTGGGGGCCTCGCTGAAAGAGACCAGGAAGACTAAACGCCACTTGCGACTCGCAAAATACGTAAAACGTTATTAAAACCAGAATGTTACGCAGTTATTCAATAAACTACGTTAGATTTTGGCAACGGGACAGAATCACTGTAAAACGACCAGACGCAATTCGGCCATGATTGATCGCCGCCGGTCACCCGCCAACAACCGCCCATCCAGGCGCCCAGATAGCCGGGCGAGCGGCAGGGCTGACAGGCACAAGCATACAAAGGGTCGGCCCGACCTGTCCTGCTCGGTCAGCCGGTATCATCCAGGACCGCCTGCTTGCGGCGCCCTTTCAGACCCGCCTCATCGATCATGACGACACCACGCTTTCGGACTGTGTCGGCCCGCACTGCGCTCGGCGAGGGCGGCTTCGGCGCGCTGACCGTCATCGCGATCCTGGTCGGGATTCCGCTGGTGCTGGCGCTGGCCCTTGCGTTGGCGCTCGGCCTGTCGGCCATCCTGGCAAGCGAACGACTGCCGTCGATGGAGGCACTGACCGACTACCGGCCGAAAGTGCCGCTGCGGATCTATACCGCCGACGGGGTGCTGATCGGCGAGTTCGGTGAAGAGCGCCGCAGCGTCGTCAAGCTCGAGGATGTCCCGCCGGTCATGACCCGGGCCATCCTGGCGGCCGAAGACGACCGTTTCTTTACCCACAGCGGCGTCGACTTCCTCGGCATCGCCCGCGCAGCACTCGCCAATCTGGCAGCAGGCGGCAAGACCCAGGGGGCCAGCACGATCACCATGCAGCTCGCGCGCAACTTCTTCCTGTCAAACGAGCGCAGCTACACCCGCAAGATCTACGAGATTTTGGTCGCACTGAAAATCGAGCAGGCGCTCTCGAAAGAGCAGATCCTGGAGATCTACCTCAATCAGATCTATCTCGGCCAGCGCGCCTACGGTTTTGCCTCGGCGGCGCAGGTCTATTTCGGCAAGCCGCTGGCAAAAATCACCGCTGCCGAGGCGGCCATGCTCGCCGGCCTGCCCAAGGCGCCCTCGGCCTACAACCCGGTGGTCAACCCCAAGCGGGCAAAAATCCGCCAGCAATACATTCTTGGGCGGATGCGCTCGCTGGGCTACCTGAGCGAGGAGCAATATCAGTCGGCGGTCGCCGAAAACCTGGCGCTGCAGCCTGATCGCACCGACTTCGCAGTCAAGGCGCCCTACGTCGCCGAACTGGCCCGCCAGCTGGCCTATGAGCAGTTCCGCGAGGAAACCTATATCGCCGGGCTCAATGTCTATACAACCGTTCTGGCCGACGACCAGCGCGCGGCCAATCTGGCGGTACGCCGAGGCATCATCGACTACGACCGACGCTATGGTTACCGCGGCCCGGAGGCGCAGGTCGATCTGCCGACCAATCCGGCGAGCCGGGAAGAAAAGATCGAAGAAGCACTGCTGGAGGCTGGCGATATCGATGGCTTCGTTCCGGCGGTCATCACCCAGGTCAGCCCGCAGGCGATTCGCGCGAGCCGCAGCCGCGGGCAGGTCATCGACATCACTGGCGACGGGCTGAAATTCGTCGCCGCCTGGATCTCGGAAAAGGCGGCGGCGGACAAACGCCTGAAGCCGGGCTCGGTGATCCGGATCACCGAGGGTGCGAAAGGCTGGGAGATGGCGCAATTGCCCGAGGTGCAGGCAGCTTTTGTGTCGGCGGTCCCGCAGGACGGCTCAATCAGGGCGATGGTCGGCGGCTTCGACTTCAGCCGCAACAAGTTCAACCGGGTGACGCAGGCCTGGCGCCAGCCGGGTTCAAGCTTCAAGCCCTTCATCTATTCGGCGGCGCTCGACAAGGGTTTCATGACCACCACGGTCATCAACGATGCGCCGGTGGTGGTCGACCGGGCGGTGACAGGCGGCCAGACCTGGGAGCCCAAGAACTACGACGGTCGCTTCGACGGGCCGATGACGATGCGCACCGCACTGCAGAAGTCGAAGAACATGGTGTCGATCAGGCTGATTCAGGCGATCGGGCCGCGTTATGCCCAGGACTACGTCACCCGCTTCGGGTTTGACGCCGAGCGTCATCCGCCCTACCTCACCATGGCGCTGGGCGCCGGCTCGGTCACGCCATGGCAGCTGGTCGCCGGCATCTCGGTCTTTGCCAACGGCGGCTTTTACCTGCCCCCTCACATCATCGGAAAGATCACCGACAGCTCGGGCAAGGTGCTGGCTCAGGCACAGGCAGTTCGTCCTGCCGACGAAGCCAACCGCGCCATCGATGCGCGCAATGCCTTCGTCATGGACAGTCTGCTGCGCGACGTTGTGCGCAAGGGCACCGCGACGTCTGCCCTGCGTCTGAAACGGGGCGACCTCGCCGGCAAGACTGGCACGACCAACGATGCCTTCGATGCGTGGTTCGCAGGGTACTCACCCCGCCTGGCCGCGGTGGCCTGGGTCGGCTACGACCAGCCGCGCAAACTCGGCGAACGCGAAACCGGCGGCGGACTGGCCCTGCCGATCTGGATCAACTACATGGCGGTCGCGCTCAAGGGCGTGCCCGAGTCACCGCCGCTTGTACCCAAGGGGGTTGAATCGATCAATGGCGACTGGTACTTCTCCGATACCCGACCCGGCCAGGGAATCGCCTCGCTCGGTGTGGTCACCGAGGAGGGGCTGGGCCAGGGCGAAACCGGCGAACGGGTGCGCGACCAGCTCTTCTGACGTAAAGGATCGGCGCCGTGCGGCACCTGGCGAGCGGCCAGACTCGCGTCCTCCGCCCAGCGGGCAGCCTGAGCCAGACTGCCGAGGGTCGCGGCACACACCTCACCGGCGCCGCCGTCTCGCTCCCGCAGGATCCGGGCGTCGGCATCAAGGCCGGCAACCGTCATCTGAACGCGGTAATCAGACGCCCCCATCGTCACCGCACCCCCCATGACAAGCGGCACCTCGGCGGCATCACGTCCGGTGCCGATCCGCATCAGCGCCGTGCGTGACAGACGTCGCGACGGGTCGTGTGCGAGCCAGGCATTGCCGATCAGAACCTCGACCCAGGGATACAGCGCAAGCGGCGCGGCATCTTCCAGCGCAATGGTGGTGACATAACGCGCCGGCAAGCCGCAGGCACGGCACAGCGTGATCATCAGGTGCGCCAGATCGCAGGGAGCGCCGAATCCCCGCTCGAAAACATCCAGCGCGCTCGACAATCCTGCTTCGGCCGGCTCGACCGCGGGCGACGTGCTGCCCAGATGCCGTCGCATCCAGTCGTCGATGGCCCGCAATCGGGCATAAGGCTGAATCAAGCCGGCAAACTGCCGCTCGCAGAATGCGATCAGGCGATCGGACGGACAGAAGCGGCTGGGCATCAGGAAGTGCAGCGATTCGGGTGCCGCCAGCGGCGACACCGCCGGGTCGCGAAACAGCGAGGCGACATCGAGGCTGGTCTGCATCAGCCGGAGTTGAACATCGAGCTCGACCCGCAGCTTGCCGCCGATGGCGGTGACATGCAGATAGCGGGTCGCGGTGGTCGCATCGGTGAAGATCGACTGAGCCGAAGCGCCGCTGACCCGCAGCGATTCGAGGGCGAGCTGCTGCTGCTGCGCACGGGCTGGCAGCATCGTAAAAGCGAAAGCGTTGGCCGGTCGCGCATCGCATTCCAGCTGAATCGAGTAGTTCAAGGTGACCGGGATGATCATGGGAGCCTCCGAAAGACGCTCAGGAGTGACATTCAGCAACGACGTCGGCCAGACCGACGCCCTGCAGCCACTTACGATCGATGACGGCAAGTAGCACGCCCGGATCGGCGCCGTTTCCACACCAACGCCTGCTTTCCGACCCGTCGCCGCGAGGCGCTCCCACAGCGCTCACGCTGCGAAATCGATAGGCTGCGGCGAGCGGCAAGCGCCGGCTCGCGGCGCTTGCCCGGACGCTTGATCCCTTACCTGATCCGATGCCTGACCCGATGGAGGGCTTGTCCCGTTGATTGCACTGATGGTCGAAGACTCGACCCTCGTCTGTGCCAGGCTGATTCCGATGCTGGCGTCATTCAGCGGCGTGCAGGTTGCGGCGACCGCCGCCACACCGCTTGCGGCGATGCGCTGGCTGAGCCACAACCGCTGCGACCTGGTGCTGCTCGATCTGGTCCTTCAACACGGCAGCGGCTTTATGCTGCTCGACGCCATCAGCCGATCGGCAGCGTCCGAACCGTGCGCGCCACGGCTGCGGATCGTGCTCACCAACAGCGCCAATCAGGTCGTGCGCCGCGAATGCCGACGGCTCGGCGCACACGCGGTGTTCGACAAGTCGACCCAGCTCGACGAACTCTTTGCTTTTCTGCGGCGGGCGCACGCCGCGGTGCACTGAGACCGCCCGCCACAGCCAGGCCGACCGCACCGTCACTGCGGCCCGGAGCACGCCGCCGCGCCGCGCCACGTGCGACTACTCGATCAGGCCGTTTTTCAGCGCGTAGTAGGTCACATCACTGTTGGACTTCAGATTGAGCTTCTCGAGCACCCGCGAACGATAGGTGCTGATCGTCTTGAAGCTGAGGTTGAGCACGTTGGCAATCGCGGTCACCGACTCGCCCTTGGCCAGTCGCAGGAAAACCTGCAGCTCGCGATCCGACAGCTGCTGATGCGGCGGCTCGTCGCCGTTGTTGCCCAGTCCGCTGGCCAGCAGATCACCGACCGCCTCGGTCACGAAGCGGCGTCCCTGCGACACCGAACGGATCGCCCGCAACAGCTCGCTCGGCTCGCAATCCTTGGGAAGGTAACCGCTTGCGCCCAGCTTGAGCATCTGCAGCGCGTAGTGCTGCTCCGGGAAAGACGACAGCATCAGGACCGGCAACTCGGGGCGGCGCAGGCGGATCGCACGCAGCACATCGATGCCGTTCTGCCCCGGCATCGAGATGTCGAGCAGCAGGACATCGCAGGCATCGGTTCGCACAAGGTCGAGCGCTTCACGGCCATTGCCGGCCTCACGCACGCTCTCCATATCGGGATGACCCGCCAGAAACTGGCGGAACCCGGCGCGCACGATCGGATGGTCATCACAGATCACTACTTTCAGTTTGCGGTTTGACTGGACTTGGTTCATTGCGTTTTCTCCATGGGCACCGAATTTGCTGACACGTTTTTGCGGCCCGAACCGTCGGGTCCACAGCCAAGTTGAGGCAAACGCCGTGCCCATTCCAAGCCATCTTCCGACTTCACCCCGCGGCATCCGCCGACCGAGGGTCAGCCCACCGGGCACGATCGCCCTCAGTGCCACTCTTGGTGCCACGCTCAGTGCCACCGAAAGCGGCACCACCGACGACGCCGGCATGACCCGTGATCTGGCCGCGCGACTGCAGCACGCCCGCGAGTCGGAAAGGGCTGCACTGGCTCGTGAACTGCACGACGAACTCGGCGCCATCCTGACTGCGGCCAGGCTGGATGTGGCGTGGCTGAGCGCGCAAGGGCCCTGCCAGGACCCCGAGATTGCGCGTCGGCTGCAGGCCTTGCGCCAGCTGCTCGGTGATGGCATCGGCCTGAAGCGCCGTCTGGTCGAGGATCTGCATCCGACGCTGCTCACCCATCTCGGATTCGGCGCCGCACTCGAGCAGTTGCTGGCGTCGAACCGCGAAAGGTTTGCCGGCAAGCTGAGCAGCGAACTCGACAAATCGGTCAACCTGACCGGTGACGCTGCGCTGGCGCTGTATCGCGTCGCCCAGGAGTCGCTCACCAATATTCACAAGTACGCCGGGGCGAGCGAAGTCCGGGTCAGGCTCCTGCGCAGCCGCGGACGCATCGAGCTGTCGATCGAAGACGACGGCTGCGGTTTCGACCCGGCAGCGGTCGGCTTCGGCCACCAGGGACTGAGCGGGCTGCGTGACCGGATGCTGGCGGTCAGCGGACGGCTCGAGGTCGCCTCGGCACCCGGGCTGGGCACGGTGATCCGGGCCAGCCTGCCGGCACAGGAACGCAGTCGAATCGACCGATCACTTCAGGAAGCCCGCGTCACCGGATCAATTGGCCGCAGCACGCCAAGACAGCACGCCCCCACACCGCTTCACCCCTGACCCCTGACCACTAAAAAGGTAATGACCATGACTACTCAAAGTAATCCCTCACTCTCAGGCTCAACCAGCGAACAGGCAGCCCGCGCCGGCGAGGCCACCAACGGCAAGGCCGGCGCCATCGCTTCGCGCCAGACACACCGTGCGATCGAGGCCACCCGCAATGAGCTCTACAGCCTGCTCGACGATCTGTCGACGCTGGCCCGCAGCGGTCAAAGCGATCTGCGCAGCGAACTCGAGCGGCGCGTCAGCCAGGCCCGGGACCAGCTCAATACCAGCATCATGGACAGCCGGGATGTCGCATCTCGGGCCCGAGAGCAGATCGTGCGGCGGGTCGAGGCCTCGCGCGAGGTGTTGTCACATCGGCCGCTGTCGTCAGTGACGATGGCCGCCATCGGCGGGGTGGTGATCGGACTGCTGCTCGGTCGACGAAGCTGACCGGTGATGTCCGGACCCGGGAGGCCCTATCCGCATTGATCGGCCACTGATGAATGCCGGACCACACGTGTCCGCGGCCTTCGATACGCCCGACGGCGCAGGGATGCCTGCGCCGCGCGGGCAATCGGCGCTGAGCGACGCGCGAACCGGCGAATGCAGCGACGACCGCGTGCCTGGACGTGCCGGCGAGCCTTCCGGGCGCCGGCCTGCCGATGACCTCTGGGCGCGGTTTGCCACGCCGGGCGCGGCCTGCAGCGTCCTGGCCCTGTCGCTTGTCATGACCTGGATCGTCTGGCAGTTCGGATTCGAGGACGACGCCCTGCCTGGCGGCGCGAACCCCGACAGCGCGACTGCCCGCAATATGGTGGCGGTCGTCGGTGCGGCCAGCAGCCTCCTCGTCTTCGGCATCATCTGGGCGATCGGCGGCACCCGGCGGCGCGCGCTCACAATCGCCGATCGTATGACCGTGGCGCTGCGCCAGTCCAACGACACCCTCGAAGCCCGGGTCGCAGAACGCACCGCCCTGCTCCAGGACAGCAATGAGCGGCTGGCCGCCGTCAATGAACAGTTGCGCGCGGTCAATCTGTCCTTCGGTGCCCTGAGCGCGCCGGGCCCGGTCGCCGACCGGTTGACGGCTGCCGCAGCCAGACTGCGCACGATCGTGCCGGCAGAAATCGCGCTGGCGGTCGCCTTGCGCCAGGATGCGGTCGCGGCGCCCGAGCCTGAGATCGGCCTGGACGCCGACGAGTCGGTATCGCTGGCCGAATGCCAGCGCTGGGGCGCAGCCGCGATCGAATCGGATCGCACCGGGCTCGCTCCGACACCGATCGGAGGCCGTCTCGGCCATCAGCTGCAGGTGCCGCTGCTCGATGCGCAGGACCATGTCCGCGGCTACCTGATACTGGGGCGCGATATCGGCGGGTTTGCCGCCGAAGAGGCCGCGGTGCTGTCCCAGTTCGCCCTTCTGGTGGCATCGTCGCTGGCGGTGCATGAAACCCTGGCGCGCGAGCGCGTTGCCCGCGCCGAGGCGCAGCGGGCCGATCGGGCCAAGGAGGAAATGCTCGCGATCGTCTCGCACGAACTGCGTACACCGCTCAATGCCATCCAGGGCTGGCTGCACGCCCTGCGGCGCCGACGCGCCGGTGATAACGAGTTGCTCGAGCGCGCAGTCGAGGTCATCCAGCGCAATCTCGACACGCAGGTTCAGCTGGTTGATGACTTGCTCGATACCGCCCGGATCGTCAACGGCAATCTGCGATTGGCCCTGCAGCCCATGAACCTGTCGCAGCTGCTCCAGGCTTCGGTCGACAGCGCGCGACCGCTGGCCGAGGCGCGCCGTATCGACCTGTCGCTGACAATCGATGCCGAGGTCTATGACACCGTCGGTGACCCGGTCCGGCTCGAGCAGGTGGTCTGGAATCTGCTGGTCAACGCAATCAAGTTCACGCCGCCCGACGGGCATATCCTGGTGCGACTGAAACGACTGGGCTGGCTCGCCCAGCTCGAGATCGAAGACGACGGCGAAGGTATCGAGCCGGCCTTCCTGCCGAATGCCTTCGAGCGCTTCCAGCAGGCCGACACCTCGAGCACACGACGTGCGGGCGGTCTGGGGCTGGGTCTGGCGCTGGTTCAGCACATCGTGCAGGCACATGGCGGCCAGGTGATGGTGCGCAGCGAAGGGCGCGACCGGGGCACCTGCTTCACGGTCTCGCTGCCGATGGGCGCGCGTGGCCAGCCCGATACACCCTCACTACCGGGCGTGCCAGCCGATCTTGTCGAGCCGGCAGCCGCACAGATTGCCGGAGCAGGCGACGCCATCGGGCCACTCGCCGGCCTGACGGTACTGGTGGTCGAAGACCATGACGATTCACGCGAGGTGCTGGTCGAGTTTTTGCTGACGCAGGGCGCGCAGGTGGCGCAGGCGGCCAATGGCAATGACGCGATGCTCCGGCTGCGGGCACTTGCCGGCGACACCGCGCCGATCGCCCTGCTCTGCGATATCGCGCTGCCGGGCGAAAACGGCTATGCGCTGCTGGCGCGGATGCGTCGCTTCGAGGCCTGCGAGGCGCCCCAGGGCCATGCGCCGCTGACCGCGTTCGCGCTGTCGGCCTTCACCCGGGAAGACGACCGACAACGCAGTCTGCAGGCCGGCTTTCGCGACCATCTGTGCAAACCGCTGGCCCAGGGAGAACTGATCAAGCGACTCATCGGGGTGCTTGAGGCGGATGCCCGGAGCCCGTCGGTGCGCCTGAGCCACTGAGCCGGCAGGGCTTGCCGCAGATCGGCAGAAATTTCCGTGCCCGGCGAGGCGAGATCGGAAATTCTGACAGCTTGACAGGGCGTTTTCGGCGCAATAACCGCGTTTTCGGTCGATGGCACGGGGCTTGCACTGAGCCTGATCCCAGTCTGATTTCCTGAAGGTTGTTGCCATGTCCGCCTCCCTGCAGTTTCGTGCCGGTCAGCACTTGACCATGACGCCCTTCCTGCAACGCTCGATCCAGCTGCTGCAGTTGTCATCGCTCGAATTCCAGCAGGAGGTCCAGGACGTGATCGGCACCAATCCCTTCCTGGAGATTGTCGAGCCCGATGAGCCGGCGAGCGACGCCGACTCGGCCGACGCCAAAGCCGAAGCCGCCGCAGACCACGAGGATGCCAACGAGCGGGCCGAGCGCGACACTGATCGCGACACCGCGCTCGATGAAATGTGGAGCAACGGCGCCACCGATTACCGCACCAACCGCGGTGGCGACGATGACTGGGACCCCGCGCTGATGGTGCCGGGCGTCGAAACGCTGCGTGAGCATCTGCTGCTGCAGGCCGGCTGCCTGCGACTGTCGCAACGTGACCGCGCGATTGTCGAGACGCTGATCGAGTCGCTCGACACATCGGGCTACCTCACCCACTCGAACGAGGAGCTGTGCGCCCTGTGCCCGCCCGAGTGTGAAGCCGATGCCGAGGACTTCCAGGTGGCGCTGCGACAGGTGCAGTCTTTTGATCCGCCGGGCGTCGCGGCGCGCTCGGTTGCCGAGTGCCTGCGGCTGCAGTTGCTCTCGCCCGAGCATGCCGATCAGCCGGCGCGTGCGCTTGCACTGCGCATCGTTGATGAGCATCTCGGACTGCTGGCTGCGCATGATTTCCAGCGACTGCAGCGCGAGCTCGGCTGCGAGGACCGCGAACTGCAGGCGGCCACCGTGCTGCTGCGCAGCCTCACGCCGCGCCCGGGCGCGGGCTTCGGTGCCGACGAGACCCAGTTCGTGGTGGCCGACATCATCGTCCATCAGGTTCAGGGCAAGTGGGTGGCAGCGATCAATCCCGAAGTGATCCCGAAAATCCAGGTCAACCGCTTCTATGCCAGCATCCTGCGCGGGGGGCGAGACGGTGGCGGCACGCCGGTCTCGCAGCAGATGCGCGAAGCACGCTGGCTGGTGCGCAACATCGAGCAGCGCTTCCAGACCATCCTGCGGGTCGCGCAGGCGATCGTCGACCATCAGAGCCGCTATTTCGACTACGGCGCGATGGCGATGCGCCCGCTCACGCTCGGCGAGATCGCCGCGAAGGTCGATCTGCATGAATCGACGGTCTCGCGGGTGACCAGCCGCAAATACATGGCCACGCCGCGCGGACTCTTCGAGTTCAAGCACTTCTTCGGCAGCCATGTCGAGACCGCTGCCGGCAACCCCTGCTCGGCCACCGCAGTGCGGGCGCTGATCACCGAACTGGTCAGTGCTGAAGAAGGCGAGCGGCCGCTGTCGGACATCAAACTCACACGGCTGCTCGAGCAGCGCGGCATCAAGGTTGCACGGCGCACAGTCTCGAAATATCGCGACTCGCTGCAGATTCCGTCGGTGGAGGTCAGGCGGATGTCCTACCGCCCGAGCCTGTGATCGGGCAGGCAGGCGGCTGTGCTCGCCCGGGTATCCGGGCCCCGGGGTGCCTCAGGTTCGGCGCTCAGGGCGCCGGCTGGGACGACGGATGGGTGGGCATCGACGCTGAGGACGATACTGGGGTCGCCACTGAGGTCGCCTCGGCCGACTGACCGTACTCGCGAAGACGGTTGTAGAGCGTCTTCAGGCTGATCCCCAGGATCTCGGCGGTACGCTCGCGCACCCCGCCGCAGGATTCGAGCGTCGCCATGATCAGCTTGCGCTCGACCTCGGCGATCGACGAGCCGACCGGCACCCACAGGCCCGGTCCGTGCTCGGTGTCCGGCCGCGCCGCCACCACGGTGTCCGGATCCTCGGGCAGCCTGACCTGATCGATCAGGGCGCCGTCGCTCATGATGGCAGCGCGCTGCACGACATTGCGCAACTCGCGCACATTGCCAGGCCAGCGGTACTGCTTGAGCCGATCGATCACCGATGCCGAAAAGCGCCGCTCGGTGCCCTCGCTGGCATTGAGGCCGGCCAGAAAATGGGGGGCCAGCAGATCGATGTCATCGAGACGCTCGCGCAGGGGCGGCAGCCGCACCTGAAAGACATCGAGGCGGTAGTAAAGGTCCTCGCGCAGCTGCCCGCGACGCACCGCTTCCATCGGTTCGCGATTGGTCGCGGCAATGATCCGCACGTCGGTCTCAAAGGGCTCATCAGAGCCGACCCGCATGAACGCGCCGGTCTCGAGCACCCGCAGCAGCTTGACCTGCAGATCGAGCGGCATCTCGGTGATCTCATCGAGGAACAGCGTGCCGCCGTGCGCCCGCTCGAAAAAGCCGCGATGCTGCCTGACCGCCCCGGTGAAGCTGCCCTTCTCGTGGCCGAAGAGTTCGCTCTCGATCAGCTGCGGCGAGATCGCACCGCAATTCACCGCCAGAAAGGGATGGGTGCGACGCCGCGACAGTTCATGAACCGTCTGAGCGACCACCTCCTTGCCGGTCCCGCTCTCGCCCACCAGCAGCACGCTGACCGAGGTCGGCGCGACGCGCGCGATCTGATCGTAGAGCCGCTTCATCGGGGCAGATCGCCCCCAGAGTTGCCCGAAGCGGCCGTCCGATTCGATGCCATCGCGCAATTCGGTGATCTCGGCGCGCAGATCGCCCGGCTGATTCAGCCGGGCAAGCACCCGCTTGAGCTGCGCGACATTGACCGGCTTGGTGAGATAGTCGGCCGCACCCACCCGCAAAGCCTGGATCGAGGTCTCGATCGAGGCATGGCCGGTGATCAGGACGATCTCGGCACTGCCGCGCAGATCGGTGTCATTGAACAGATCAAGCCCGCTGCCATCGGGCAGCTGAAGATCGACCAGCACCGCCTGCGCCGGCATCAGCATCAGCTGCTGACGCGCTTCGCGAAGCGTGGCAGCCACCGCGGTGGTGAAGCCTTCGCTGGCGACCAGCTCCGACAGCATCGCGGCCGAATTCGGGTCGTCTTCGACGATGAGTACATGAGGCATCAGTCGTCGCTCTTGCTGGCGGCCGGGCGATATGCCGCCGAGTCGGCACAATGCCGATCCAGCACCCGCAACACCTCGACCGGATCGGCAGGCTTGGTGAGATGAACATTGAAGCCGGCCAGACGGGAGGTCTGCCGATCCTTGTCGCGGCCATAGCCGCTGACCGCGACCAGCAGAATCGGCATGCCCCCCTCGCTGGTCGACCGCTCGCGAAGCTGCTGCGCAACCTGATAGCCATTCAAGCCCGGCAGGCCGATGTCCAGGAGCACCGCATTCGGCAGGAACACTGCCGCCCGACTCAGCGCCTGGTCGCCGTCATAGGCCAGATCGACGGTGAATCCCTCCAGCTCGAGCAGCATGCCCATGCTTTGGGCCGAGTCGATATTGTCGTCGACCACCAGGACGCGACAGCGCCGATGCCCAGGCGGCGGCAACGGTGCTCCGCCGACGACAGGCTCGCTGTTCAACCGGCCTCCTGCGGTGTCGCTTTAAACCGGATCTGCAACACATCACCGGCGGCACCAGACCCGGACGCCGGAAGCAGCACGCCACCGGCCGACTCGATCGCGAGCCGGGCATGCAGCAGCGGCATCGGCAATCGGTTGGCTGGCGGCCTGAAAAGATCCCAGATTGACACGGACCGGTCGGCGCCTGCGTCGATGCTGAACTCGACCTGAAGCGCACCCTCGTTGTCGCGCAAGGACATCCGCAAAGGCGCGCCGGCGACGCCGTTGCGCATCGCATAGCGCGCCATGTCGGCAACCGCACGCGCCAGCGCATCAGCGTTGCCAACGACGACAGACCATCGCGCGCCGCCCGGGTTGGTACCCAGCTCGAGCTCAACTGCGCGCCCTTCGGCCTGCGGTGCGATACGAACGACATCGACCTGCGACTGCAGCAGATCAGCCAGATCGACATCGCACGCCCCGTCATCGGGTTCGCCGCCCGCCAGCCGCAGTACACGCCCGAGCGTTTCGACCTGCTCAATCTGCTCGTCGACCGCTCGGCGCAGCCCGGCGACAGCGCGGGTCGGCAACGCCGGTGCAGGGTCGGCCGTGCCGCCCGGTGCATTGCTCAACAGATGCAGCCATCCTGCCATCGCATTGAGCGGGTTGCGAAGTTCATGGGTCAGCATCGATGCCAGTTCCTCGCCGGTCAGACCGCTCATGATTTCTCCAATGAGGTCGTCGATGAGGTGGCCAACAAGGCGGCGATTCGCGCCATCGTCGGGCAGATTCGGTCAAGTCGGACAGTTCGACTTTGCCGGCGCAAGACAGCGCCGCTTGCACTGATTGAAACACAGGCCCGACAGGCGGGCTGTAAAAAAGCTTCTTTTCTTGATCTGAGGCAGATCAATTGGCTAAAACTCATCCTCTCGGATGCTCCGGACCGCTTCTTCCGGGTCGCTCCGGTGCGCGGCGGGGCGGTCGCTCGGGATGTTCGGCTCGCTGCCCCGGCACCTTCAAGGGGGTCGACACTGCAAATGACAGGCAATGAGTCAGAAAATGGTTCGGCATGATGTGACCTCGACTCGCAACGACGGGCACAAAGGTCCCGCAGAACCCTCAGAAGCAGGCAAGTCGCGTGCCCGCTTCTGAATCGGTCCTGCAGACCTCAGCGTGCCGAGCCGCTTCGAATCAGGTTGACGACTGCCAGCAGGATGACCGCCCCGCCGAGCGAGACCGACAGCGCGCCCAGACTGAACTGGTTCTGGTTGATCGTCCCCACGCCAAGCAGCGGTGAGATCAGCCACCCACCCAGCATCGCCCCCACCACGCCGACCACGACATTCAGGAGCAAGCCCTGTTGCGCGTCGGTTCGCATGATGAGGCTCGCGACCCATCCGAGGATCCCGCCGACAAAAAGCCAGATGACCAGGTTCATGGCATTCTCCAGTGTTGTTTGTGTATACCCATAGATGAGAGCTAGCACGCGACATGCCCGCTTGAGGTGTCGCCCAGGTCTGAGCCGTCCCCTGAAGCCTGTCGAATGAAGTCCTACAACAACCCCGTCTTTGCTTATCGGCCCTGCGCCGACCAGCACACCGGCGCCCCGGCGCGGCATCCGATCGTCGTGATCGGCGCCGGTCCGGTCGGCCTTGTCACCGCGATCGATCTGGCGGTGCAGGGCCAGGCGGTGGTGGTCCTGGACGACGACCAGACTGTCAGTGTCGGATCGCGTGCGGTCTGCCATGCCAAGCGCACGCTCGAAATCCTCGACCGCCTCGGCTGCGGCCAGCCGGTGGTCGATCGCGGCATAAGCTGGAGCCGTGGACGGGTTTTCCTGCGCGAGCGCGAGGTCTACGGCTTCGACCTGCTCGCCGAACCCGGTCATCGGCGACCGGCCTTCGTCAACCTGCAGCAATACCACCTCGAAGAAGCGCTGGTGGCGCGCGCGGCCAGCCTGCCGGCACTCGATCTGCGCTGGCGCAACCGCGTGACCGGCGTTCAAGCCGCCGGCGACGGCGTGCTGCTCACCGTCGAGACGCCCGACGGCCCGTATGAGTTGGCCTGCGACTGGCTGGTGGTCGCCGACGGTGCGCGCAGCCCGGTTCGTCATCTGCTCGGGCTCCAGAGCGAGGGCAGGGTCTTTCACGACCGCTTCCTGATCGCCGATGTGCTCATGAAAGCCGACTACCCGACCGAGCGCTGGTTCTGGTTCGATCCGCCCTTTCACCCCGGCCAGTCGGTGCTGCTGCATCGCCAGGCTGACAATCTCTGGCGGGTCGACTTTCAGCTCGGCCCCGATGCCGACCCCGAAGAGGAGAAAAAGCCCGAGCGGGTCCTGCCGCGGCTGCGGGCCATGCTCGGCGACCGCGACTTCGACCTCGAATGGGTGAGCGTCTATACCTTCCAGTGCCGACGCATGGAGGCCTTTCGCCATGGCCGGATGCTGTTCGCAGGCGATTCGGCGCATCAGGTCTCGCCTTTCGGTGCTCGCGGCGGCAACTCCGGCATCCAGGATGCCGATGCGCTCGCCTGGCGGCTGGCCAGAGTGGTTCGCGGCGAGGCCACCGAATCGGTCCTCGACGCCTGGGCGCACGAGCGACAGACCGCCGCCGACGAAAACATTCTCAACTCCACCCGCAGTACCGACTTCATCTCGCCCAAGTCCCCGATTGCGCTGTCGTTTCGCAACGCCGCCCTCGAGTTGGCCGAGACGCTGCCGTTTGCGCGTCGCATGGTCAACAGCGGCCGGCTGTCGACGCCCACGATTGCCGACGACAGCCCGGCGAACACTGCTGATGCCGGCACTGGTGAATCGACTGAATCTGTTGCATTTGTTGAGTCTGCTGAATCTGCGGATGCCGGGGCTGCCGACGCTGGTGCTGCCAGGGCTGCCGCTGCCGGTGCTGATCGCTTTGCCGCCCCGGCGATGCGCCCCGGCGCGCCCTCGGTCGACGCGCCCCTGGTATCTGTCGACGGTCAGCCGCAGTGGTGGCTCAATCGCATCGGCGGCGAGTTCGACCTGCTGATCTTTATCGGATCGGCATCTCCTGACACCACCGCCTCGCCTGCCCAACTTGACGCGCTCAGGAAAGCGCTGGGCGCGGCCGGCCTGCCCACCCTGCGCATCCACCGGGTGATGATTCGCGCCATCGCGCCTGTCGCCAACCCCGGTGCGCCGGATGCCGACCTTGTGCTCAGCGGGGTACTCAGCGAGATACTCAGCGAGATACTCACCGATGCTGATGGCGTTCTCGCCGGCCGCTGCGACGCCCGCCCGGGCACGGTCTATCTGCTGCGCCCCGACCAGCATGTCTGCGCCCGGTGGCGCAGCCTCGATCCGCAGGCGGTGGCAGGGTCGATGGCCCGGGCCCTCGGCCGTGCGATCGGCCGTCCCCTTGTCGATTCCGTCCGCGATTCCGTCGTCGATTCCCTCGGCCCCGCCCTCACCCGGCAGGCCATCGCGGCGCCCGCCGCCACTTAGACCTGACATGTCCGATCACCTGAATACCGAGCCCGCACTCGATCGGCCCGACGACTTCTACGAGGCGCTGATCGCCGCGCATCACGGACTGAGCGACGAGCAGAGCGCCCAGCTCAACTGCCGGCTGATCCTGCTGATGGCCAATCACATTGGCCGACCCCAAGTGCTGCATGAAGCACTTGCGCTGGCCGGGCGTGGGCTTGGCGATCGTCCCTAGGCCGAGAGCACCACGGCGGATCCGCTCTGCTCACTGACCCGCCGCGAGAGGGCGGCAAAGAGTTCGTCGCCGCTGCGCCCATCGACCCAGCGGCCGGCATCCTGACGGAAGTGAAAACCGCCTGCTCGGGCGGCAACCCAGATCTCCTGGGCGGCCGAGTGACTGTTGACGATGATCTTCGAGTCGTCCTCGAAGCTGAGCGTGATCACATTGCCCTGGCGTTCGATATCGACATCGAGCGTCGCCGCGTCGATTGCCGCTTCGATGCTTGTTTCAATGGCATCGAGTGCAGTCTCGGCAGCTCGCTGAAAGGCCAGTTCGGTCATGCTATTCTCGTTTGATGAGTTGCAGGGCTGATCATAAACCCCGCCGTCCGGCATTTCTGCCCGCGATTCTAGCGGTCAGCCTGTGCCTGGCCGCCTGCGGCCAGCGCGGGCCGCTCTACATTCCCAGGATTCCGGCAGAACCGCCGCCGCGCATCGTGCCGGCCAGCCCTGCAACCGTCCTGACGCCTGCTTCGCCTGCCACCCCCACTGTGCCCTCAGCCCGCCCATGCCCGCCATCGCAAACCTGCCCGCCTTCGCCCTGAACGGCAACACCCTCCATGCCGAGGGCGTGGCACTGACCGACATCGCCGAGCGCTTCGGCACCCCCACCTGGGTCTATTCGCGTTCAGCGATCGAATCGGCCTGGAACGAATTCGCGCAGGCTACCCAGGGTCGCCGCGCCCTGGTGTGCTTTGCGATCAAGGCCAACAGCAATCTGGCGATCCTCGATCTGCTCGCACGCCAGGGCGCCGGTTTCGACATCGTCTCGGGAGGCGAGCTTGCGCGGGTCCTGGCCGCCGGTGGCGATCCTTCGAAAATCGTCTTCTCCGGGGTGGGCAAAAGCCGCGAGGAGATGCGCCAGGCCCTGGCCGCCGGTGTGCGCTGCTTCAACGTCGAGTCCGAAAGTGAGCTGGTGCAACTCGATGCGGTCGCCGGGTCCCTCGGCCTGATAGCCCCGATCTCGCTGCGGGTCAATCCCGATGTCGATGCCGGCACACACCCCTATATCTCGACCGGCCTGCGCGACAACAAATTCGGCATCGCCCACGACCGGGCTCTGGCCGCCTATCGGCAGGCCAGGCAGCTGCCCAATCTGCGCATCGAAGGCATCGACTGCCACATCGGCTCGCAGATCACCGAAGTCGAGCCCTTTCTTGCGGCGCTCGACCGCGTCCTCGACCTGACCGACCAGCTTGCCGCCGAGGGCATCGTCATCCGGCATCTCGATCTGGGCGGCGGCCTGGGCATCACCTACCGCGACGAGACGCCGCCGGCGCGCGGCGCCATGCTCGCCGCGATCTTCGAGCGCATCGATGCCTGGGTCAGCAAGCGCGGCCTGACGCCTGCGCAAGCCCCCGAGGTGCTCTTTGAATTTGGCCGCGCGATGGTCGGCAATGCCGGCTTGCTGCTGACCCGCGTCGAGGTACTCAAGCGCAACGGTGACCGGCACTTCGCGATCGTCGACGCCGCCATGAACGACCTGATGCGCCCTGCCATGTACGAGGCCTGGCACGACATCGTCGCAGTGGCGCCATCATCGGCAACCGCCGAGACCTACGACATCGTGGGGCCGGTCTGCGAATCGGGTGACTGGCTCGGACGCGATCGACGGCTCGCACTGGCCGAAGGCGATCTGCTGGCCATCCTGTCGGCCGGCGCCTACGGCATGTCGATGAGCTCCAACTACAACACGCGCACGCGCGGCGCCGAAGTGATGGTCGACGGGACCGCCGTGCATCTGGTGCGCGAGCGCGAGCAGGTGGCCGATCTCTTTGCCGGCGAGCACCGGCTGCCTGCGCGCTGACGGCATTCTGCGCGCACCACACGCCAGGCGTCAGGCCGGCGTGCGAGGCGCCACTCGCTTGCGCCATCGATCGAACAGCCGCCAGCCGAGCAGCGCGATCACCACGGCGGCATACCAGCCGACCTCGGAAAAATCATTTTTCCCGGCCTTGTGCCACCAGTAATGGAGGATGGCCGCCATCGCCACCACATAGACCAGCCGATGCAGCTTTCCCCAGCGCCTGCCCAGTCTGCGGACCATCGCGTCGGTCGATGTCATGGCCAGCGGAATCATCAGCACAAGGGCCGCAAAGCCCACGGTGATGAAGGGCCGCTTGACGATGTCCTTGACGATCGCGGCAAGGTCGAACCACTGATCGAGCCAGAAGTAGGTCGTGAAATGCAGCGCACCGTAAAAAAAGGCAAAGAGGCCGAGCATGCGCCGCAGACGCTGCAGCCAGTTCCAGCCGGTCAGGCGGCGCGCGGGCGTGACCGCCAGCGTGATGCACAGGAACACCAGCGTCCAGGTGCCGGTCGATCGGGTGACCAACTCGACCGGGTTCGCGCCCAGTCCGCCGAATGCGCCGGTCGTGCCGGCCAGCAGCAGCCTCGCAAGGGGCCCAAGCGCCAGCAAGAAGACCACTGCCTTGATGGCGACAACCGGCACTGGCCGCGAACTCACCCGGAAACCTCAGCCGGAATTCAGATGCTGCGCTTGAGATCCATGCCGGCATACAGACCGGCCACCTGATCGGCATAGCCGTTGAACATCAGCGTCGGGCGCTTGCGCACGAGAAAGCCGTCGTCACCGATGCGCCGTTCGGTGGCCTGCGACCAGCGCGGATGATCGACCTCGGGATTCACATTCGAATAGAACCCATATTCCTGGGGGGCGGCGCGATTCCAGGAGTTCACCGGCTGCTTTTCGACGAAGCGGATCCTCACAATCGACTTGCCGCTCTTGAATCCGTACTTCCAGGGCACGACCATGCGCACCGGTGCGCCGTTCTGGTTGGGCAGCAACTCGCCATACAGGCCGAAAGACAGCAGGGACAGCGGGTGATTGGCCTCATCGATGCGCAGCCCTTCGACATAAGGCCAATTGAGCACCGAAGAGCGCAGTCCAGGCATCTGCTTCGAGTCATTGAGGGTCACAAACTCGACGAACTTGGCGTTGCCGTTGGGCTGCACGCGGCGGATCAGCTCCGACATCGAATAGCCAACCCAGGGCACCACCATCGACCAGCCCTCGACGCAGCGCATGCGATAGACGCGCTCTTCCATCGGAGCCAGCTTGAGCAACTCGTCGATGTCGAAAACTCGGGGCTTGTCCACCTCGCCTTCTACAGTCACCGTCCAGGGGCGGGTCTTGAGCGAGCGAGCCGTCACAACCGGATCCTCTTTGTTCAGACCGAACTCATAGAAGTTGTTGTAGGTGGTCACGTCCTTGTAGGGCGTGGGTTTGTCATTGGCACCCAGCGTCGACAGGGGGCTCGGCTTGCCGGCCAGTTTGGCCTCGGGCCTGGTCTCGGTGCGAGTGGTCTGTGCGCTCAGCCATCCCGGGGCCGGCAGGGCAATGCCGGCAGCAGCCGCCTGGATGATGCGCCGACGCTCGGACCAGACAGCGCGCGGCGTGATCTCGGAAGGCTCGGGCAGATGGCGCGGGGGGATCCTGATCAGCATGGTGTGCTCCTTGTGTCGATCGACATCATGAGGGGCTTCGGGGAGGACAGCGCAAACAACTTCGGCAGAAACGTCAGGCAGGCATTGTGCACGCCAAATGACGACGGGCGCCCCAGGGCGCCCGCTGCAAGCCTATTGCACAGATGAATCGATTGCGGTCAGCGCAGTCCGGCGATGTAGTCGGCCACCGCCTTCATCTCGGTGTCGGACAGTCGCGCCGAGATGGTCATCATCTGAGCGTTATTGCGGCGCGTGCCAGCCCGAAACTGGGTCAGCTGCGATTCGGTGTAGTCGGCCCACTGGCCGCCGAGGCGCGGATATTGCGCCGGGATGCCTGCGCCTGCCGGGCCGTGGCAACCGGAACAAGCAGGAACGCCCTTCTCGGCGATGCCGCCGCGCCAGATGCTCTGACCGAGGGTCACCAGATCCTTGTTGCGCGCTGAGGAGGGCTTCAACGGCTGATTGGCGAAATAAGCGGCCAGATCACGGCGATCGGCGTCGGACAGCCCTGCCGCCATGCCAGCCATGATTGCGTTGGCCCGCTCGGCTTCCTTGGCGCCCTTTTGGGGCACAAAGTTGACCAGCTGCTTGTAGAGATAGTCGGGATGCTGCCCGGCAAGCTTGGGGTTGGCCGGGCTGGTGGCGTTGCCATCGGCGCCATGACAGGCTGCGCAAACCTGGCCTGCCAGTTGCTGCCCTCGAGCCGGGTCGACCTTGACCGGCACAGACTGGGCCATTGCCGCTCCGGCGGTCAGAAGCGCTGCTGCAGATGCAAAAAACACCTGAAAAAGACGCCCAAAAGAGATACTCATGGAGGTACTCAAAGAGGGGCTCAGCGAGGAACTCGACACCTTGATCATCAGAAACACCTGAAAGTCTAAATTCGATCGAACATCGAACTATACAATAGAGCGATTTCATGCCGCTTCTCACTACCGCCCGTTTCCATACTACCGTCGCTGCGCTGCACCAGATGCCGCGCGAGGGTCTGCTCGAAGTCGCCTTCGTCGGACGCTCCAATGCCGGCAAGTCCTCGGCGATCAATGTGCTGTGCAACCGACGCCGCCTGGCCTTCGCCAGCCGCACGCCCGGGCGCACCCAGGCGCTGAACTACTTTGCGGTCGGGCCGGTCGATCAGGCGATCGCCTATCTGGTCGACACGCCGGGCTATGGCTATGCCTCGGCACCGCTCGAGACCAAACGCACCTGGGATCAACTCGCCGGCGAATACCTCAGCAGTCGGCCGCAACTCGCCGGCACCGTGCTGATGGCCGACATCCGCCGCAAGCTCACCGATCTCGATCGTCGGCTGCTCGCATGGGTGCCAGATGGCGTGCGCCTGGTGGTCACTCTGACCAAATCCGACAAGCTGCCGCGACAACAAGCCCGCCAGGCGCTGCGCGACGTGATCGACGAACTCGAACAACTGCGCCCCGGAGCCGACAACAAGGTGCTCCTCTTTTCAGCTTTGAACCGCTCCGGCAGTGATGATCTGACGGCTGTGGTAGAAAACTGGATTGCGGTCGGACTGCCCGCCTCGCCCAAGGAAACGACAAATGCCTGAATTTCCCCAGATCAACACCGGCTTTCCCACCCAGCGCCCGCGCCGTCTGCGTCGCGACGACTTCAGTCGCCGGCTGGTGCGCGAGAACATCGTGACCGCCGATGACCTGATCTATCCCTGCTTCGTGATCGAAGGCAAGGGCATCTCGCAGCCGGTGCCCTCGATGCCGGGCGTGGAGCGCTACTCGATTGACCGGCTGCTGACAGTGGCCGAGCAGTGCGTGGCACTGCGCGTGCCGGTGCTGGCGATCTTTCCGGTGATCGAGCCCTCGATCAAAACGCCGGACGGCCGCATTGCCACCGACCCCGATGGTCTGGTGCCCAGAGCGGTCAAAGCGGTCAAGGACCGCTTTCCGCAACTCGGTGTCCTGACCGACGTGGCGCTCGATCCCTACACCTCGCACGGCCAGGACGGCGTGATCGATGACAACGGTTATGTGATCAACGAGGCGACGGTCGAGATTCTGCGTGATCAGGCGCTGGTGCAGGCTGCCGCGGGGGTGGACATCGTCGCGCCGTCCGACATGATGGACGGACGCATCGGGTCGATCCGCCAGGCTCTGGAAGGTGCGGGGCACATCCACACACGGATCATGGCCTACTCGGCCAAGTTTGCCTCAGGTTTCTACGGCCCCTTCCGGGATGCGGTGGGCTCGGCCAAGAACCTCGGCAAGTCCGACAAGAAGACCTATCAGATGGATCCGGCCAACAGCGACGAAGCGCTGCGCGAGGTCGCGCTCGATCTGCAGGAAGGCGCTGACATGGTGATGGTCAAGCCCGGCATGCCTTATCTCGATATTGTTCGCCGCGTCAAAGACACCTTCGGTGCGCCGACCTTCGTTTATCAGGTCAGCGGCGAATACGCGATGCTCAAGGCGGCCGCTGCCAATGGCTGGCTGGATGAGCGCACTGTGGCGCTGGAGTCACTGCTGGCGATGAAGCGTGCCGGCGCCGATGGCGTGCTGACCTACTTCGCGCTCGATGCGGCGCGCTGGCTCAAGGAAGGCTGACTCAAGGCAGGGCAACTCGGCGCCGCGAGGATAAGGCGGCGGCCGGGCTGATCGTGCGCATCGGCGCTCAGGTCGCAAACCGCCGTCGTGTGAGCACCGCTGCAAGATAAAAACCACCGACCGAATAGGCCAACAGCACGCCGACATGCCGCAGGACATCGGGAGGCCATTCGCCGAGCACCAGCGGGCGCGCAAGCGAGACCGCTGCGGTCAGGGGCAGGACCGCGCTGAACCCCTGCAGCCAGTCGGGCAGTTGTGTCACCGGAAAGAAGACACCCGACAGAAACGACATCGGCGTCAGCACCAGGGTGAAGTAATACGAGAAAAAATCGTAGCCCTGGGCGAGTGCGTTGACGCACAGACCGAGCGCAGCAAAGGCCAGGCCGGTGAGCAGTACGACCGGCAATACTGCCAACAGGGTTGGTTCGCGCGTGACCCCGAGCGCCCAGGCCACGAGGATGATTGCCAGCCCAGAGATGCAGCCCTTGATCGCCGCCCAGATCCATTCGGCCGCCAGCACATCATCGAGCAGCAAAGGGGCGTTGAGCAGCGATTCCCAGGTTTTCTGGATATGCATCCGCGAGAACGCCGAATAGAGCGACTCGAAACTCGCGGCCATCATGGTGCTCATGCAGATCGATCCGGCAGCCAGAAACACGATGTAGGGCACGCCATCGATTGTGTTGAGCAACTGACCGAGCCCATAGCCGAAGGCCACCAGCGTGATCAGCGGGTCGGCAACATTGGCGAGCAGACTCGGGATGGCCAGCTTGCGCCAGACCAGAAAATGACGTCGCAGCACCGGCATCAGTCGGTGGGTCAGGCGCGGCCAGGCATAGCGTCGGGCAGCGGCAGCAGGCGAGGTGGCAGCAGTTTGCAGCATGTCGTCAGTCACGCAGTTCACGTCCGGTGAGCTTCAGAAAGACATCCTCGAGGTTGGCCGGTCGATGCAGCACGCGCAGGTCGATGCGCTGGTTCAGCGCGGCCAGGGCGGTTTCGGGCTGCTGGCAATAGGCGAAGGTGGTCTCTCCGACAGTCTCGAGCCGGTCGCAACCGAGGGACGGCGCCTGCGCGGCCCACTGCTCGCGACCGGGGCCGTGAACCTCGATGACATGCGGCTCGATCTCGCGGGCGATCAACTCGACCGGTGAGGCCTGCGCGATCGCACGTCCATGGTCGACGATCAGCAGCCGGTCACACAGGCGCTCGGCTTCGTCCATGAAGTGTGTGGTGAGCACGATGGTTTTGCCCTGCGCCAGCAGGCGTTTGAGGCGCTCCCAGATCAGGTGGCGCGCCTGTGGGTCGAGGCCGGTGGTCGGCTCATCGAGAAAGAGGACCTGCGGATCATTGATCAGGGCGCGGGCGATCGTGAGGCGACGCTTCATGCCGCCTGAGAGTTCCTGGATACGCGCATTGCGTTTGTTCTGAAGCTGCGCAAACTCAAGCAAAGGGTCGATACGCGAGCGGGTGAGCGAATCGGGCTGGCCGAAATAGCGTCCGAACACCAGCAGGTTCTCGGCCACGGTGAAATCAGGATCGAGCGGATCGTTCTGCGGCACAACACCAACCTGTGCCCGGGCCTCCCGGCCCTGTGCCGGGATCGGCCAATCGAGCAGGGTGATCGATCCGCCTGCGGGCTCCATCAGGCCGAGTGAGAGCTTGAGGGTGGTGCTTTTGCCGGCGCCGTTGGGGCCAAGCAGTCCGAAGCACTCACCGCGGCGGACAGAAAAGCTGAGTCCGTCGACCGCCTGATGGGTACCGAATCGCTTGACCAGCCCCTCAACCCGCAACACTGCGTCGGTATCGGCCATTTGCACTCACTGTTGACCTGCAGCTCGAGGCGATAAAGTCGCATAAAGCCTTGGGCTTTGCGCGAAAACACACGCGGCGCCCTGACGGCGCCGCATGCAAGAACCCGAACTGTACGAAGCGGTAACCAGCGACGCGGCGATCAGGCCGCTGCGCTTGCCTCGCCGGCTGTGGCGTCGACTTCCGGACGATCCATCAGTTCGACCAGTGCCATCGGCGCGTTGTCGCCGACGCGAAAGCCGAATTTAAGGATGCGCAGATAGCCGCCGTTACGGTTGGCATAACGAGGTCCGAGCTCATTGAAGACCTTCACGACCATGTCGCGGTCACGAAGACGATCAAAGGCCAGACGACGGTTGGCCAGCGACGGCTTCTTGCCAAGCGTGATGATCGGCTCGATCACGCGGCGCAACTCCTTGGCCTTGGGCAGCGTGGTCTTGATCATCTCGTGCTTGAGCAGGGAGACGGTCATATTGCGCAGCATCGCTTCACGATGGCTGCTGGTACGGTTCAGTTTTCGAAGTCCGAGACGGTGACGCATGATTCTTTCCTTGGTATCGGAGCGGGATCAGGGACGATCGAGGCCCGCAGGCGGCCAGTTCTCGAGCCGCATGCCGAGAGTCAGTCCGCGGGAGGCCAGCACTTCCTTGATTTCATTGAGCGACTTGCGACCCAGATTCGGGGTCTTGAGCAACTCGTTCTCGGTGCGCTGGATCAGGTCGCCGATGTAGAAGATGTTCTCGGCTTTGAGGCAATTGGCTGAACGCACGGTCAACTCGAG
>CANKWX010000050.1 GCA_947487165.1 Burkholderiales bacterium
CACGCACTGGGCCAGCCAGGGCTTTGCCAGCCTGCATCTGCAGCATGTCGGCAGCGACCGCAGCCTGTGGAGCAGCGGCAGTCCGTTTTCGCTGGCCTCGCGCCTGCAGGACGCGGCCAACGACTCGGAAGCCATCGACCGCGTCCATGACCTGCGCTTTGCACTCGACCGTGTGCTTGCCAGCGAGCTCGGTGCGCGCCTCGATGGCCGGCGCATCGTCGCCGCCGGTCATTCGTATGGGGCCAACACCTCGCTGATGGCCGCAGGCGCCACCGTGGTGCGCAACGGCAGCCCGATCACGCTGCGCGAGCCGCGCTTGAGCGCCGCCATCCTGATCTCGGCGCCGCCCTTCTATGGCGAAACATCGATGCGCCAGATCCTTGCACCGGTCCAGATCCCGAGTCTGCACATCACCGCCACCGAAGACATCATCCGTGTGCCTGGCTATTTCAGTGGCGCCGAGGATCGGCTGGCGGTCTTCGAAGCGGTCGGTGGCAGCCGCAAGATGCTGGCGGTTTTCACCGGCGGCTCGCACAGCATGTTTACCGACCGCACGAGTCCGGGCGGTGATCTGCTCAATGCGCAGGTCAAGACCGCGACCCGCGAGCTCACCAGCGCTTTTCTGAACCGCGTGCTGGGCGGTGACGACAGCGGGCTGCGCGACTGGCCGCAGCGCTATGCCGCGATCGTGACGCGTTTTAGCGGCACGGTCTGAGCCCGGGTCGGCTCAGCGACCCTCGAATTTTGCTGGGCGCTTTTCCATGAAGGATGCCATGCCTTCTTTGAAATCGCGCGTCTGAAAGAGCGGCAGCAACTGCAGATAGACATGGTGTACATGGTCATCGAAATTTTCGCTGGCCGACATGCGCATCATCCGTTTGGCCGCCTGCACTGCCAGCGGCGCATTGGCCGCTATCTCGGCCGCCAGCGCCTGCGCAGCCGCAAGGCACTCGTCGGCAGGCACCACATGCGAGACCAGGCCGAGCTCGAGGCACTGCGCGGCACTGAGCGTGCGACCGGTGAAGATCAGCTCGGTGGCTTTCGACCAGCCGATCAGTCGCGGCAGAATCCAGGTGCCGCCCGATTCGGGCACGACACCGCGCACAGTAAATGACGGCGCCATCTTCGATTCGCTCGCCATGATGCGGATATCGCAGCCAAGCGCGAGGTCCATGCCGTAGCCGGCGCTCGAGCCGTTGTGCGCGCAGATGGTCGGCTTGTCGATATGGTGCAGCACGATCGGGGGTGCTTCGCGCAAATCGAGGGTTGCATTCATCGTGCCTTCGCCGATGCCGCTGCCTCCACGCAGATCGAGTCCGGCGCAAAAAAAGCGCCCGGAGCCGGTGATCAGAATGACGCGCACCTCATTGTCGGTATTGGCCTGCACCAGATAACGACTGATGGCGGCAAGCATTGGCCTCGTGATGGTGTTCTGGCGATCGGGTCGATTGAGCCGGATGGTGGCGATATGGTCGGCGACCGAATACAGAACTTCGTCGGTCTGGCTGGTGAGGTCAGCAGCAGCAGTGCTCATCGCGTTGTCTCCTGAGGTCTAATGATGTGAGGGGGCGCGCCTCGCCTGGCCCGCGAGCTTTGCCACCGCCCGCCCGATGCGCGCCACACCCTCTTCGATCTGCGCGGGGCTCGGATAGCCGCCGGCCAGCGAAATCATGCCGGGCACCGACATCATGCGCGAGAGCTCGCGCACCAGCGATTCACCGATGTTCAGGTAGGCCGGATTGATGCGCGGGCCGGTGTCGGCAGCAGACTGGGATGCAGGGGCTGAGAGCGCTGCGGGGGCAGAAGTCACCGAAGGCACAGCGGGCGAAGTGGTCATGGGCGTCGGGTTTTCAGAAGGAAAAGTTCAGAGGGTCATTCACCACTATGTCGGGCGGCAGCTTGCCCGCAGACTAGCCGGCGGCAACGCGGCGCGCGCGCTCGCGCCCCAGCAGATACAGCCCCGCCGTAAGAAGCAGCGCAATGCCCAGCCAAGCCAGGGCATTGGGCACATCCCCCCAGACCAGCCAACCCAATACCAGCGCACATAACAGGCCAACATACCGAAAAGGCGCCACCACCGAGAGGTCGCCACTGCGAGTGCTGGCGATGATCATCAGATAACCGGCCGACAGGAACACCGATGCGCCGGCCAGCATGCTCAACTCGTAAACGCCGGGTGTCTGCCAGCCCTGAAGGACCGACAGCCCGCCCGCCATCAGCGTCACCGCCACCGCGGTGCTCAGGGTGATCGCCAGCGACGCAATGCCGGGCGCGATGCGCCGCGTGGCCAGATCGCGCACCGCGTGCAGGAAGGTTGCCAGCAGGCACAGCAGCGAAAAGGCGTTGAAGCCGTCGGAGCGCGGCTGGATCACCATCAGCACACCAACGAAGCCGGCCCCGATTGCCAGGCCCCGGCGCGCATCGATGCGCTCACCCAGCAGCATCACCGCAAAGAGCGCGATAAACAGCGGCGAGGCCATGTTGATCGCGGTGGCATTGGCAATCGGCAGGTGAAAGAGCGACACCAGATAGAAAATGGAGGCAATGCCATCGATTGCGGCCCGTACCATCACAGAGGGCTGGGTCAGCTCGGCCCTGCGCATCGGCGTGGCGCTGATCCGCGCAATGGCGAGAATCAGCGCCGAGGCCATCAGGCCTCGCAGAAAAATCAGCTGCGCCGCAGGCAGGTGCTGACTCACGATCTTGACCAGCATGTCATTGACGACAAAGCAGGCCATGGCACCGGCCATCAGCCGGATACCGCGCAGATTGACGTGCAACTCAGTCGCGTGTGATCAGTGACAGGCGATCAGCCCGCGGCTTTGGCAGACCGGCGCACGCCGGCCGCGATCCGATCGAGCATGACCTCGGTTGAACCATCGACAAAGTTGGACACGCGCGCACCCACCTGATGACGACCGAAGGGATGCACCTCGCGCAGGCCCTCGGCGCCCATTGCCTGGGCGAGCGCCGCGATCTGACGATCGGCCATGCGGGTCGACAGGAGCTTGGCCTGCGCCGCCTCGATCTGGGCATCGAGCCCGTCATCGATGCGCGACGCGGCATGCGCCACCATCAGCCGGCAGGCGGCAAGCTCTGCCGAGGCTTCGGCCAGACGCCAGCCCCATCCCTGATGCGCGGCCAGCGGCTCACCGAAGGTGGTGCGACGCTCGCCATAGTCGGCGGCGATGCGCAGTGCCTCGCCGACCATGCCACAGGCCATCGCAGCGATGTAGGTGCGTGCGCCATTGATCGAGGTCATCGCCGACTTGAAGGCCAGCCCGGGCGGCTGCAGCATTTCGTTGTCGGCCGCCAGATAGCTGTCGAGCGTGAACGCGCCGGCACCGATGGTGTGCTGGCCGGCCAGATCAAAACCGGTCTCATGGATGAAACCGGCCCGCCGGGCATCAATCACAAAACCGGCAATCCCACGTGGGCCTGCACCAGCCTCGGTCTGGGCAAAGAGGATCACGACGTCGGCGATCGGCGCGTTCACGATCCAGGCCTTGCGTCCGCTGATGCGCCAGCCGCCGTCAACCTTGGTGGCCAGGGTCTTGATGGCACCGAAGTCGGATCCGGCATGCGGCTCGGTCAGCGCGGTGCAGCCGATCAGCTTGCCGGCGATCAGGCCCGGCACATAGCGGGCGGCGACCTCGGGCACGGCATCGCGCAGCAGCTTGAACGAGACGTTCTGGGTATTGATCAGCGACATCGCAAAACCGAAATCGGCGGCAGCCAGCAGCTCGGTGACCTTGACCTTCATCGAAAACGGCAGACCCAGCCCGCCGTGCTCGCGCGGCGACTCGATGCCGCACAAGCCAAAGGCCGCGGCCTGATCGATCGCCTCGCGCCCGACGCGCCGCTCGCGCTCCCAGACAATGGCGCCGGGTGCCACCACTTCGCGGGCAAAGGCACTGACGCGCTCGAGCAGCGCGGCCTGGTCAATCGGGTCTCTGAGGGCGTGGTTCATGGTCTGGGCAATGGGGTCGGTGGCAATCGGTCGATGTTACGCGAGGCGTGGCTGGGCTGCCCCGCGCAGATCCGGATTACGAGATCAGGGGATTCCGAGACAAGGATTCCGGGATAAGCTCGCAGCAACGGCCCGCAACCGATGACGGTGCCACATCAGAATGCAGGAGACACCATGCCGATCACCCTGTCTGCCATGACCCCGGGCTTTGCTGCCGAGGTCGGCGATATCGATCTGGCCCAGCCGCTCTCGACCGCCGATGAACAGGCGATTCGCGCCGCTTTTACCGAATACGGCGTGCTGATCTTCACCGCCCAGACCCTCACGGCTCAGCAGCATCTCGACTTCGCAAAAATCTTCGGTCCGCTCGAACGCAGCGTGGCCTCGATCATGCCCGGGCAGGCGCTGCGGGTGCGCGAAGAAATCGCCGACATCGCCAACCTGACCCCTGATGGCAAGGTCTGGGACAAAGACAACCGGCTGCGGCAGTTTCAGCTCGGCAACCGGCTATGGCACACCGACAGTTCCTTCAAGCAGCCGACCGGCTACACCTCGATGCTCTATTGCCGCTCGGTCGCGCCGGTCGGCGGGCATACCGAATTCGCCGACCTGCGCGCCGCCCACGATGCGCTGGATGCCGCTACGCTCGAACAGATCGACGGCCTGATCGCTGAGCACTCGCTGCTCTATTCGCGCGCACGGCTCGGCTTTACCGATTTTTCTGAGCCCGAGCGCATCGCCTTTGCACCGCTGGCGCGACCGCTGGTGCGCACCCTGTCCGATTCGGGCCGACGCTCGCTGTATCTGGCCTCGCATATCGGCCGCATCCGCGGCATGGACGATTCGGCTGCGCAGTCGCTCCTCGCCCAACTCATTGCGCATGCCACCGAGCGGCGCTTCACCTATCTGCATCGCTGGCGGGTCGGCGATCTGGTGCTCTGGGATAACCGCTGCACCATGCATCGCGGCACGCCTTTCGACGACACCCGCTTTGCGCGCGACATGCAGCGGGCCACTACCTCCGACCGGCCCGACGTCTTCGCGCATGAGCTGGCCGCTGCAGGCCATGCGGCCTGAGCGATGACAGCGATGACCGCACCCCTGCAAAGCCACGAGTTGCGCATCGAGGTCACCGAGGACGACCTGCCGGACGACCGCTTCTCGAACCATGTCAACAACGCGCGCTACTTCGCC
Organism: Burkholderiales bacterium; assembly: GCA_947487165.1. Lineage (GTDB taxonomy): Bacteria > Pseudomonadota > Gammaproteobacteria > Burkholderiales > Burkholderiaceae_E > UBA4615. Next base: position 5,165 of record CANKWX010000050.1, read on the forward strand.
TTCATCAACCGGACCTTCCACGGCTGGTATGTGGCGATGGGCATCCGCGACCGTACCCAGCCCTTTGCCGCAGTCATGGCCAGCACGACCTACGATTTCCTGCGCGAGGTGAATCCACCGGGCGCGGTGCTGTGCCGCATCCGGGTCGACAAGGTCGGGCGCAGCAGCATGGAGCACTCCGTCGAGATCTGGGATGTCGGCGCGCAGGCCGAGCCGCTGCTGGCCGGACGCGGGCGCGTGCGCCATGTCTGGATCGAACGCGCAGCGCGGCAATCGCGACCCTGGCCCGCCGATCTGCTCGCCCGCTGCTGGGATGGCACACCCCTTGGTACAGCCGTTGTCACACCACCAGTCAACAACAAATAACCGCAACCGGAGACCCGACGATGTATCTCACCCAAGCCCTTCACCGCGCGGTCCAGCAGCATCCCGAGCGCACCGCGGTGCGCTTTGGCGAGCGCAGCCGCACTTTCAGAGAGTTTGCCGATCGCGTGGCGCGGCTTGCCGGCGGGCTGCAGTCGCTTGGCATCAAGGCCGGCGACCGGGTCGCCATGCTCTCGCTCAACTCCGACCGCTACCTCGAATATCAAATGGCCGTGCCCTGGGCCGGTGGCGTCCTCAACCCCTGCAACACGCGGTGGTCGGCCGCCGAGATCGTCTATTCGCTTGACGATTCGGGATCGACCCTGCTGCTGGTCGACGAGAACTTCCGCCCGATGATCGAGGGGCTGCGCCGCGATGCGAAGTCCCTGCGCGAAGTGATCTATTGCGGCGATGCCCAGGCACCCGCCGGCACCCATGATTACGAGGCGCTGATTGCCGCGTCGGCACCGGTGCCCGATGCGGTCAGGCGCGGCGATGATCTGGCCGGCATCTTCTACACCGGCGGCACGACCGGCTTTCCCAAGGGCGTGATGCTCAGCCACACCAATCTGTGCAGCTCGGGCCTGGCAATGCGCGCCGATGGTCTGGCCACGCCCAACGGCACTTATCTGCATGCCGCGCCGATGTTCCATCTGGCCGACATGGGCGTGGCGATGCCGCACTGGATCGAAGGCAATTCGCATTCGATCGTGCCGGGCTTCAACCCGGAGGGGGTACTCGACATCATGGCCCGCGACCGGGTCACCCATGTGCTGCTGGTGCCGACCATGATCCAGATGATGGTCGATCATCCTGCTATGAAGCTCCCGCGCGACCTGAGCGCGCTGCACACCATCGCCTATGGCGCCTCCCCGATGTCGGAGGCGGTGATCGAGCGGGCCATGGCCGCGCTGCCCGGGGTGGGCTTCATGCAGGCCTACGGCATGACCGAGCTCTCGCCGCTGGCAACCATCAATCCGGCCTGGGCGCATACCGTCGAGGGCCGCAAATTTGGAAAGCTGCGGGCCGCCGGGCGGGCGAGCTTTTGCTGCGAAGTGCGCATCGTCGACACCGAGGGGCGCGAGGTGCCGCGCGGCACGGTGGGCGAGGTGATCGTGCGGGGCCCGAATGTGATGCAGGGCTACTGGAACAAGCCCGAGCAGACCGCAGCCGCCCTTAAAAACGGCTGGATGCATACCGGTGACGGCGCCTACATGGACGAGGACGGTTTCATCTTCATCGCCGATCGACTGAAAGACATGATCATCAGCGGCGGCGAAAACATCTATTCGGCAGAAGTCGAAAATGCACTGGCTCAGCATCCGTCCATTGCGGCCTGCGCGGTGATCGGCATTCCGAGCGAGCAGTGGGGCGAGTCGGTGCATGCGGTGGTGGTGCGCAAGCCCGGGCAGGACCCCACACCCGAGACGCTGATTGCGCACTGCAAATCACTGATCGCCGGCTACAAGTGCCCACGCAGCATCGATTTCGTAGAGGCCCTGCCTTTGTCAGGCGCGGGCAAGGTTCTGAAGACCGCGCTGCGCGAGCCGTTCTGGAAGGGGCGCACGCGCAACGTGGCCTGAGGCCGAAGGCGCATCAGACATCCTTGACGAAGCTGTTGCCTTTGCTGCAAGCGGTCAAGGTAAGCTACGCGTCAACTTTTTCCAGTCAAGCCAACCCCAGGAGCAGTCAATGACCCCGAATCAGCAAGCCTGTTCAACCAGTGCGCCCGACACCCAAGCGCCGCGCGCCTCTGACGCGCAAACTTCGACGACAAGGCGGCGGGTCGTTCAGGCTGCGCTCGGACTGATCACCGGCGCGCCGGCATTCATCCACGCCCAGCCCAAGCAGATCCGGCTGATCGTCCCGCTTCCGGCAGGTGGCGCTGCAGACATTGCTGCTCGGATGGCAATGGAGTCGTGGACGCAGGTGACCGGCACGCCTGTGATCGTGGAAAACAAGCCGGGCGCCTCTTACCTCATCGGCATGCAAGCCATTCAGACGGCGCCCACCGACGGCAGCGTCATGATGCACGTCAATAGCGGCATGATCCCGCCGCAGCTGACCTTCGGCAGGTACGACATGCTCAAGCAACTCACGATGGTGGGTAAGTTCGGTGCCACGCCCGCTGCGATTTTTGTAAAAGCCGATTCACCCATCAAGACGCCCACCGAGTTGGTCGCCCACCTCAAGGCTCGCGCAGGCAAAGCCAACTATGGCTGCATCCTGGGCGGCGCGGAGCACATCACGACAGTGCAACTGCTGCGCAGCAACAACTGCGTCGCAGAGGCGGTGGGCTTCAAAGGCGGCCCCGATTCAGTCACCGCGCTGGCGCAGGGCGAGCTCGACTTCTGCGTCACCGCCTTACCCCTGATGGTTCCGTTCAAGGGAAAAATCCAGCCGATTGCGGTGATGACCGACAAGCGATTCTCTCTGGCGCCAGACCTCCCGTCCTTTCGCGAGACGCTCGGCAGATCAGGATCGGCCCTCGAGTACTACGGTGGCTTCGCTTTGCCCTCCGGAACGCCGGCGTCCATCGCGGAAAGCTATTACAACACCCTGTCTGAAGCGGCCAAGAGCCCTACCCTGATCAACAGGCTGGCTGGACAAATGACAACTGCAGATGTCGCACCCGGTGCCGAACTGCAAAGATTGGTCTCGACTGATCTGCAGCAGTGGGGACCGATTGCTTCCGAACTGAACCTGAAGGCCAACTGAGCGTTCTTGGCGATCGTGTCAATCTGACCTACCCGTCAGGCTAGCGGCGTGGTGGCCCGCTTCAAACACCCACCACGCCGCGGCCGTCACCGCGTGCATCGCCCTCCAGATGCAGGCTGCATCCGATCAGCTGCGCGGTGTGGGGCGGCTCGGCGAGCAGGATCGACACCGAGGTGTTCTCGAGTTTTTCGGGCACATCCAGCCCCTCGGGCAGATGCACATGGGCAGCCAGGAATTCACGGATGAAAAGGCCGTGCGAGACCACCGCCAGATCGCCGCCCACCTGCTCGCGCATGGCGAGGATCCAGCTGTAAGCCTGCGCAATGCGGGCACGGAACTGGGCCATCGACTCGCCGTTGGGCGGGCCGCGATCATCGTGGATCGGGTCATAACCCAGGTCGTCAAAACGGCTGCCGCGCAGGTCGCCAAAGTTGCGCTCGCCAAGCAGCGGCGACTCGATCACCGGCAGACCGGTGGCCTTGGCAATCGCCTCGGCTGTCTGACGCGCACGGGCCATGTCGCTGCTCAGGATCGCCTTGGGCGGTGCAGCAGCAAAACGACGGCCAACCGCCCGAGCCTGTTCCAGGCCTCGCTCACCAAGCGGCGTGTCGGGGAATTGCAGGACGCGAGCGGCATTGAGCGCAGTCTCGCCGTGTCGTACCAGGATGATGGTCATGAGCGTTTCGGTGGGTGAGTGAAGCGTTGGGAGGGGACGGCAGGGCAAGGCTACACTGACCGCCGACACCTCACCACCCGGAGACACCCACCATGGCAATTTTCGAACTTCGCACCTATGACGTCGTCGTCGGCAAGATGGCCGATGTCGTCGAGCTCTACAAGACGCAAGGCTGGCCGGCCGTTGCCAAGCATCCGCCACGACTGGTGGGCTACTTTACCGGCGATATCGGCGCCATGAACCAGCTGGTGCATCTGTGGAAATTCAACGATGACGCCGACCGGCGTGCCTTCTGGGCGGGGGTGTTTTCCGACCCTGAATTCATGGCCTTTGCCAAGCAGCTGAGGCCTCTGCTGAAACATCAGGAAAACAAGCTGATGATGTCGGCACCCTGGGGGCCGACGCCCTGACCGCAAGCGTGCCTTCGGCCCGGGGCCTGCGAGCCGATCGGGCGTTGGTACGCGAACATGTTCGGGCCGCCGTCGCGAAGACAGCCCGTGGGTGCGCGTACGACTCAGTCGCTCTCACGCCGCACCCCTGATTTTCCTCCATCCTTCGCGTTGCCCGACTCGCGCCTGCCCGAGCGACCGTGCTCGGGCTCCTCGCTTGCGCTGCGATGGCAAGCCACGCAGTTCTTGAAGTCGGTGATGCCTTCCTTGCGGTGCTTGCGCTCGATATTCGAGACGGTGTGTTCATGGCAGCCGTAGCAGGTGTAGCGGTTGAACACATTGCCGAGATGGCAGGTGGCACACGGCGCGTTGTGATCGCGATCGAGCAAAAAATGTTTTTCATGCTCGAAGGTGGCAGGCGTCCAGGCCGGCGGGCGATGGCATTGCGCGCAGCCGGTATTCAGGCCGCGATGCAGGTCATTCGCCGGTGCCTGATGGCAGCTCTCGCAGCGATCGCGAATCGCCGGGCGCAGCAGCTCGTGCGAGAAGGGTTTGACGCCCCGCTCGCCAACCAGTCTCGGGCTGCTGTGATCGCTGTGGCAGGCCATGCAATCCTGCTCGATCAGCTCCTGATGAAACGACAGCGTCGACGACAGCATCGTGGTGCCGGCAATCGCTTTGCCGGTGGTCGTGCGCAGACCGATGTCGGCCACCGCATGACAGCTCACACAGCGCTGGGCCGTCACACCGCGCAGGGGCGCATGACAGGCGAAGCAGTCGGTCGACAGCTCGGCATGCGCCGGTATGAGTGCGCCGGGGCTGATCATCAGGCGCGGGTTGATGAAGGCCAGTGCCACCACTGCGATCAATGCCACCGAGATCGATGCCAGAAACCAGCGGCGGCGCAGGATCGTCAGCCAGCCCCTGATCCGCTGCCACAGGGCATTCATTTCCAGCCCCAGAACAGGCTGATGCCGATGATGTGCGCGAGCGCCAGCACGCCGAAGGCAAGCGTGATCGGACGATGCAGGGCCCGCCAGCGCTTGACGGTATCGACGGTCAGGCTGTCCCAGTAGAGCCGCTCATCGAGCGCCTCGTCCGACAGGCCGTCGGCGCGCAGACGCTCGCGCGCCGCATCGAGTCGGCTGCGCGCGCGGCGCAGCAGATACTTGCCGGTCAGCCCGCTGGCGACATTGATCAGCATCGCGCCAACCGCCAGCCAGCCGAGCAGGGCATTGAAGTGAATGCCCGCATGAACCAGTACCAGCAGCGAGCCGAACCAGGCCATGCGTTCGTGGGTGCGCAGCAGTGTCACCGGATTGCCGATGGTCATCAGCTTGCGCTTGCGCAGCGAATAGCCAAACGACGCGATGATGATGAGCGTGCCGGCAATGCCGAGGTAGCGGCCGATCCACACTGCATTGAGCAGATGCAGCACTGCGTCGATCAGTAAGGTGCTGGCGACCAGTGCCGCCAGACTCGCGTAGAAGGGCAGGACCTCGCGGCTGATCAGCTGGGCAGAGGCCGGCCTCATGCCGGGGTCTGGCGGGGTGGCGCAGCCGAAGGCGTTGAAAACGAGTCGGTCGAAAACATTGAGGGCATTCGATGAGTCTCGGTGATACATCGGCGCTCGGCATTGATACACCTCAAGTTGAGCCCTAATGAGCCTCCTCGAACGGTCCGGCTTTTTTTTACAGGTCAATAGTGAGATTCGCGAGATTCACGAAGGACCCCAGAGCGTCTCATCAGGCGAATCGAAATAAATGGCCTGCGAAGAGATTTACGATAGGGATTACTCTTGCAATGGAAGTCATTAGAGGCAGTGGGTGCCAACACATTCACTGCAAGCTGGCAGCAACCCCTGGAACACGCCAAACATTCTGGGCGGAGAAGTTCCCAAAATGGTCAAGAAAGGTCTCTATGAATTTTTTTAAATATGTCGTGGCAACGGGCCTGGTTCTTATGGGTGCATCTGCCTTTGCTTCGGGTGAGGACACCTACAAAGCTGTCTGCGCCAATTGCCACTCCAATGCGCTGATCAAGGCGCCTCAGATGGGTGACATCGCCAAGTGGGCGCCCTTGATTGCAGAGGGCCAAGTCGTCCTCACAGCCCATGGTTATGTGGGCGTTCGGGCCATGCCTGCCAAAGGCGGCAAGCCAGACTTGACGGTGGCGGCCTTTTCAGACGCCGTGAACTACATGGTCAATCAGTCAGGCGGCAACTGGAAAAAGCCAGACGAAAACATGATGAAAAAAATCGAATCTGAAATCGCCAGACGCAAAAAGGCTATTTCAAAATAGTCCTTATTGGCAGCATGATCATCTGGTGTTCACCGTGGCCTGCCCGGAAGTTCAGTGCCATTGATCAGTTGAGAGGATGGCCCTTGCCGCACAGGCGAGGAGCCCATGCGACCGACGAAGCCGGTCAGACCACCGCAGCGGGCCCCTCATCAAGCGGCACACAAGGCGTCGTGCCCGGCACCACAATGCCACCCCGATCGCCAATCGTGACGCTGCCATAGCGCTGCGCAAACACCGGCGGCAGCGCTCGCGCACCCGGCACCGCGAGCCACAGCCGTAACAGGTGACGACGCCGTGCGGCATCGGGCCAGTCGGTAAAGCCGCTGCGATCGTGCAGCAGGTTGTGGTTGTGCACGAACTGCATGTCGCCGGGCGCAAGCCGCATCCTGAAATTCAGGGCCGGGTCATTGGCCAGCGCGTCGAAAAGATCGAGCGCTTCGACCTTGGCAGCCGTGAGCCTTGGCGCCTGCTCGAATCGCTGGGCGCTGTCGATGTACTGGCGCTGATACAGCGCAGACAGCGCGTCGTCATGCCAACTGAAAACCGGGATATCGAACCAGGGCTTCATGCCAACCGGCACCTCGCCGCGCCGGTCGGTGGCCAGCGGCTCGAAGAGCAGTGCCGCCAGATAGGGGCGGCGGCGGCGCATCTCGTTGTAGATCGTGGTCGAGCTCACCAGCAGCGAGTCGCCGCCCTGCTGCGCTTCATTGATGCACAGCAGGCCCACCACATCGCAGGAATCGGTATGGAAGGTCTGTCGCTCATGGGTCTGATACAGGCGGACATTGGGGTCGGTGCTGGCCAGCCCGAGATCGCGCACATGACCGAGGAGATGGCCAGCCGCATTCTGCGAGCGGGCATTGCCCAGATGCGCGCCCAGCCCGATGAAGGCCAGCGCCACATCACGCTGCGACCATTGCCCGACCGGCATGCCGGTCAGCAGAAAAAAACCGCGCCCATGCAGGAGTTCGTGGCGCAACTGCGCGAGGCGTGGCCCGAGCGTGGGCAGGACGAAGTCGGCGGCAGCCAGCGGTGCCGGGCTGCTCTGATCGCGGGCTGCGTGATCGCCACGGCCTGCCCGATCAGCCTGGCTCGACAGCCAGGCATCGAGCGCGGCCCGGATCTCGATGCAATCGGCTTCGCTGAGCGCAAGCGTCCAGTCCTGAGGGCTCGCAAGCATCTGCGGGCCGTACCAGGCGCAAGGCAGATCCTGCTGCGCAGGCAACTCGGCCGGCGTCATGCTGCGAACACCGGATCGATCGGTGCCACACAGGGATGGCGGGCTTCGAGCACCTCGGCGGCATCGAGCAGGGTGTCCTCGCGAAAGCGCGCACCGGTGATCTGCACGCCGATCGGCAAGCCGTTGACCGAGCCGGCCGGCGCGCAGATCGCCGGCAAACCCAGCAGCGGCACGCTGAACTGCGGCATCTGCGCGGCAATGATGCGGTCCATGCCCTCGGGCGATTCGACATCGAGCCCCCAGGCAAACGGCGGCTCGGCGCTCAGCGGCCCGAGCACCAGCGGATAGTCCTGCAGGAAGGCATTCCAGCGGCGAATAAGCGTCGTGCGCCGGGCCAGTGCGCGGAAGTAGCCCTCGGTATCGAGCACCGGCGTATGCCGCGTCATCGCACCGAAGGCCGTCCTGATGCCATCGTCACCGAGCCGCTCGACCAGCGGCCCCATCACCAGCCGCGCCTCGTTGTCGGCGATCAGTTGCCACAACTGCGCGGCTTCGGCCATGTCGGGCGGCTCAACCGCCTCGACCCGATAGCCGGCATCGGCCAGCCAGCGGGCCGCACGCTCGACCGCGGCCGCCACCGCAGGATGCACGGTGACACCCGGGATGGATGCGCTGTAAGCCACCTTGATCGGGCGCGACAGTGCAGCGCCCTGCAGCGGCGCCGGCACCCAGGCCGGATCACGGAGATCGGCGGCAGACATTGCCTGCAAGGCAATCCGCAGATCGCCCACGGTGCGGGCCAACGGCCCCTGGACGGACATCATCGCCATCGCAGGCGGTCGCTCCTCGGTGGCACTTGGATTGAAATTGGGAATGCGCCCGACCGAGGGCCGCAGGCCATAGATGCCGGTGCAGTAGGCCGGGTAGCGCACCGAGCCTGCGATGTCATTGCCGTGCGCGATCGGGCCCATGCCCGAGGCCACCGCCGAGGATGCGCCGCCGCTCGAGCCGCCCGGCGTGTGCTCGCGCGACCAGGGGTTGAGGGTGCGGCCATGCAGGTCGTTGTCGGTGAACCAGCGAAACGAGAAAGCCGGCGTGTTGGTGCGACCGAAGATCACCGCTCCGGCGCGCCGAAGGTTGGCCACCACCGGACTGTCGTCGGTGGCGATCGCATCACGCAGTGCCACGATACCGTTGGTGGTTGCACAGCCACGCTGATCGACGTTCACTTTGGTGGTCACCGGCACGCCATGCAGCACACCAAGCATCTCGCCATTGGCAACCGCGCGATCGGCGGCATCGGCGGCGGCGAGTGCGCTGTCGTGCAGGACCTCGACGACCGCATTGAGCCGCGGATTGACCTCGGCCACGCGCTCCAGACACGACTCGGTCGCCTCGCGGCTCGAAATGCGATGCGTGCGGATGGCATGAGCCAGGTCGGTGGCAGACCAGCGCCAGAGCGGTTCGGTCATGGGGTGTCTCCTTTCAGTCTTGCCTGCGATGAACACCCAAAGCCTACACCGGGGGCGACGGCTCAGCCGCCCGGCCCTGCCCGATTCAGGCCGCGTGAGGCGAACGCGCAAGGCACTTGTTTTCGAAAAACCGACGGCAGCCGTTAGACTGCGCTCACAATTCCATTCGGAGACATGAATGAACCGGTTTACACGCCTCTTGGCGGGCGCAACGCTTGCGCTCGCCTCGCTGACATCACTCACCCCGGCTTTCGCGCAAACCTGGCCCGATCGGCCGATCAAACTGGTCGTGCCCTATCCGCCCGGCGGGCAGACCGACATCGTCTCGCGCTATCTGGCCGAAAAACTCAGCCCGGTGCTCGGCCAGCAGGTCATCGTCGAGAACAAGGTCGGGGCCAACGGCATCATCGGCATCACGGCCACCAAGCAGTCGCCGCCGGACGGCTACACCTTCGTCTACATCAACTCGTCGAACTACTGCATCAACATGTTCGCCTACACGAAGCTGCCGTATTCGCAGGATGACTTCGACCCGGTGACGCAACTCGGCGAGGCCGCGCTCGGCATGATCGTTTCGTCGGCAAGCGGCATCAAGACCCTCGACGAGTACATCGCTTACGTGAAGAAAAATCCGGGCAAAACCACCTTCGGATCCTTCGGCGTGGGCAGCTCGTCGCATCTTTACGGCGAGATGTTCACCCAGGCGGCAAAGCTCGATACCGTGCATGTCGCCTACAAGGGTGCCGGGCCCGCGACCCAGGACATCGTGGCCGGCATCGCCACCATGGGCGTGCACGACTTTGCGACCACCGGGCCCTTCATCCAGGGCGGTCGGGCCAACCTGCTGGCAGTGACCGGCGCCAAACGCTGGCCGCTTTACCCGAACACCCCGACCTTTGCCGAGCAGGGTTATCCGGCGCTCGACCTGGTCGGCTGGAACGGCATCGTGACCCCCAAGGGCTCGCCCAAGGCGGCGGTCGAGCGCATGAGCCAGGAGATCAACAAGATCCTGCAGTCGCCCGAGGGCAAGAAGAAGATCCTCGAGCTCGGCCTGCTGCCCACCGGCACGACGCCGGCAGGGTTTGCCGAGATCGTGCGCAAGGACACCCCGCGCTGGGGCGAGGTTTTCAAGGCCTCAGGCGTCAAGCCCGAGTAAACACCGGCCCGAGCGGTCGCATGCGGATGCCCGGGCGCAAGCGCGTCCAGGCAAAATCAACCGGGTCGGCCAGCGCTGGCCCGGGCGAGCGCACCACCAGCACTTCCCGGGCGATCGGCTGAAAGTCGGCCCGGAAATGCACCGAGCTCTTGAGCGCCAGCAGGCGCTGGCGCACCGGCTCGATGCCGACATGGCGGAACATCTCCTGATCGGCCGCCTGGGTCTTGCGACTCGCCAGGATCACCCGCACGCCGGAGTGTTCTTCGCGCAGCAGCGCCATCGGCCCCAGCGTCATGCGAAAGCCGCGATACATCGGGCCGGTGCAGGTGAAAACGCCGTCGCCCAGTCGCTCGACCATGAATCGGCCGACCACCGGCACATGACCGGCCACACCGGAAATCGCACCGAGCGCGAACTCGAGCGTGGCCCCTTGACCGGCTTGATGCGCGCGCGCCGCGCTCGGCGGATCGATCAGCAGGCCGAGCACTGCGTCGGGTGCACGGTGGCGGATGAGCGCAGCCAGCAGACCGGTGGTGTCGCCATTGCCGCCGGCGCCAGGGTTGTCCTGGGTATCGGCCAGCACCGTGGGCAACCCAGGGGCGCCGGTGCGCATTGCGCGCTGCACGGCTTCGTCGGGCGTGAGCAGCTCGAGCGCGAAATCGGGCTCGGCCGCCGCCACCGCATCGCCGATCTCGTCGAGTGCGGCTTGCGCCACCGCGGGGCTCGGGCCATAGGCCACGACTGACATGCCGCACTCGGGGAAATCGGCCATCGGAAAGCCTGGTGCGAAATCGACCGACACGCCATGACGCCGCTCGATGTCGGCAATGCGGCCATACAGGCTCTGGCAGGGCTCGATGAAGGTCGACTGCGACGGAATGCCGGTGAGATAGTCGAACTGCCGGAAGGCCTTGGCCGGACGCCTGCCCTGCGACAGCATCGCATCGAGCAGGGCGGCCGCCCGCCCGCCGGTCTCGGCCATGTCCACATGGGGATAGGTGCGATAGATGGTCAGCCCGTCGGACATTGCCACCATCTGCCGCGTGACATTGGCGTGCAGATCGAGGCTGGCCACCACCGGCACGCGCGCACCAACCACCTCGCGCACACGCCGCAGGATTTCGCCCTCGCCGTCGTCGACATGCTCGCAGACCATCGCGCCATGCAGATCGAGATAGACACCATCAACCTGGTCCATGGCCTTCAGACGGGCGATCAGATCACCCACGATGGTCTCGAAGGCATGCTGGGTGACCTGCGCCGAGGGTGATGCCGCCGCCCAGGTCAGCGGCACCATGGTGTGGCCGCGCGCACGAAGCACCTCGATGGCGCCCTGCACCGGGATGTTGGCACCGGCCACCGCCTCGAAAAGCGAGGCGCCGCGCTGGATCGTCGGCCAGCCGCCGCCCGCCTCGAAGGCGGCATAGTCGGCCTTCGACGGCGCGAAGGTATTGGTCTCGTGCTGCATTCCGCCGATCGCGATGGTGGCCACTCGGTGTGCTCCGTAACAGGGTTGATCCATTGTGCTATGCAGGCTCGCCTCCCCGCAAACAGGGTGTTGACGCGCTGAACAATGCCCCGTCTCGGGGCGGCACAAGTCTTGCGTTGGTGTCAGGCTTGAACTAAGGTCGGCGTTTCCGACGCCGCCAAGACGCATCGGCCACACCAACGAGGAGCCCACACAGTGTCACCACGCAGCCTTTTCAAGCGCTCGGCAGCCGCCTTTCTGGTCGGTGCCGCTCTGACGGCGGTAGCGCCGGCCTCAGCACAGCAGACCGTCCTGCGGGTGGTTCCGCACTCCAATCTGGCGGTGCTCGACCCGATCTGGACCACCGCCTACATGAGCCGCAACCACGGCTACATGATCTACGACACCCTCTTCGGTACCGACGAGAAGGGCGTGATCAAGCCGCAGATGGTCGAGTCCTGGACCGAAAGCCCCGATCACCGCCTGTGGACCTTCAAACTGCGCAAGGGCCTGGAGTTCCATGACGGCAAGCCGGTGACGCCGGACGACGTGATCGCCTCGCTGCAGCGCTGGGGCAAGCGCGATGCCATGGGCTCTGCCCTCTTCCAGTTCGTGCAGCGCATGGATTCGCCGGCACCCGACACTTTCCGGATCTTTCTGGGCGAGGCCTGCGGCTTCATGCTCGAGGCACTCGGCAAGCCGTCGTCGAATGTGCCCTTCATCATGCCCAAGCGGGTCGCTGATACCGACCCCTTCAAGCAGATCGAGGACTACGTCGGATCAGGCCCCTACATCTTCAAGGCCGATGAATTCAAGCCGGGCGACAAGGCGGTCTATCTCAAGAACGCCAAATATGTGCCGCGCAGCGAAGCACCGTCGGGCACCACCGGCGGCAAGCGGGTCTATGTTGATCGGGTCGAGTGGAACCTCGCCCTGCGTGACACCCAGGCACAGGTCAGCGCCCTGCAAAAAGGCGAGGTCGACATCATCGAATCACTCGGCTTCGACCACTTCGAGACCGTCAAGAAAGACGACACCTTGCAGATGCCGAAGTACGCGACCTACGGCCTGCAGTACATGGCGCGCTTCAATCACCTGAACAAACCCTTCGATAATCCGAAGGTGCGCGAGGCAGCCATTGCCGCCTTCAGTCAGGAGGCCTTCCTGCGCGCGCAGGTCGGCGTCAAGGAGCTCTACAAGCCCTGCGGCTCAATGTTCATCTGCGGCACGCCTTATGGCAGCACCGCCGGCAGCGACATCCAGATGAAGTCGAACATGAAGAAAGCGCAGGACCTGCTCAAGGCCTCGGGCTACGACGGCACGCCGATCGTGCTGATGAAGCCGACCGACCTCGCCTCGATCCAGAAGCTGCCCGATGTCGGCGCCCAGCTGCTGCGTCAGGCCGGCTTCAAGGTCGATCTGCAGGCCATGGACTGGCAGACCCTGGTCGGACGTCGGGCCAAAAAAGACCCGATCGACAAGGGCGGCTGGCATATGTTCATGACCGCGTGGCAGGCCTTCGATGTCTGGAGTCCGATCGCCAACCCGACCACCGACACCCGCGGCGAGAAGTCGACCTGGTTCGGCTGGGCGACCGATGACAAGATGGTGACCCTGCGCAACCAGTTCATGCGGGCCACCGACGAAGCCGAGAAGAAGAAGATCGCCGACCAGATGCATGCCCGCATGTATGAAATCGGCACGCACGTGATCCTTGGCGAGTTCAACCAGCCAATGGCCGCGCGCAAGAACATCTCGGGCTTTTTCGTGACCAATGGCAACATCTACTGGAACCTGAAGAAGAACTGATGTTTGCCTTCCTCGCCCGCCGGCTGGCGGCAACGATCCCGGTGCTGGTGGTCGTTGCCGTCCTTGTTTTCCTGATGTTGCGGCTGACCCCCGGCGATCCGGCCGCCGTGCTGGCGGGTGACGCGGCCAGTCCCGAGCAGATCGCGCAGATCCGCGAGGGGCTTGGCCTCGACAAGTCGATTCCGGAGCAGTTCGTCATCTGGGCCGGCCGAATGCTGCATGGCGACCTCGGCCGGTCGTACTACTACAAGACCGAGGTCACCACGCTGGTTACCCAGCGACTCGAACCCACGCTGTCGCTCACCGTCGTGACCATCGTCGTGGCGGTGCTGATTGCAGTGCCGCTGGGCGTGCTTGCCGCCTGGCGCTTCGGTGGCTGGCTCGACCGCCTGCTGATGGGTTTTTCGGTGATGGGGTTTTCGGTGCCGGTCTTCGTGCTGGCCTATCTGCTGATCTGGGGCGTGTCGCTCAAGCTCGGATGGCTGCCGGTGCAGGGCTACAAGCGGATTGCCGACGGGCTGGGGCCCTGGTTCATCCATCTGATGCTGCCGGCGATCACGCTGTCGGTGGTCTATATCGCCCTGATCGCTCGGGTGACACGGGCAGCGGTGCTCGAGACCCTGGGCGAGGACTACATCCGAACCGCGCGGGCCAAGGGCCTGCCCGAATCGAAGGTGCTGATGCGCCATGCGCTGGCCAATGCCGCCGTGCCGATTGCCACTGTCATCGGCATCGGCATCGCGCTGCTGATCGGCGGGGTGGTGGTCACCGAGTCGGTCTATGCGATTCCGGGCCTTGGGCGCCTGACGGTCGATGCGGTCCTGGCGCGCGACTTCCCGACCATCCAGGGCGTGATCCTGTTCTTTTCCCTGGTCTATGTGGTGATCAACCTTCTGGTCGATCTGTCTTATGTCTTTTTTGATCCGCGCATCCGGTACTGACATGGCTTCCTCGGCACCCCCTGTTCCGGCTGCAGCACCAGGCGCTGCGACACCCGACTTCGAATCCCTGTCGGTCGAATCGGCGACCGTTGTCGTCCAGCCCTCGCTGTGGCAGCGCGTGCGTCGCAACGGCTCGGTGCGCCTGGGAGGCGCGGTGCTGCTGCTGCTGGTGGCGATTGCCCTTGCCGCGCCCTGGCTTGACACGGTCGACCCCTCACTTTTCGATCCGGCCAGCCGCGACCTTTTGCCGGGCAAGTCGGGCGAGATCACCACGCTCGAGGGCGAGACGATCGAGCACACCTTTCGCATGGGCTCCGACAGCTTCGGTCGCGACATCTACAGCAGGGTGGTCTATGGCACCCGGGTGTCGCTGCTGGTGGGGCTGTTCACCGCACTGGTTTCGGTCAGTTTCGGCACGCTGCTGGGCCTGATGGCGGGCTATATCCGCTGGCTCGACGGCATCCTGATGCGGGTGATGGACGGCCTGATGTCGATCCCGGCCATCCTGATTGCGATTGCGCTGGTGGCGATGTGGCGCGGCAGCCTGCTCACTGTGGTCATCGCGATTGCGATCCCCGAAATTCCGCGGGTCACGCGACTGGTGCGATCGCTGGTGCTGACGATTCGCGAGGAGCCTTATGTGGAAGCGGCGATCTCGCTGGGCACGCCCACCTGGAAGATCATGCTGCGGCACATCCTGCCCAATACCGTGGCACCGCTGATCGTGCAGGGCACCTTCATCTGCGCCTCGGGCATTCTGGTCGAGGCGATCCTGTCGTTTCTCGGCGTCGGGCTGCCGCCCGATATTCCGACCTGGGGCAATGTGATGGCCGAGGGCCGCAGCCAGTTCAACGAGTTTCCGCACAACATCTTTTTCCCGGGTATTTTTCTCGCGGTCACGGTGCTGGCGGTCAATGTTCTGGGCGACGGGCTGCGTGACACGCTCGACCCCAAGATGGCCAAGCGGGTATGAGCATGGCTTTCGCAAACGACGGCAGCGAGCGGGCCGATACGCCGATCCTCGAGGTTCATGAACTCACCATCGGCCTGCCCAGCGGCAGCGACCGGTCATCGGCGGTGCAGAAGGTGTCGTTTTCGGTCGGGCGCGGCGAGATCGTCTGCCTGGTGGGTGAATCGGGCTCGGGCAAATCGGTGATTGCGCAATCGGTGATGGGGCTGCTGCCCAAGTCGCTGCCGGTGCGAGGCGGGCGCATCATGCTGCAGGGCGAAGACATCACCCACGCCCCTCAGGCCCGTTTGCGCGAGCTGCGCGCCACCCGCATGTCGATGATCTTCCAGGAGCCGATGACCGCGCTCAACCCGGTCATGACCTGCGGCGATCAGATCGACGAGGTGCTGGCCGAGCACACCTCGCTGTCGGCGAGCGAGCGCAGGGCCAAGGTCCGCTCGATCATCACCGAGGTGCTGCTGCCCGATCCCGACCGCATCATCGCGAGCTATCCGCATCAACTGTCGGGCGGCCAGCGACAGCGCATCGTGATCGCGATGGCGCTGGTGCTCGACCCGGTGCTGCTGATCGCCGACGAGCCGACCACCGCACTCGACGTGACCACGCAGGCGCAGATCCTGCGGCTCATCCTCGAGCTGCAGAAGCACCATGGCACTGGCGTGCTCTTCATCACCCACGACTTCGGTGTTGTGGCCGAGGTGGCCAACCGGGTGGCAGTGCTCAGGCTGGGCGATCTGGTCGAGATCGGCCCGCGCGACGATGTCCTCAAGCGCCCGCGCCACGCTTACACCCGGATGCTGATGAGTGCGGTGCCCAAGCTCGAGGTGGTCGAGCGCGCCGAGGTGCCCGGCGCACCGGTGGTGCTCGAGGTGGCCGGGCTCGACAAGACCTATTTTGCGAAGCGCTGGCTGGGTGCCGATCGCAGTGTGGTGGCTGCCACCGATGTCAACTTTTCGATCCGGCGCGGCCGCACGCTGGGCATCGTCGGCGAATCCGGCTCGGGCAAATCAACCGTCGCACGCTGCATCGTGCGTCTGATCGACCCCACCGGCGGCAGCATCCTGCTGTCGGGCGACGACATCGCCACCCAGTCGAGCAGCGCGCTGCAGGCGGTTCGCAAGCGCGTCCAGATCGTCTTCCAGGATCCCTATCGATCGCTCAACCCGCGGCGCACCGTGGCCGAGGCCATGATCGAAGGACCGATGAATTTCGGTCTGGGGCGTACCGAAGCCCTGGCACGGGCCCGCAATCTGATCGAGCTGGTCCGGATGCCGGCGAGCTCGCTTGATCGCTATCCGCATCAGTTCTCGGGCGGCCAGCGCCAGCGCATCTGCATCGCGCGTGCGCTCGCCATGGAGCCCGAGCTGCTGGTGGCCGACGAGGCGGTCTCGGCGCTCGACGTCTCGGTTCAGGCCCAGGTGCTGACGCTTTTGGCCGACATCCGCGAGCGGCTGAACCTTGCCATGCTCTTCATCACCCATGATCTGCGGGTGGCGGCTCAGGTCTGCGATGACGTGGCGGTGATGTCGAAGGGGCGCATGGTCGAGTACGGCACCGCGACGCAGGTCTTCACTGCGCCGCGCCATGAGTACACGCGAGCGCTGTTCGATGCGGCACCCGGACGCGGCTTCGATTTCGGGGTGGCTGCCTGATCAGGCGTTCGGGTCGCCCGATGCGCGACGCCGAACGCCGACTTCGCCGCTGATGATTCGTTCGGGCGGCGATCCAGCGGCACGTTCGATGAGCAGTGCGCCGTCGTCATCAACGCCCAAGGCCCGCGCCGGCTCGCGCTGGCCGTCGGGGCGCAGCAGATCGATCGGATGACCGGCCAGCATGTCCAGCCGTCGCCAGTGTTTCAAAAATGGGGTCAGACCCCGTTTTTCGAACTCGACGAAGGCCGCGCAGATTGCCGCGCCGAATTCCTGCGCGAGCGGCGCGCGCGCCGGCACCGACGCGGCATCGAAAAATGCAGTGACCGGCTGGCCGAGATCGGCCGATTCGGGCACACCAGCCAGATTGAGTCCGCAGCCGACCACCGTGCGCGTCAGATGACCGATATGCCGAACCTCGACCAGAATGCCGCCGGCCTTGGCCACACCGCCGGGCACCTCGCAGTAGAGGTCGTTGGGCCATTTCAGCAGCGGGCGGGCGCCGTGACCGGCGAGCACCCGCGCGAGCACGACGCCGACTGCCAGCGGAAAGCCAAGCCGCAAGGCACTGGGCGCCGTGCGTTCGATCGCCACCGAAAAAGTGAGCGCCTGCTGTCCGTCAGACAACCACTGGCGGCCGTTTCGTCCCCGGCCGGCGAGCTGGCGGTCGGCCAGCAGGAGGATCGGCGGCCTGGACGCCCGATCATCGGCCAGCGCGAGCAAGGGTCGACGCATCAGCTCGAGACTGGTCGAATCGATGCTGTCGATGTGCTCGAAATCAGGCAGGGCCATCGTCGTGTCTCGAATGCCTCAGACAATCTGCAGGCTGCCTGTTTACCATGAGCCCTCCGGGATGAGCGAACCGTCGTCACTGGAAAGCCGATCCGAGCGCCGATCCGAGCAACTGATGCGCGCGCTCGGCGCGGGCTTCGTCGCCTCGATCATTGTGGCGACGCTGTATCCCCTGAGCGACTGGAAACTCCATGCCAGCAGCGCCTGGGCCTTCCTGTGGCAGGGTTTGCCGCGCTTTTGGACCTGGTTCGACCTGCTGAGCAACCTGCTCGCCTATCTGCTGCTCGGACTGCTGCTCACGCTCGGCTGGCTCAAGCGGGCACCAGGTACCACGGCCGTCGGCGTCGTCGGCCTGTTCTGCGTGGCCCTGTCATTCGGACTCGAGGCGGCCCAGAGTTTTCTGCCGGGGCGGGTGCCGTCGCTGCTCGACTGGATCGCCAACAGCCTTGGTGCTCTGATCGGCAGCTGGATCGGCGCTCATCTCAACCGACCCGATCGGACCGGTCGTCGGCGGGTCTTGCCGGTCGCCGAGCGCTGGTTCGAGCAGGGACCCCCCTTCGGCTGGGTGCTCCTGTTGCTGTGGGTCTCGACGCAACTGGTCCCGCAGCGGCTGCTCTTTGCCACCGGCAATCTGCGCCCGCTGCTGCAGCGCCTGATCGACGCCTTCGAATTGCCCGATCCGCCCAATCTGGCACTGCTCACCGAGGCACTCTGGTACGAGAGCGCGCCGGCAGTCTGGGGCGTCGCGATCGAGGCCGCAGTCGTAGTTTGTGCGGTCTGCGCCACCGGCTCGATTGCCTTCACGCTGGTGCGCGGATCGCGCCGCCGGCTGATCGTGCTGCTGAGTACAGCGATCGCTGCCTTCGGGCTGCGCAGCGTCGCCATGCAGGGGGTCTACGGTTCGGATGACGCGCTCGCCTGGCTGACCCCGGGCGCACAGGGCGGACTGCTGGTGGGCACGGCCATCCTGTATGGCCTGGAGACGCTCAGCCCACGAGCCAGGGCGACGATCGCGCTGACCCTGCTGGCCGTCGGCACGCTGCTGGTGAACCTGGCGCCGCCTGACCGCTACTTCGAAGACGCGCTCGCCGGTTTCAGCTCGGGCAGGCTGGCCAATCTGCAGGGGCTGCTGCGCCTGATCGCACTGGTCTGGCCGCTGATCGCGCTGGCCTGGTTCTGGCGACGGACCGGTCGCAGCGCGGGCCGCTCGCTATAATCGACGATTGATCCTGAAGGCAGGCTGCCGTGAGCCATTTCGCCAAGCACATCTTCTTTTGCCTCAATGAGCGCACCGACGGCCGCGAATGCTGCGCCCATCAGGGCGCCGAGGCGCTCCAGGTCCATGCCAAACAGCGGGTCAAGGAACTCGGTCTGAGCGGCCCGGGGCAGGTCCGCGTCAACAAGGCGGGTTGCCTCGATCGCTGCGAGCACGGCCCGGTGGCGGTCGTCTATCCCGAAGGCATCTGGTACACCTTCGTCGACAAGCTGGACATCGACGAGATCGTCGAGAAGCATCTGCGCGACGGGGAGCCGGTCGAGCGCCTGCGCATCGACTGATCCGACCGACCCGATTCGATCAGGCCCTGCCCCCATGAACGCCCAAACCAGCGTGATCGGCCTGAACGGCGCAGCCGGCCGCATCGACATCGCGCTCGACCGTCCGGAGCAAGGCGCAGTGCGGGGCATCGCGGTAATCGCGCACCCCCATCCGCTTTATGGCGGCACGCGCGACAACAAGGTTGTCCAGACCATGGCGCGGGCGCTGCTCGCGCTCGGCTTCGTCTGCTGGCGACCCGATTTTCGCGGCGTCGGCGATTCGGCCGGTGTGCATGACGAGGGCCAGGGCGAGACCGACGACCTGATCGTTGTGGTCGACGCCGCCCGTGCAGCGCAAGCCGACGGCCACCGTGAGGCCGACGCCGACGGTGCCGAGCTGCCTCTGGTGCTCGCCGGCTTTTCCTTCGGCACCTTCGTGCTGTCGCGGGTCGCCGCGCGCCTGGCCCAGGCCGGAAAGCCGGCGTCCCGACTGGTCTTCATCGGCACGGCCGCCTCGCGCTTCACGATCGAGACGGTACCGGCCGACACGCTGGTCATCCACGGTGAACTCGACGACACCGTGCCGCTGCAGTCGGTCCTCGACTGGGCCCGACCGCAGGACTTGCCGGTCGTGGTCATCCCGGGTGCCGATCATTTCTTTCACCATCGACTGACCGGTCTCAAGCAG
>CANKWX010000051.1 GCA_947487165.1 Burkholderiales bacterium
GATGCCTTTGCCCGCTATCCGGCAGCGGTTGCGCCCGCGCAGCGCGAGGTGGCCTATGCCAACCTTTGCGCGATGCTGGGCCTGGCGCTCGATGTGGATGCCGGCCGATATCCGAGTCTTGCCGGCTTTCTGGCCCGCTTGCGCAGTTTTGATTCGCTTGACGAGCGCGAAGGTCCGAGCGAAGGACGCAGCGACACCGTCGATGCGATCCGGCTCATGACGATCCATGCCTGCAAGGGCCTTGAGGCCGACCTGGTCGTCCTCGCCGACGCCCATCGCCGCACGCGTTCCGATCAGGCCGGTCTGTTCATCGACTGGCCGCCCGAGGCATTACGCCCCGAGCATCTGTCCTTTCTCTTTTCCGCCGGCCTGCGCGGATCGTCGCGCGAGCGCAGTCTTTCGCGCGACAGCGATCTGCGCGAACTCGAGGATCGCAACCTGTTGTATGTGGCGCTCACCCGCGCCCGTCGCGGCGTCATCGTCTCGGGGACTCAGACGCCGAGGTCCCCGTCGCAGTCCTGGTACACGATGCTCGATGGCGTCGATCCGCCTGTGACTGACGATCCGCGAAACGCTGCAGTCGCCGTCTTCGGCGAGACTGCTGGCACCGCTGACACCGGCTCGCCCGCTGACACCTTCGTCCTCAGACTGCCGGATCTTTATCGCCTCGACATCGGTCAGCGGCGTGGCTTTGCCGATGGCAAGGCCGATTCCGCGACGAGCGAACTCGCCACCGAACTTGCCACCGAACTGGGCCGAGCGATGCATCGGGCGCTTGAGCTGCTGCCGGCCAGCGTCGGCTGGCCCGGACTCGATGAGGACACCGTGCTCGAGGCGCTTCAGGCATTTGCGCTTGACGAGGCGCAACGTCGCTCGGCGCTGCGCCAGGCACGCCGCGTTCTGGCGCTGCCCGAGCTGGCCCCGGTCTGGCATGGCGACCAGGCGGCCTGCGAGCTCGAAATCCTGGATGCGCAGGGTCAGGCCAGGCGCATCGACCGCCTGGCCCGGGTCGACGATTCGCTATGGATCATCGACTACAAATGGTCGGTCGATGCAGACTGGCGCGTCGATTACATTGCGCAGCTGGCCGACTACCGCCTGCTGGTCGGTCAGCTGGATCCTCGACCTTTCAATGCGCCGGGCCCAGTTCGCACTGTACTGGTCGATGCCGCCGCCGGCACGGTCGAGTTCGATATCGACCTTTGAGGGGCCGCAGCTGCCCGGTCTCGCCCGACTGATACAATCGAGGCGGACGGGCCTCCTCGCATTCCGGTGTGGTCCACCTGGTCAGGTCCGGAAGGAAGCAGCCAATGCCGCTTCCCGGAAGTGCCGAGGGTCGGGCTCGTCCACCCCCAACTTGTCTGCCTGCTGCTCAGGCTGACGATCTCCGGTTGATCCAGCGCCTGCACCCGCAATGCCCACCGCGATGGCCACCGCCAATCTCTCAGTCAGCCCCTCCGCCAAGCCGCATCAGGCGCTTGCCCGAACCTGGCGACCGCGAGACTTCCAGTCGCTCGTCGGCCAGGAACATGTGGTTCGCGCGCTCAGCCACGCGCTCGACACCGGGCGGCTGCATCACGCCTATCTCTTTACCGGCACGCGCGGTGTCGGCAAGACCACGGTCTCGCGCATCCTGGCGCGGGCGCTCAATTGCGAAACCGGCGTCAGCTCGCGGCCCTGCGGCCAGTGCGGCGCCTGCGTCGCAATCGAGCAGGGCCGATTTCCCGACTATGTCGAAATGGATGCCGCCTCCAATCGCGGCGTCGAGGAAATGGCCCAGCTGCTCGAGCAGGTGGTCTATTCGCCGGTCTCGGGTCGCTACAAGGTCTACATGATCGACGAGGTCCACATGCTCAGCGGGCATGCCTTCAATGCGATGCTCAAGACGCTTGAAGAGCCGCCCGCCCATGTGGTGTTCATCCTTGCCACCACCGATCCGCGCAAGGTGCCGGTGACCGTGCTGTCACGATGCCTGCAGTTCAACCTCAAGAACCTGCCCCCGGTGCTGATCGCGCGTCATCTGGCCACCGTGCTCGAGGCCGAGTCGGTGCCCTTCGAGCCTGGCGCGCTCGCTCAGATCGGCCGCGCGGCTGCTGGCAGCATGCGTGATGCCCTGTCGCTGCTCGATCAGGCGATTGCGCACGGCGGCGGTCGCATCGAAGAAAGCGCGGTTCGCGAGATGCTCGGCGTGGTCGATCGCCGTGATCTCGAACGGCTGCTCGAAGCGCTGGTCGCCGGCGACGGTCGGGCGCTGGTGATGCTGGCCGATGACATGCTCTCGGGCAATGCGCCCTTCGAGCGCGCGCTGCTCGATTTCGCGGCCCTGCTGCAGCGCATTGCCCTGGCCCAGGTCGGTGCGATCACCGCCGACGATGATGACGGCGCGCTTGCGCTTGGCTGGGCGCCCCGGGTCGATGCGCTCGAACTGCAGGTCTGGTACCAGATTGCGATTCATGGTGCGCGCGACCTGCCGCTCGCCCCCGATGCCCACGCCGGTTTTTCGATGGTGCTCCTGCGTCTGCTCGCCTTTCGGCCTGAGTCTGAAGGTGGCGCCGCGCCCCAGCCGGCGCTCGCGCGGCCAGCGGCACCGATGGTTGCAGCACCGATTGCCGCAGCACCGATGGCCCGGCCGACTGCCGCGCCAAGCCTTGCATCAAGCAGCGCATCGCAAGTTCCGGCAGTCCCCCCAGTCCCCACGCGACCGGCCTTTCCCGCACCCGAATCAGCACCGACAGCCTCGCCCGCCATCGCGACAGCGCCTGCGGTGCTTGTGCCTGCCGCCGCCGCAACAACCGCCTTCGACGGTGACTGGACCTCGCTTGCCGCCGCGGTCACCGCCGGCCTGCAGGGTCGCGCCGGTCTGGTCGGCCAGTTCATGCAGCAAAGCGAACTCCTCGGCTTTGACGCGGCCACCGACACCTTCTCGCTGCGTGTGCCGGTCAGGCCGCTGGCTGAGCCCGCACTGATCGGCAAGGTTCGCGAGCGCCTCGCTCACCATTTCGGTCGACCGATGAAAGTGGCGGTCGATGTCGGCACGGTCCGCGGAACCACTGTCGCTGCCGTGCGCAACCGTGAACAGGCACAGGCCAATGCGCAGGCCCATGCCAACATTGAAGGCGATGCCTTCGTTCAGACCCTGCTCACCTCATTCGACGGTACGATCCTGCCCGAATCGATCCAGCCGCTTCGACCCACCGGAGAACCCACACCATGATGAAGAACCAGCTTGCCGGCCTCATGAAGCAGGCCCAGCAGATGCAGGACAACCTCAAGAAAGCCCAGGAGCAGCTCGCCGGCGTCGAGGTCGAGGGTCAGTCGGGCGCCGGGCTGGTCAAGGTCGTCATGACCTGCCGCAATGAGGTCAAGCGGGTCTCGATCGATCCCAGCCTGATGGGCGAAGACAAGGACATGCTCGAGGATCTGGTGGTGGCCGCCTTCAACGACACCCTGCGCCGTGCCGAGCAGACCGCCTCCGAGCGTATGGGTTCGGTCACGCAGGGCCTGCCCCTGCCGCCCGGCTTCAAGCTGCCGTTCTGAGCTGACCGACTTGGCCGCGCATCAGCCCGCTGCACTCGATGCGCTGATTGCTGCATTTCGCCGCCTGCCCGGTGTGGGGCCCCGCACTGCGCAGCGCTATGTGCATCATCTGCTGCAACACGATCGCGAGGCGGCCGGTGCGATTGCGCAGGCGCTCACGGCCGCTGCGGCCAACATCCGCCATTGCCAGCGCTGCAATACTTTCAGCGACACCGATCTGTGCGAGACCTGCGCCTCGTCGCGTCGCGATCCGACGCAGCTTTGCGTGGTCGAGACCCCGGCCGACCAGCTCACCCTCGAGCAGACCCTGGCCTTCAATGGTCTGTATTTCATCCTCATGGGGCGTCTGTCGCCGCTCGATGGCATCGGCCCCAATGAAATCCATTTCGATCGACTGCTGGCGCGCGCCACCGACGGCATCGTCACCGAAGTCATTCTGGCCACCAATTTCACCCGCGAAGGCGAGGCGACCGCCCATTACCTCGGCGAAATGCTGCATGCCCGCGGGCTGAAGGTCTCGCGCCTTGCACGCGGCGTGCCGATGGGTGGTGAACTCGAATATGTCGATGCCGCCACGGTCGCGCAGGCCCTGCGTGACCGTCGCAGCCTCGACTGAGGGCCGCCGCCTCACTCCCTTAATTCCTTAGTCACTTACTTATTGGCTCACCATGAAAATCACCCTTGCCTACTGGATTTTGCTAGTTGCCTTCTTCCTGCCGTCAATCTGCGCGGGCATCGCCAAAGCCGGTCGTCGTGACTACGACAATGCCAATCCTCGCGAGTGGGAGGCCAAACTTGCCGGCCACCGCGCCCGTGCGGTGGCCGCCATGAACAACACCCTCGAGGCGCTCCCCTTCTTTGCCGCAGCGGTGATCGTTGCGCATCAGATGGGCGCGGCCCAGGGGCGGCTCGACACGCTGGCGATTGCCTGGCTGGTGCTGCGTGCGGCCTATATCGCGCTCTACGTCGGCAACAAAGCGTCGATACGGTCGCTGGTCTGGATGGCGGGCGTTGCCGTGACTGTCTGGATTTTCCTGCTGGGTGCCTGATAGCCCGCCGGGTTTGCCGGCAAGACTCGCCACACCCCGATGCGGTAATCTGCCGCGACCCGCTCATGTCGAGGAGACACCATGAATCGCCGCCATCACGTCGCCGCTTTGTTTGCCATGCTCACACTTGCTTTCGGCATCGGCACGCGCGATGCGTCCGCACAGTCGCTCGAAAAGCCCAGGGTCACGATTGCAGTCGGCGGCAAGGCCTCGATTTATTACCTGCCGCTGACCATCGCCGAGCAGAAGGGCTACTTCAAGGATGAAGGCCTGAATGTCGAGATCGTCGATTTCGCCGGCGGCTCGCAGTCGCTGCGTGCGGTGGTCGGCGGATCGGCCGATGTGGTCTCGGGCGCCTTCGAGCACACCATCAACCTGCAGGCGAGCAAGCAGTATTTCCGCGCCTTTGTGCTGCAGGGTCGCGCGCCGGCCATCGCGGTCGGTGTCGCGACTGCCAAGGCCGGCGCCTATCGCAGTCCGGCCGACCTCAAAGGCATGAAGATCGGCGTCTCGGCCCCGGGCTCATCGACCAATATGGTCGCCAACTATGTGCTGGCCAAAGGCGGACTCAAACCCGGCGACGTGTCTTTTGTCGGCGTCGGAACCGCCTCGGGTGCGCTGGCGGCGCTGCGCAGCGGCCAGATCGACGCAATCTCCAATGTCGATCCGGTCATGACCATGCTCGAGCAAAAGGGCGACGTGAAGATCATTGCCGACACCCGCACGCTCAAGGGCACGCAGCAGCTCTTTGGCGGGCCGATGCCGGCGGCCAGTCTCTATGCCCCGGAAGAGTTCATCACCAAAAATCCCAAGACGGTGCAGGCGCTCACCAATGCGATGGTCAGGGCCT
This sequence comes from Burkholderiales bacterium, assembly GCA_947487165.1. Classification (GTDB taxonomy): domain Bacteria; phylum Pseudomonadota; class Gammaproteobacteria; order Burkholderiales; family Burkholderiaceae_E; genus UBA4615. Next base: position 5,437 of record CANKWX010000051.1, read on the forward strand.
TGAAGTGGCTGCAGGCGGCAGGCCCGAGCGACATCATCAATACCGTGCCCGATGCCTATCTGCTCGGCGACCGGGCACTCTATCTCGCGTCCTTCAATGCGGTGCGCGATGCGATTTCGCCCGACGGCCTGATCAGCGATGCGAGCGTCAAGATCAGTCTGGCAGCGCTGGCCAGCTTCAACGAGAAGATCCGTCCGGAGCAGATCGACCTGACGCGCACCTACACCAACGATTTCGTCAAGAAGGCCCAGGCCATTACCCGCTGAATGATCCGCTGAATGATCCGTTCAGTTGCGCAACAGCCTCCCGTCCATGAGTGATCTTGCTGCCATCGAACTCGCCGACGTCGCCTGCACCTTCATTTCGCGCGACTCGCCGCAGGGCCGCTACACCGCAGTGGCCGACGTCACCCTCACGGTCGGTGCCGGAGAATTCGTGTCGGTGGTCGGTCCGACCGGCTGCGGCAAATCAACGCTTCTGAACGTCGCGGCCGGCCTGCTCGAGCCCTCCAGGGGCTCGGTCAAGGTGTTCGGTGAGCCGCTGGTCGGCCTCAATCGGCGGGCCGGCTACATGTTCCAGACCGAGTCGCTCATGCCCTGGCGAAGCGCGCTCGACAATGTCTGCGCAGGGCTCGAATTTCGCGGTGTGCCCACCTCCGAGGCGCGCGAGCAGGCGGCCGACTGGTTGCGGCGCGTGGGGCTTGGCGGATTCGGCGACCGGTTTCCGCATCAGCTGTCGGGCGGTATGCGCAAACGCACCGCGCTGGCGCAGACCCTCATCCTCGACCCGGATATCGTGCTGATGGACGAGCCGTTCTCGGCGCTCGACATCCAGACCCGCCAGCTCATGGAAAACGAGCTGCTCGAGTTGTGGTCCGCGCGCCGCAAGGCGGTGCTCTTTATCACCCACGATCTCGACGAAGCGATTTCCCTGTCCGATCGCGTGGTGGTCATGTCGGCAGGGCCGGCGAGCCATCCGATCGGCGAATTTGTCATCGATCTGCCGCGCCCGCGCGATGTCGCCGAGATCCGGTCGATCCCCCGCTTTGCCAGGCTGCATGCCGACATCTGGGCGGTGCTGAAGGAAGAAGTCCTTCGCGGCTATGCCCAGCAGCAGCTGGCCGGCTGATGTCCTGATCCGCTCACACCATGGCCACCCGACTGTCCGCCCCGACGCTGCGCCTGATTCAGGCTGCGCTGCTGCTCGCGCTTTTCGTCGCCTGGCATCTGCTCACCAGCCCCACCTTACTGCCGCCGCTCTACTTCAACGATCCCTATCGGGCCGCCTTCTTTTTTGGAGAGCCGCTCAAGGTGCTCGGCCAGATCTTCAAATGGTTCAGCAGCGGCGAGATCTTTCTGCATCTCGGCTATACGCTCTTCGAGACGCTCATGGCCTTTGCGATCGGTACGATCGCAGGCCTGGCCTGCGGCATGTGGCTGGCGCTCTCGCCCACCGCCTCGGCAATCTTCGATCCCTATGTCAAAGCGCTCAATTCGATGCCCCGGGTCATTCTCGCGCCGATCTTTTCGGTGTGGTTCGGGCTCGGTGTCTGGAGCAAGGTGGCGCTCGGCGTGACCCTGGTCTTCTTCATTGTGTTCTTCAATGTCTATCAGGGCGTGCGCGAAGTCAGTCCCAACGTGCTGGCCAGCGTTCGAATGCTCGGTGCCAGTCGCCGTGATCTTCTGCGCCATGTCTATCTGCCCAGCGCCATGAGCTGGGTGTTCTCGAGCTTGCATACCGCTGTGGGCCTGGCCTTCGTCGGCGCGGTGGTGGGCGAGTACCTCGGCTCGGCCAAGGGTGTCGGCTATCTCATCCTGCAGGCCGAGGGCACCTTCGATATCAACAGCGTGTTCGCCGGTATCCTGGTGCTCACGGTCTTTGCGCTGTTGCTCGATGCGCTGGTGGGCGTCGTCGAGCGCCGGCTCATGACGTGGCAGCCGCGCTCCGGCGAGACCGAGCGACTGTGATCAAGGCGGGTCATCATTCGCCCGCCAGCCTTCAACCGGACAACCCATGGACCTCGCCCAACTCCTCGGACTGATTGTTTTTTTGCTGATCGGCTTCGGCGGCGGCTGGCTCTGGCAGGCGAGCCGGCGCGCTGCGGCACCCCGCGAGCTGGTGGTCAGAAGTTCGATCGATGATCTGCGCGCGATCGGCGAACTCTCGGTTTTCAAGGCGGTGAGCAAGGATCTCATCACCCACAGCGATCACACCTTCGGCGAGTTCGGGCGAAAGTATCTGTCCTGGGCCTTCACCAAGAAGAAACTCGCGATGGTCTTCGAGTTCGAGATGGATTTTCGCTTCGACCTCAAAAGCGAGCAGTTTCATATCGACACCATCACGCCGACCGCTGATGTCGGCCCACGCGCCGGAACGCCGCAGGCGCCGCCGCTGGCTCGAATTTCATTGCCGCCCTGCAAGGTCGAGGTGTCGATCAAGGATCTGGCCTTCTACGACGAGCAGCGATCGAGGCTGCTGCCCTGGTTGCTGCCGGATCTGGTGCAGGGTTTCTTTGACGGGCGATTTTCCGAAGACGACAAGAACCAGCTGATCGGTGCGGCGCGAGCCTATGCACTGGCGCAGGCGCAGGGGCTGGCCGAACGCTATCGGACGCAGGTCGAACGCTCTGCGTTCAACACACTGGCATTGCTGGTGCGTCCGCTCGGATACTCGAATCTGGAGGTCCGCTTCGCACCGAAGCAGGAGTTGTCGACCGATGTCGGCACAGCCTTGCTGAACCAGAGCGATCCGGTCATTGCGATGCCCGTATCGGCGGGCGAGACCCTGCGCACGACCCAGGGGCGCAATGCATCGAGCTGAAATGCACACACACCCTGCGCGCCAATCTGCCTCGGCAGCGCCGCGGCAGTTCGCTCAAGCTTGCCCGCAGGGTTAGCAGTCGGCCGCATGCTAAAATCTGCAGGTTTAGCTCTCCTTCGACCCAGCACAGTGTCCCAGATCAGTGCCCGTATTTTGCCGGGCATCTGTTCGCCGTGGGCGCAGTGAGGCCCACCTGGGCCCACTAAGTCTCACTAAGGCTCACTGAGGTCTGTCAGGCTCATCAGCCGGGGGAGGGCGTCCAAGCCCAGGAGCTGTCTTTGCTGCCCCATCTGCCCCCTGCCGTCCTTGCGCTCGCTGACGGAACGGTTTTTCGCGGCCATTCGGTCGGTGCGCCAACCCGAAGCGTCGGCGAAGTGGTTTTCAATACCGCGCTCACCGGCTATCAGGAAATCCTGACCGACCCGAGCTATTGCCGCCAGATCGTCACGCTCACCTATCCCCATATCGGCAACTGCGGCGTCAACCCCGACGATGCCGAATCGACCCGTATCCATGCGGCCGGTCTGATCATCAAAGACCTCGCGCCGCTTCATTCCAACTTTCGCAGCACCATGACCCTGCCCGCCTATTTGCAGGCCCAGGGCATCCCGGCCATCGCCGGCATCGATACCCGACGTCTGACCCGCATCTTGCGCGAGGGCGGCGCCCAGGGCGGCTGCCTGATCGCCGGTTCGCAAGCGGGCGAATTGCTCGACGAAGCGGCTGCGGTCATGGCCGCACGCGGCTTTCCCGGCCTGGCTGGCATGGATCTGGCTCGCGTGGTCAGCGTCGAGAGCGCCTACCCGTGGCGCGAAGGTTCATGGCGACTCGAGGGTGGCGCAATCAAGGACACCCTGGCCGATGGTCGACGCGCCTGGCGGGTGGTGGCCTTCGACTTCGGCGTCAAGCGCAACATCCTGCGGATGCTGGCTGATCGGGGCTGTGACCTCACTGTCGTGCCGGCCCAGACCTCGGCGCACGATGTCCTGGCGCTCAAGCCCGATGGGGTGTTTCTGTCCAACGGCCCGGGCGACCCCGAGCCCTGCGATTACGCGATTGCGGCGGCCCGCGAGCTCATCGACCGCGGAGTGCCCACCTTCGGCATCTGCCTGGGCCATCAGATCATGGGTCTGGCCTCGGGCGCGCGCACCCACAAGATGAAGTTCGGCCATCATGGCGCCAACCATCCGGTCAAGGACCTCGACACCGGCCAGGTCCTGATCACCAGCCAGAACCATGGCTTTGCGGTCGATCCTGCCAGCCTTCCGGCCACGCTGCGCATCACGCACGTCTCGCTCTTTGACCAGTCGATCCAGGGCCTTGCCCGCACCGATCGGCCGGCCTTCTGCTTTCAGGGGCATCCTGAGGCAAGCCCCGGTCCGCACGACATCGGCTACCTCTTCGACCGTTTCATCGGCCTGATGGAGACTGCATAACATGCCGCGCCGTACCGACATTTCCAGCATTCTCATCATCGGCGCCGGCCCGATCGTCATCGGCCAGGCCTGCGAATTCGATTATTCCGGTGCACAGGCCTGCAAGGCGCTGCGCGAGGAAGGCTTTCGGGTGATCCTGGTCAACAGCAATCCGGCCACGATCATGACCGACCCCAGCACGGCCGATGTCACCTACATCGAGCCGATCACCTGGCAGGTGGTCGAGCGCATCATCGACAAAGAGCGCCCCGACGCCATCCTTCCCACGATGGGCGGCCAGACCGCGCTCAATTGCGCGCTCGATCTGCATCGCCATGGTGTGCTCGAGCGCTACGGCTGCGAACTCATCGGCGCCTCGCCCGAGGCCATCGACAAGGCTGAAGACCGCCAGAAGTTCAAGGAGGCCATGACCCGCATCGGCCTGGGCTCGGCTCGTTCGGGCATTGCGCATTCGCTCGACGAGGCCTGGGCAGTGCAGCGCGTGCTCGGCTTTCCCTCGATCATCCGGCCGAGTTTCACCCTCGGCGGCACCGGCGGCGGCATTGCTTACAACGCCGAGGAATTCGAGACCATCTGCAAGCGCGGCCTCGAGGCTTCGCCCACCAGCGAACTGCTGATCGAGGAAAGCCTGATCGGCTGGAAAGAGTTCGAAATGGAGGTGGTTCGCGATCATCGCGACAACTGCATCATCGTCTGCTCGATCGAAAACCTCGACCCGATGGGCATCCACACCGGCGACTCGATCACCGTGGCGCCGGCGCAGACCCTGACCGACAAGGAATACCAGTTGATGCGCGATGCCTCGATCGCCATCCTGCGCGAGATCGGCGTTGATACCGGTGGCTCGAACGTGCAGTTTGCGATCGATCCCGACACCGGTCGCATGATCGTGATCGAGATGAATCCCCGGGTCTCACGCTCGTCGGCACTCGCCTCCAAAGCAACCGGTTTCCCGATTGCCAAGGTCGCGGCCAAGCTGGCGGTGGGCTACACCCTCGATGAGTTGCGCAACGACATCACCGGCGGTGCTACGCCGGCGTCTTTTGAGCCGACGATCGACTATGTCGTCACCAAGGTGCCGCGCTTTGCCTTTGAGAAGTTCCCGACCGCCGATTCGCATCTCACCACGCAGATGAAATCGGTGGGCGAGGTGATGGCCATCGGTCGCACCTTCCAGGAAAGCTTTCAGAAGGCGCTGCGCGGACTGGAAGTCGGCGTCGACGGGCTCAACCAGAAGACCACCGACCGCGAGACCATCGAGGAGGAGCTCGGCGAGCCCGGCCCCGAACGCATCTGGTATGTCGGCGATGCCTTTGCCCAGGGCTTCACACTCGAGGAAGTGCACGAACTGACCCACATCGACCCGTGGTTTCTCGCGCAGATCCAGGAGATCGTCAACATCGAACTCGAGGTCGAAAAACGCACCCTCGGTGACCTCGACCGCGAGACCCTGCGTTTTCTCAAGAAAAAAGGTTTTTCTGATCGCCGGCTTGCCTATCTGCTCGACTCCTCCGAGGGCGAGGTCCGAAAGCTTCGCCACAGCATGGGGGTGCGCCCGGTTTACAAACGGGTCGACACCTGTGCGGCCGAGTTCGCCACAACCACCGCTTACCTCTATTCAACCTATGAAGACGAGTGCGAAGCGCAGCCGACTGATCGCAAGAAGATCATTGTGCTCGGTGGCGGCCCCAACCGGATCGGCCAGGGTATCGAGTTCGATTACTGCTGCGTGCATGCCTCGATGGCCCTGCGCGAGGCCGGCTACGAGACCATCATGGTCAACTGCAACCCGGAGACCGTCTCGACCGACTACGACACCTCCGACCGGCTCTATTTCGAGCCGCTGACGCTTGAAGACGTGCTCGAGATCGTCGAGATCGAAAAGCCGGTCGGCGTGATCGTGCAATATGGCGGACAGACGCCGCTCAAGCTGGCCAAGCCGCTCGAGGCTGCGGGTGTGCCGATCATCGGCACCAGTCCCGAATCGATCGACATCGCCGAAGACCGCGAGCGTTTCCAGAAGCTGCTGGTCAAGCTCAACCTGCGCCAGCCACCTAACCGCACTGCGCGGACCGAGTCCGAAGCGCTGGCACTGGCTCAGGAGATCGGCTACCCGCTGGTGGTCAGGCCGAGTTATGTGCTGGGCGGGCGCGCGATGGAGATCGTCCATGAGCAGCGCGATCTCGAACGTTATATGCGCGAGGCGGTCAAGGTCTCCAATGACAGCCCGGTGCTGCTCGATCGCTTCCTGAACGATGCGATCGAGGTCGATGTCGACTGCATCGCCGACGGCGAGCGGGTGCTGATCGGCGGCGTGATGGAACACATCGAACAGGCCGGTGTGCATTCGGGTGACTCGGCCTGCTCCTTGCCGCCGTATTCGCTGTCGCCCGAGCTGATTGTCGAACTCAAGCGCCAGACCGAGCTGATGGCCCGCGCGCTGAAGGTGGTCGGTCTCATGAATGTCCAGTTCGCGATTCAGGAAGATGCCAGCGGTCATTCGACGGTTTTCGTGCTCGAGGTCAACCCCCGCGCATCGCGCACCGTACCCTTTGTCTCCAAGGCGACCGGCGTTGCACTGGCAAAAGTGGCAGCGGTGGCGATGGTCGGCGTGACGCTTGCCGAGCAGGGCGTGACCGAAGAGGTGGTACCCCCTTATTACTCGGTCAAGGAAGCGGTCTTTCCCTTCGTCAAATTCCCGGGAGTCGACACCATCCTCGGGCCCGAGATGAAGTCGACCGGCGAGGTCATGGGCGTGGGATACAGCTTCGGCGAGGCCTTCGTGAAGTCGCAACTCGGTGCCGGCATCCGCCTTCCGACCGCGGGCAGCGCCTTTATTTCGGTCAAGTCGGGCGACAAGCCGCGGGCGGTCGAGTGCGCCCGCGAGCTCCACGAGATGGGCTTTCGTCTGGTCGCCACCCGGGGAACGGCCGCGGCAATTTCAGCGGCCGGTATGCCGGTGACCGCGGTCCACAAGGTCCAGGAAGGCCGACCGAACGTGGTCGACATGATGAAAAACGGCGAGATTTCCTTCGTCGTCAACACCGTCGAAGAAAAGCGCAGTGCGATCGCCGACTCGCGTGCCCTGCGCACGACCGCCCTGGCCATGCGGATCACCTACTACACCACCATTGCCGGTGCGCTCGCGGCGGTGCAGGGGATGCGCCATGTCCAGGGGCTTGAGGTCTATTCGCTGCAGGCCCTGCACCGTTCGCTTCCCGGGCATTGAGCGGGCATTGAGCGGGGCGGCACTATGCTGCGTCCCCGGTGCTACTATCGAAGGTCGTTCAGCGCCCCGGTCCGTCCGGGGCGCGATTTTTTTTGGAGCACGAGTTGAGCACGATCCCGTTGACGGTGCGCGGCGCGCAGCGCCTGAAGGATGAATTACAGCGCCTGAAGTCGGTCGAGCGGCCGGCGGTCATCAATGCAATCGCGGAAGCGCGTGCGCAGGGCGACCTGTCCGAGAATGCCGAATACGACGCCGCCAAGGAAAAGCAGGGTTTCATCGAAGGGCGGATCGCCGAAGTCGAGGCCAAGCTTGCGGTCGCTCAGGTCATTGATCCGGCAACGCTTGATCCTGACGGCCGGATCGTGTTCGGCGCGACGGTCGATCTCGAAGACCTCACCAGCGGCGAGAAGGTCACCTACCAGATCGTCGGTGATGACGAGGCCGACATCAAGGACGGCAAAATTTCGGTGTCCAGCCCGATCGCCCGTGCCCTGATCGGAAAATACGCGGGCGATTCGGCTGAAGTCAGGGCCCCCGGCGGCCTGCGCGGCTACGAGGTCCTGGACGTGCGCTACCTGTAGCCGTCGTGCTTGTCGAACTGCGACGGTTGCCGGCTGCCGGAGGGCGGGCCGCAGAAGGCGGGCGAGCCGGTGTGGCAAAGGGTTTTGCGCCCGTACGCCCACCGGCCTTGATCGCAGGTTTGCTTGCCGGTTTCAGAAACGAGCCGGTCCCCGGCTTTCTTGCAAACCCTGCATTGCCCGACCCCGATGAGCCGGTGCTTGGCCTGCGGTTGGCGGCCGAGGTGGCCGCCGCACCGATCGGTGCGCGCGCTCCGCGGGCAATCGGCGGGCGACGTGCCGGCGCGACCGGCGCATACCGCTCGGTGCGCTCGATCTGTTCAGGTTTCGGCACACCGGGTCTGGCTCGCTTTCGGGGCGCCGATTTCCCTTCGGCGGCCAGTTTCTTGGGCGCCGACTCGGTGCGGCGCCTGATGGGCGTCTTTTTCAGCGCCGACTCGGGTTGCTCGCGCCACAGCACCAGCAGCTTGCCAATCGATTGCACCAGTGCGCAGCCGAGCCGCTCGCACAGCGTGGCGCCGATGGTTTCGCGTGCTTCGCGGTCGTCACCGAACACCCTGACTTTGATCAGGCCATGCGCCGTCAGGGCGAGGTCGGTTTCCCGGATCACCGCATCACTCAGTCCGGCGTCGCCGATTCGGACGATCGGGTCGAGGTCATGTGCCTTGGCGCGCATCGCCTTGCGCTGCGCAGCCGACAGAAGGGGCGTGATCGGGGGGGGCGTGATGGGTACCGCAGCGGCCTCGGCCGATTCTGGGTCCCGAAATGGGCGTTGCGACATCCCTCGATTGTAGTCCAGCACACTGATGGCCAAGAACCGATTCAATAAAGCCTGGATGCAATCGCATCTGACCGACCCTTACGTCAAGCTTGCCCAGCAGCGTGGGTATCGCTCTCGCGCGGCTTTCAAGCTCATCGAAATCGACGAGCAGGACCGCCTGATCCGTCGCGGGATGTCGGTGGTCGACCTTGGTTCGGCACCCGGGAGCTGGTCGCAAGTCGTGCGCGAAAAGCTGGTCGGACCCGGCGGCGCGCTTGATGGTCGCATCGTTGCCATCGACCTGCTGCCAATGGCGCCGATCGCCGGTGTCGAGTTCCTGGAAGGGGACTTCCGCGAGGACACCGTCCTGGCGCAGCTCGATGCGATGATGGGTCGGGCGCCGTCGCTTGACCTTGTACTTTCCGATCTCGCCCCCAATCTGTCTGGGATCGGGTCTGCCGACGCTGCCCGAATGGGTCATCTTGCCGAGCTGGCGCTCGAATTCGCGGTGCACCACCTCAAGCCGGACGGCGCCTTGCTCATCAAATGTTTTCATGGAAGCGGTTACAGCCAGGTGGTCGAAGCCTTCAAGCGCACATTCGTGACGGTTGCGCCCCGCAAACCGAAGGCCTCGCGGGACAAGTCGGCCGAGACTTACCTGCTGGGGCGATCGCTCAAGCAGGGTGTCCGGCAGGCCCTTCGGCCATCAGGGTCTTGACACGGAACACAGGGTCGGTTTTTGGTAATTGAATCGGCGTAAACTAGATAGATTCCGCCGGGCGTTTGCCGGGCAGTGAAGGAGCGTCAGAGTGAATAACATGTTCTCCAAAGCCGCAGTCTGGCTGGTCATCGCCCTCGTCCTGTTCACGGTATTCAAGCAGTTTGATACCCGGCAGGTTCGCGGCGGCGATATGCCCTATTCCCAGTTCATGGATGAAGCCAAGGCTGGCCGCATCGAGAGCGTGGTCGTCGACGGCCGCACCCTGCGCGCCAAATCCAAGGATGGGCGGCCGCTGACGGTCTACTCCCCGGGCACCGGCGACATCTGGATGATCTCCGACCTGATGAAGTTCGGCGTCCAGGTCAATGCCAAGCCCGACGAGGAGCAGTCGATCCTCATGAGCATCTTCATCTCCTGGTTCCCGATGCTGCTGCTGATCGGCGTGTGGGTGTTCTTCATGCGTCAGATGCAGGGCGGCGGTCGCGGCGGTGCGTTCTCGTTCGGCAAGAGCCGGGCGCGCCTGCTCGACGACAACAACAACAGCATCATGTTCGCCGACGTGGCGGGTTGCGACGAAGCCAAGGAGGAGGTTCGCGAGCTGGTCGAGTTCCTGCGCGATCCGTCCAAATTCCAGAAGCTCGGTGGCCGCATCCCCCGAGGTGTCCTTCTCGTTGGTTCACCCGGTACCGGTAAAACCCTGCTCGCCAAGGCAATCGCCGGCGAAGCCAAGGTGCCGTTCTTCTCGATTTCGGGCTCCGATTTCGTCGAAATGTTCGTCGGCGTGGGCGCAGCGCGTGTTCGCGACATGTTCGAGCAGGCCAAAAAGCAGTCGCCCTGCATCCTCTTCATCGACGAGATCGATGCGGTGGGTCGCCAGCGCGGTGCTGGCCTTGGTGGTGGTAACGACGAGCGCGAACAGACCCTCAACCAGCTGCTGGTCGAGATGGACGGCTTCGAGACCGGCCAGGGCGTCATCGTGATCGCAGCGACCAACCGGCCCGACGTGCTCGATCCGGCGCTGCTGCGTCCTGGTCGTTTCGACCGTCAGGTCGTGGTGCCGCTGCCCGATATCCGCGGTCGCGAGCAGATCCTGAGCGTCCACATGCGAAAGGTTCCAATCGCACCCGACGTCAAGGCCGACGTGATTGCCCGTGGCACGCCCGGTTTTTCCGGTGCCGATCTGGCCAACCTGGTCAATGAGGCAGCGCTGTTTGCCGCGCGTCGCAGCGCCCGTCTGGTCGAGATGATCGACTTCGAGCGCGCCAAAGACAAGATCATCATGGGCGCCGAGCGCCGCTCGATCGTGATGCCCGAAGAAGAGCGTCGCAATACCGCTTATCACGAGTCGGGTCATGCGATCGTCGCCCGGATGCTTCCCAAGACCGACCCGGTTCATAAGGTCACCATCATTCCGCGTGGTCGCGCGCTCGGTGTGACCATGCAGTTGCCGGTCGAAGATCGCTACAGCATGGACCGTGACCGCATGCTCAACACCATTGCGGTGCTGTTCGGTGGACGCATCGCCGAAGAGGTCTTCATGAAGCAGATGACCACCGGCGCATCCAACGACTTCGAACGAGCCACCTCGATTGCCCGCGACATGGTCACCCGATATGGCATGAGCGATGTGCTTGGGCCGATGGTCTATGCCGAAAACGAGGGCGAGATCTTCCTCGGCAGGTCGATCACCAAGACGACCAATATGTCCGAAGAGACCATGCGCAAGGTCGACTCCGAGATTCGTCGAATCATCGATGAGCAGTACGCGGTCGCCCGCAAGATCATCGAAGACAACCGGGTCCAGATCGAGGCGATGACCAAGGCGCTGCTCGAGTGGGAGACCATCGACGCCGAGCAGATCGAGGATATCGTTGCCGGTCGCCTTCCGCGCACTCCCAAGGATCGCGGCAGCCAGCCGGGCGGTGGTACGCCGCCAGCGTCGCCCACCTCTGGCGTCGCACCTGCTGCACCGCCGGCGCCTGCTGCTCCGGCTGCAAACTGATCGATCTGCCTGCCTCGACCGGGTGGTCGCCAGACGTCCACCCCACCCGGGCCAGACCGCTCTGATTCAGGCCACTGATTCACCCCTGCTGCGCTGCGGGCGCTTCGAGCTGACGCTCGAGCGCCCCCTGGTTATGGGGGTGCTCAATCTCACCCCTGATTCCTTTTCGGATGGCGGTCGGTGGACCGACACCGATGCAGCCGTCGTACATGCCATGGCCATGATCGACGACGGCGTCGATCTGCTTGATCTGGGCGCCGAATCGACTCGTCCCGGTGCGCCGACAGTTCCGGCCGATCTCGAGCTGAGCCGCCTCGTGCAAGTCATCCGGGCCCTGGTCGACTGCGGCCGGCCGCTGTCGGTCGATACCCGAAAGCCTCAGGTGATGCGTGCGGTGCTCGATCTCGGCGTCGACATGATCAACGATGTCTCGGGTTTCGCCGATCCGCAGGCGATCGCTGCAGTGAGCGCAAGCCAGGCCGCCTGTTGCGTGATGCACATGCTGGGTCAACCACTGACCATGCAGCAGGACCCCGTTTATCGGGATGTGGTGAGCGAGGTGTGTCAGATGCTTGCTGATCGCGCCGCCGCGCTTCAGTCTGCAGGGATCGAGCGATCGCGAATCGTCATCGACCCAGGCATCGGATTCGGCAAGACCCTCGAGCACAATCTGGCGCTGCTGGCCGATTTGCCGCGCCTTGGGGCGCTTGGTTGGCCAGTGCTGGTGGGGGTGTCGCGCAAATCGATGCTGGGGGCACTGACCGGCCGCACTGTCGACAGGCGGCTGCCGGCGAGTCTGTCGGCGATGCTCGCGGCGGTAGTGGGTGGAGCACAGATCGTTCGGGTGCACGATGTGCCTGAAACCGTTGATGCCCTTCGCGTCTGGCGGGCGATCAGCGATGCGCGCCAGTCGATTGACGACTTGGGAGGACTGAGATGACTCGCAGATACTTTGGTACCGATGGTGTGCGCGGCCGCGTCGGTGACTCGCCGATCACGCCTGAATTCGTCATGCGCCTGGGCTATGCCGCAGGCCGTATGCTGCCCAGACGCGAGGGCCAGCGGTCAGCAGTGCTGATCGGCAAGGACACCCGCATTTCGGGCTACATGCTCGAGGCCGCACTGGAGGCCGGGTTTTCGGCAGCGGGCGTTGACGTGATGTTGTCGGGACCGCTGCCAACACCCGCGGTGTCCTATCTCACGCGAGCGCTGCGGCTGTCAGCCGGCGTCGTCATCAGCGCCTCGCACAATCCCTTCGATGACAACGGCATCAAGTTCTTTTCGGCCGACGGCAACAAGCTGCCCGACGAGATGGAGCTGCAGATCGAAGCCGCGCTCGATGAGCCCATGGGTTGCGTGCGCTCCGAATCGCTCGGTAAAGCGCGGCGAATCGACGATGCCGCCGGCCGTTATATCGAGTTCTGCAAAGGGACCTTCCCGTCGAGTCTCGATCTGCGAGGGCTCAGACTCGTCGTCGACTGCGCCCATGGCGCGGCTTATCACACCGCGCCGCATGTCTTTCACGAACTCGGCGCAGAAGTCATTGAAGTCGGCACTGCGCCCAACGGCCTGAACATTAACGACCAGGTCGGCGCAACCCATCCGCAGACTTTGCAGGCCGCGGTGCTGGCCAACAAAGCCCATCTCGGGATCGCACTCGACGGTGATGCCGATCGGCTGCTGATGTGTGATGCCCAGGGGCGTCTCTACAACGGCGATGAACTGCTCTACCTCATCGTCAAGGACCGGATGCGGCAGGGCCCGGTTGCAGGCGCGGTTGGCACATTGATGTCCAACATCGGTCTGGAGCAGGCCTTCGCCCGGCTGGGCCTCGGATTTGCGCGCGCCAAGGTCGGTGACCGCTATGTGCTCGAGATGCTGCAGGAGCGCGGCTGGCTTTATGGCGGCGAAGGATCGGGTCATTTGCTGTGCCTCGACTGCCACACCACCGGTGACGGCACGATCAGCGCATTGCAGGTCCTGAGCGCGATCAAGCGCAGCGGCCAGTCGCTCGCCGAGCAGACCGCCGACCTCACCCTGTTTCCTCAGACGCTGATCAACGTGAAAATCCAGCGTGATTTCGACTGGCAGCATCATGCCGGCCTGAATCAGGCCTGCGCACAGGTTGAGACCCATCTTGGGCGTGATGGGCGCATTCTCATTCGGGCATCGGGGACCGAACCGCTGCTGCGGGTGATGGTCGAAGCCCGCGACGACGAGACCGCACAGCGCCACGCCCGACATATTGCCGACTCGCTGGCGGTCTGAGTCAGGTCCCGATCGACAGATCGGGCAGGGCGCCGATATCTGGCACTCAGATGTGCGCCACGTGGAGCGCCGTCGTGGGATACACTGCGCGCCAGTCGGGGCGTAGCTCAGCCCGGTAGAGTGCTTGCTTTGGGAGCAAGATGTCGGAGGTTCGAATCCTCTCGCCCCGACCAGTCTGGCGCACCAGTCGCCGTAACTTGAACAATCGTTTTGCCGACAACGATCGGCACTTGGCCACGATCGTCAAGGGCCAAGTCGAAAAAGATCTGATGGGCTCGCATGACAGCTTGTCCGGCTCCCGCAGATTGTTTTGATCTGCGCGCTTCGATGATCCGGGTGGTGCGTAGTCTCAGTCGGGTCAGGGCGGGTGGTGTAAACTCGATGTTCTGACAGGTTTGCACTGCCCGTAGCTCAGCTGGATAGAGCATCGGCCTTCTAAGCCGAGGGTCACAGGTTCGAGTCCTGTCGGGCAGGCCACAATGTCGGCCTGATGTTTTTTGTCTGACCTGGCGCTCAGTCAGGGCGGATACGGTGGTGGCTGTAGCTCAGCGGTAGAGTCCCGGATTGTGATTCCGGTTGTCGTGGGTTCGAACCCCATCAGCCACCCCACCCCCTTCTTTACCCCACGCCATCTGCTCAGATGTTGCTTGACGTCGCCCTGATGATCCGGGCGACGATCTTGGGGGTCAGCCGATCAGAAACTTCGACTTGTCGTGACCGGCCAGCCACAGCGGGGTGCGACCGCGGCCTGTCCAGGTATTGCCTGTTGCAGGATCGCGATACTTCGGCGCGACTTTGCCGCGGGCTGGCGCCGAAGTTTTCATGGCTTTTACCCCGTTTGACGAGGGAAAAACATCTGCTGCGGACAGCCCATATTCGGTAACCAGGGCTTTAACCTGTTTGACCGCGCCGGCGATTTCCTGCCTTCGGGTTTCGGCAATCTGTTTGTCGAGGGCTTCGCGCTGCGCGATCAGATCCTGAAGAGAGCTCATTAGAATTATTCCAAAGAATTATGTGAGTTGACTATATCGATTTGCCAACCGACGATCAATATCAGCGATCACATCAGTCGGGAATAATTTGATAATAGTCGCATGTTCATGTCGCTCCATGAATGAAACGATCTTGAATCGTCGCTTCAAGTTCTCTTCCTACGCTGATATCTCAATCAGCGGGAAGCCGACGGCGGACTCAGTGCTAGAAAAACGGATAGGGGCCGGGAAAAGAGCCGATATAACTGACATGGCTCACCATCCCGGCCAGCGGATCCCACAGGTGCAGCAGACAGGCGGGCGGACCCATGTATGAGGCCGGTGTTGCGGTCGGGTCCAGGCGAAGGGCAATTTCGGTGCAGGTGCTCGGGCAGGCGGCGACCATGGTGCCTGCCCACCGTCGAAAGATCGGTCGGTGCACATGACCGCAGATAACCACCTCGATGTTGTCATGAGCGCGGATGACCGCTTCGAGTGACGCTGCCCCGAACAAGCGGTAATCGTCGATGTATTTGATACCCGACTCGAAAGGAGGATGGTGAATGGCCAGAAGCGTCGGTTTGCGGCGGTTCTCGGAGAGCGTCTGAGCCAGCCAGCGCAGGCCGTCATCATCGATCAGGCCGTGATGTTTTCCGGGCTGGCATGAATCGAGCGCCACGATCCGGATCGGGTGATCATCAATGCAATAGTGAAGCGCGCCCTGATTGGGCAAATAACCCACATCGGCTAAAGCCTGGCGAAAATTAAGCCGGTGGTCATGATTGCCAGGCATCAGGAGATAAGGCAGTTTGAGTGCCCGGATAAGCTCGCGAAATATCCGATATTCCTCGGGGCGGCCTTCATCGGTCAGGTCGCCGGTGATCAGCACCAGATCGGGTTGACGGTCCAGCCGATGCAGATGCTCGATCGCGTCACTGAACAGCTGATTCGCATCTGCGACCCCTTTGTAGAGCAGGCCGGGCGCGCAGACATGAGGGTCGGACAGTTGTGCGATCAGCATGACGGTCGCGACCGGCGTCGCTTTTCGATCAGTCGTTGCAGTTTTCTGAACCGCAACTGTTCGGTCAGCGAGAAACGATCTTTCTCGATTGTCGTGCGCAGCAGTCGGCGGTGCGCCATTCGAACCTCGATCGGCATCGAGAAGTCTTCGCTGATGACCAGGGGGCGGCCCATTCCCGGCAGATTGTCGAATTCACCTTCACCCTGCGCGGCCTGGATTCGGCGTTCGGCAATGTCGTCGAAAATGGTCATGCTGCGAGCATAGCCGGCTTGCGCCTGCGATAGGCTTGGCTGATGCAAGGGAAATCGCTCACGATTGCGATGTGTGTCGGGCAGGTCGGCAGCCTGCTGCAGTGGGGACTGGCAGGTGTCGGCTTGCGGGGGCTTACATCTCTGGGCGGTCGGTTGTGGCGCTCGATGCAGCCGGGGGCAATGAATCGCCTACTGCCTGGCTGGCCGGTTTCGCGGTGCTGGCCGCCGGGATACTGATGGGGCCGATTGCCCTGTGGTGGTCGCGTCGTTCGACTGAGCCCCGGCCCGAGGCATGATTGCGAGAACCCTGACCCGGACCCGGCCTGATGCGACTGACGCTTTTTGATCTCGACCACACCCTGCTTGATGGCGACAGCAATCTGCTGTGGCTGGCCTGGCTGGTCGAGCGAGGCGAGGCGCCGCCCGAGCGGCTGGCGCAACAGGACACTTTCTATGCTCAGTATCAGGCCGGCACGCTTGATATCGATGCCTATCTCGCCTTCCATCTGTCACTGCTGGTTGGCCCCGAGCGCAGTCACTGGGAGGCGGTCAGAGCAGCGTTTGTGGCCGATCGCATCGCGCCGCTGATCGGCCCGGCCGCCCGCGACGCGGTTGCGCAGCACCGGGCCGACGGCGACCTGATCGCGGTCGTGACCGCCACACACGCCTTCCTGGCGCAGGGCATCGTGTCGCTGCTCGCGCCGATGCCGCTGGTGGCGACCGGCTGCGAGCTCGAGGGCGGGCGCTTCACTGGACGACCGATCGGCGGCCCCTGCTTTGCGGGCGCCAAGTTCGGGCAAGTGCAGGCCTGGCTGCACGCTGACGGACGCAGCCTGGCTGACTTTGATGCGGTTCGCTTTTACAGTGATTCGGCCAATGACCTGCCGCTGCTCGATGCGGTGAGCGAGCCGGTGGTGGTCAATGCCGATCCGCGGCTGTCAGCGATCGCGCGCGAGCGCGGCTGGCCGCAGTTGCAGTGGCGACGTAGCTTTTATCCGCTCAGCTCGACTGATCAGCAGAACTGAGCAGCAGAACTGAGCAGCCGCACTGAGCAGCCGCACTGAGCAGCACTGCGCAGCGCCCGCTGTCATTCGCGGGGCGTCGGTCACACCGCGCCTGACTCGCGTATCCGGGCGGCTATCAGCACCAAGCCCGCCATGGCAATGAGTGCGCCTGCGAGCAGGGCATTGCCGGCGCCGATCGATTGCCCCAGTTGTCCGAAGGCGAGGCTGCCGAAGGGTGTGGCGCCCAGAAACATCGCGGTATAGATCGCCAGCACCCGTCCGCGCTTGTCGTTGGGCACGCTGGTCTGGATCGTGATGTTGGTGGCGATTGCCTGTGCGATCACACCACCGCCCACCAGCACCATGCCGACGATCGATACCGACATCCAGCTGCTGCGGCTGAACATCAGCAGGCCCACGGCTGCTGCCAGATTGCCGCCCAGCGCGATCAACGACAGGTGCTGCGAGCCGCGCCGCGCCGCCATCGAGATGGCCGCCACCATCGCGCCGACCCCGGCGGCCGACAGAAAGAATCCGACCAGCTCGGGATGCTTGCCGTAGATCTCGGCGACAGCCGCCGGCATCAGATGCGCATAAGGTCCGACGCCGAAGCCCATCAGGAAGATCGCCAGCAGCAGTCGGGCGATCGTTGGGTCCGAAAAGGCAAACCGCCAGCCATCGAGGTATTGCTGCATGAATGAGGTGGTGCCGGCGGTGGGGGGAGGCGTCTCGACCGTGCGGATGCGCAGCAGCTGATAGAGCGTGGCCATGAGCAGGATCGGATGCAGCATGAAGCAGGTCGCTTCACCAAACGACCCGATCAGCATTCCGCCGACCGCAGGACCGATGAAGCGCGCGGTATTGAGTGCGCTCGAATGCAGCGCCACCGCGTTGGGCAGCAGCTTGCGATCAGGCACCAGATCGCCGAGGAAGGCATGACGCACCGGGATTTCGCAAGCAAAGGCGATACCTCGCAGCGTGGCCATCACCAGCAGGACATTGGCATTGACATGGCCGGTGGCGGTCAGCAGCGAGAGCAGGGCGCCGAGCAGTGCCACCGTGGTCAGCAGTCCGATCAGGATCTTGCGGCGCGAATAACGGTCGGCCAGCATGCCGGCGACCGGCGACAGAAACAGTGTCGGTGCGAGTTGCGCAAAGCCGATCGCCCCCAGCAGCGCGACTGAGCCGGTCAGCCGGAAGGCCAGCCAGCCCATCCCGACGTTATAGGCGAAGCCGCCGATAAGAGCGATCGCCTGGCCGCTGAAGTAGCGGCGGAACTCGCGGTTGTCGAGCGCCGGGAAGCGGCTCATCGCGTGGCGCTCATCGCGGCCGATCGGCCTCCAGTCGCTCGAGGTGCCAGGCTTCGTCGCCCAGCAGGTTCGACAGCCCGGCCAGGCGGGTGGCGGCATGACCGATGGCCACTTCCTTGGTCATGCCGATCGCGCCGTGCAGCTGCACACCCTCCTCGCCGCAGCGGCGGGCGGCCGGCGACATGAAGGCCTTGGCAAGCGATACCGCCCGCCGGCGCTCGCCGGGTGAGTCAGCGAGGCGGGCGACCGCTGCTTCGCTGATCGCGCCGGCCTGCTCGATGGCCACGAAAAGATCGACCAGCCGATGACGGATCACCTGATTGGCGGCAAGCGTCTTGCCGAACTGGCGCCGCTGCTGGGTGTAATCGCGGGTGGTGTCGAGCACCCGCTGCATCGTGCCGACCGCCTCAATGCAGGCCAGCGCGGTGGCATGGTCGATCGCTGCTTCGAGCGCCGGCCAGGCGGCTCCCCCCTGACCGAGTCGGGCGCTGGCCGGCAGGACGACCGCCTCCAGACGCAGATCGGCGGTTTGTCGGCCGTCATAGCTCGGGTAGCCGCGCCGGCGCAGTCCCGCTGCATTGGCCGGCACTGCAAAGACCGACAGACCCTCGGTGTCGCGGGGCTGTCCCGATTCACGGGCGACGATCAGCAGGGTGTCGGCGGCAGCACCGCCCAGCACCAGCGTCTTGGCGCCGTCGAGCTGCCAGCCGCCGTCGGCCATCAGGCTGGCCCGCGTGCGCACATCGAAGGCGTCGTAGCGGCCTTGCGGCTCCCAGGCGCCGAGTGCCAGCTTGTGCTCGCCGGTGGCCATGCGCGTGAGCAGGTCGGCGGCACGGTCGGCGGCCCCGCTTGTGGCGGCGAGCGCCGAGCCGGATGCGCCCGGACGCAAGGCGGCCAGCAGCGGTGCGCAGAGCCCGACATTGGCGAGCCACGGCTCGAGTGCCATCGCGCGGCCAAGGGCCTGGGCGACGATGGCGGCATCAATGGCATCGCCGAATCCGCCGCAGTCTTCAGGCAGGCCGAGCGCGAGCCAGCCCATGTCGGCGAAGGCCTGCCAGCGCTCGTTCGAAAACCCCTCGGGGCTGGCCAGCGCGGCCTGGCGCGATTCGAAGGTGTAATCGCGTTCTACATAGCGCTGCGCAGCGTCGCGCAGCATGGCCTGATGGTCGTCGCTGTCGACGTTTGGTGTGGCGGCTGTTGTCATGATCGGTCGATTGAGGGTGATGTCACGTCTGTCATCAAAGTCCGAGGACCTGCTTGGCCAGCAGTTCATGCTGGATCTCGCTGCTGCCGCCCGCGA
>CANKWX010000052.1 GCA_947487165.1 Burkholderiales bacterium
CACGACCTTCGCGGGGTTCGCGATTCTCGCGCGGCGTACGGCCTTCGCGGGCCTCGCGCGGCTCACGACCCTCACGACCACGGCCATTGCCGCGTGTGCCGTCACGGCCACGCTGACCGCCGTTGCGTCCGGCCGAACCGCTGTCACCTGCTGCTGCTGCCGGGGCGGGCAGTTCGACGATCGGAGCGGGCGGCGGGGCGGCTGGCGCGCTCGGCGCACCGCGGAACAGGCCGAAAAGGCGTGAAAGGAATCCGCCGCTTGCCGCTGGCGTGACATATTGAACAGGTGCGGGCGCGGGGGTTGGTGCGGGCAGGGCCACCGGCGCCTGAGCGACCTCGGGACGCGGAACGATCGGGGCCGGCTGCTCGGGTGTGAAGCCTTTGACAGCCGCTGCCTGACGGGGCTTGCCGCCTTCGAACTTGCGATCGAGGTAGTCGCCCTCATCGGTCGGGCCATCGGCGATGCTGTAGCTGGCCCGATAAGTGGACAGCCGATCGTCGTCGTGACGCAGGCGCTCGAGCTTGTAGTGCGGGGTCTCGATGTACTTGTTCGGGATCAGCACGATCTCGACCTTGACTCTCGCTTCAAGCTTGGCGATTTCAGCCCGCTTCTCATTGAGCAGATAGGTCGCCACCTCGACCGGCACCTGGGCGTGAACCGCGGCGGTGTTGTCCTTGATGGCTTCTTCCTGAATCACGCGCAGCATATGCAGGGCCGAAGATTCGACGTCGCGGATCACTCCGGTACCGTTGCAGCGCGGGCAGGTGATGTGCGTGCCTTCGTTAAGCGCCGGGCGCAGCCGCTGGCGCGACAGTTCCATCAGCCCGAAGCGCGAAATCTTGCCGGCCTGGACCCTCGCCCGATCATAGTGAAGCGCGTCCTTGCAACGCTGCTCGACCTCGCGCTGGTTCTTCGTGCTTTCCATGTCGATGAAGTCGATCACGATCAGGCCGCCCAGATCGCGCAGCCGCATCTGGCGGGCCACCTCGTCGGCCGCCTCGAGATTGGTCCGAAAAGCGGTTTCCTCGATGTCGGAGCCTTTGGTGGATCGGGCCGAGTTGACGTCGATCGCGACCAGCGCTTCGGTGTGGTCAATCACGATCGCGCCGCCGGAGGGCAGGGGCACCAGCCGCGAATAAGCGGTCTCGATCTGATGCTCAATCTGGAACCGGGTAAAGAGCGGCGTATGGTCGCGATAGCGTTTGACGCGTCCGACCATGTCCGGCATGACATGGCCCATGAACTGTTGCGCCTGCTCGCAGACATCGTCGGTATCAAAGAGAATCTCGCCGATGTCGGCGGTAAAATAATCGCGGATCGCGCGAATCACCAGACTTGATTCCTGATAAATCAGGAAGGCGCCCGTAGACGAGGACGCCGCCGACTCGATGGCGCGCCACAGCTGCATCATGTAGCCGAGGTCCCACTGGAGCTCTTCCTGGGTACGGCCCAGCCCTGCCGTGCGCGCAATCAGGCTCATGCCGGGCGGCAGTTCGAGCCGATCCATGATCTCGCGCAGCTCCTGGCGCTCCTCACCTTCAACGCGGCGCGATACGCCGCCGCCGCGCGGGTTGTTGGGCATCAGCACGAGATAGCGCCCGGCCAGCGAAATATAGGTGGTGAGTGCCGCGCCCTTGTTGCCGCGTTCTTCTTTTTCGACCTGGACGAGCAACTCCTGGCCTTCGGCAATGGCGTCCTGGATTCGGGCCTTCGAGGCCTCTACACCGGGCTTGAAATAGGACCTCGAGATTTCCTTGAAGGGCAGGAAACCGTGACGGTCCTCGCCATAATTGACAAAGCAGGCCTCAAGGCTGGGCTCGACGCGGGTGACCACGCCTTTGTAGATATTGCTCTTGCGGGACTCGCGCCCCGCCGATTCGATGTCGATATCAATGAGCTTTTGGCCATCGACGATCGCGACGCGCAGCTCTTCCGAGTGCGTCGCATTAAACAGCATGCGTTTCATTCAAAAACCTCCGACTCGCGCAACCAGCGTGGTGCGCGGGGCCAGCGGATCAACGCAGGAATATCCGATCAGCGCGCAGGGCGCATCCGGCCAAAACGCATCCGGTTCCGGCGCAGCGCTTCCACGCAACGACCCTGGGGCAGTTGGCGGCTTCGTTTGATCATGATGGGCGGCGCATGGATGGTGGGATGCTGAGGTGCCGAGCTTCGCGGCGCCGGCTCGGTGGGCCGGGGGGCGGGTCTGGCGCTTCTCGTGCTGTTTTGATGAATTCTTTGCGTAGTCTCCGCGCGCCGAACCATTCGGCGCCGCGTTAGCATTCTTTCCGTTGCGCCTGGCTGGCTCGCTGGTCACCGCTCACCGCTACAATGCGGACGGTGACATCTCGGCGCGCTTGCGCTTCGCAACTCGGCAAAGTATAGCAAGATGAATGCCTTAGCGGCAAAACCTGATGCACCGTCTGCAAGCTTGCCTGCGCCTTCGCCCGACGTCCGGTTGATTCGCATCGATGACGCGCATGCCGGGCAGCGCCTGGATAATTTCCTGATCGGGCTGCTCAAGGGTGTTCCGAAGAGTCGGGTTTACCGGATCGTGCGCAGCGGCGAGGTCCGGATCAACAGCGCGCGTGCAAGCCCTGAGCGTCGCCTGGTGCTGGGTGATCTGGTCCGGATTCCGCCGGTCCGGGTGGCAGCCCCCGATTCGGTCGCGCCGGTACCGGGACAGGAGTTTCCGATTCTGTTTGAGGATGACGCGCTGCTGGTGATCGACAAGCCGGCGGGCATCGCGGTGCATGGGGGCAGCGGCGTGAGCTTCGGCGTGATCGAGCAGCTCAGGGCGGCCCGGCCGCAGGCCCGATTGCTCGAGCTGGTCCATCGGATCGACCGTGAAACGTCCGGGGTGCTGATCGTTGCCAAAAAACGTGCCGCACTCGTCACGATGCATGAAGCGATGCGGCAGGGGCAGGTCGGCAAGCGCTACCTGGCGCTGGTTGCCGGTGACTGGTCGGGACCGCCCCAGGCCTTGCGGTTTCCGCTCCATCGGTATCTGACCGCCGAGGGCGAGCGGCGGGTGGCGGTTCAGGATGGGGGTCAGGTGGCCGGCACCCGAGTGCGAGCTCGATCGCGGCTGGTCCATCCGCAGTTCGGACGCCTGACCCTGATGCAGGCCGACCTCGAAACCGGGCGGACGCATCAGATCAGGGTGCACCTGTCGCATGTCGACCATCCTTTGCTGGGTGATGAAAAGTACGGCAACTACGATCTTAATAAATCACTTCAAAAATCCGGTCATAAACGTATGTTTTTACACGCTTTTGAGACTGCTTTTCGTCATCCGACTAACGGCACTGAGGTGCGTCTGCAGGCGCGTGTGCCGGCGGCTTTCGAAACCCTGATGAAGGCCTGTCATGAGCCGGTTTGACCTGGTGGTTTGGGATTGGGACGGCACGATCATCGACTCGGTCAGTGCGGTCGCGGATGCCTTGATCGGTGCCGCGGCAGACCTCGAGTTGCCCCTGCCAACGCCCGCCCAGGCGCGATGGGTGATCGGCTTGGGGCTGCACGATGCGATCCGGTATGCCGTGCCGTCCTTGCGAGGCGAGCAGCTGCCGGCCTTTCTTGACCGCTATCGCGTGCATTACACCCGTCGGGATCCCGATCTGAAGGTGTTCGAGGGCATTCCGGAGGTGCTGCGCGGGCTCGACGCCGGTGGCGTGCCGCTGGCGGTCGCCACCGGCAAGTCGCGGGTCGGACTGAACCGGGCGCTGGCGCAAACCGGCCTGGGCCCGCGTTTCATCATGACCCGTTGTGCCGATGAAGGCATCCCCAAGCCGGACCCCTGGATGCTGCGTGACCTGGGGCAGGTCCTCCAGATCGATCCGTCCCGGATGCTAATGATCGGCGACACCACTCACGATATCGGTATGGCGCAGGCGGCAGGCGCCGCCAGTCTGGCGGTGCTCTACGGTGCCCATGATCCCGATGCGCTGCGGGCGATCGGCCCGGACGCCATCGTCGGCTCGGTGCCTGAACTCGCCGATTGGTTGGCCAGTGCCTGCGATCTGTCGCGTGCGATGCTGGGGCCGCAGTCTGCGGCCAGGTAAGGGCGGCGCAAGATGGCAATCAGTCTTCATTCAGCCTGGTCGAAGATCTGTCCCGCTGACGCCCTGATCGAGCAGGGGGATGGCATCCGATTCGTCATCTCGCTGGTCGAAGGCCCGATCCCGGCGTTCCTGCTGCGCATCGACGGTCAGGCCCGCGCCTACCTCAACCGGTGTTCGCATGTCCCGGTCGAACTCGACTGGGACGAAGGGAAGTTTCTGGATGCAAGCGGGCGTTCAATCGTCTGCGCCACCCATGGTGCTGTGTACGATGCCGGGTCGGGCCGCTGTCAGGGTGGCCCTTGCAGGGGCCGCGGTTTGCAGCCGGTGGCCTGCCGTGAGATTGATGGCTGGATCGAGGTCGAGGCGACCGCCAGTCGACATGCATAAGGTGTTTCCAGGATATGAATGAGAAGGACGATGATCTGATCAGGCGTGAGCCACGGTTGACCGAAGGGTTGGGCGCCTTACCCGGAGCGGCTTCGGCTGGTGCCACGCCGGCACAGGCGTCGCCCAAGACCGGCCCCTTCGCATCAGTTCCGGGTGCAGATTGGGAGCGCGGCCTGCTCGAAAAGCTGCTGACCTCGACACTCGAGGAGCAGCGCACGGCTCGGCGCTGGCGGATTTTCTTCCGATTCGCGGCACTCGGCGTCTTCCTGATCACGCTTGGCGTGCTGACGGACTGGTTTCATCTGTCCGATTACACCGCCGCAAACACGCGGCACACTGCCGTCATCGAACTGAGCGGCGTGCTTGAGGCAAAGGGGCAAGTCGATGCCGATGCGGTCATCGATGGTCTTCGCGCCGCCTTCAAGGATCCGGGAACCGTCGGCATCGTGCTGCGCATCAACAGTCCGGGCGGCAGTCCGGTGCAGGCCGGGTTGATCAACGATGAGATCCGCAGGTTGCGTGCCGCTAATCCCACTATTCCTTTATATGCAGTGATCGAGGAGATCTGTGCCTCGGGGGGCTATTACGTGGCGGTTGCCGCCGACAGGATTTACGTCGACAAGGCCAGTCTGGTGGGTTCGATCGGCGTGCTGATGGACGGCTTCGGCTTTACCGGCACGATGGAAAAGGCCGGCGTTGAGCGGCGTCTGATCACGGCAGGCGAAAACAAGGGCTTTCTCGACCCGTTTTCACCACTGAATGAATCGCAGCGGGACCTTGCGAAGGCCATGGTGGCGACCATTCACCAGCAGTTCATCGATACTGTCAAAGCCGGGCGCGGAAATCGACTGACATCAAATCCCGAGCTCTTTTCCGGCCTGGTCTGGACTGGTGCTGCCAGTATCGAGATGGGTCTGGCCGATGAGCTGGGTTCTTTGCGCTCGGTGGCGCGCGATGTCATCAAGGCCGAGGAACTGGTCGATTTCACGCGAACCGAGACCTTTGCCGAGCGGCTGGCCAAACGCGCAGGCATGTCCGCCGGTCAGGTGATCTCGCGCGAGTTGGGCGCTTCGGGGCAGTCCTTGCGCCTGCGCTGACGCGTGCGCCGGCGTCGCCTGCGAGGGTGTCCGGCGCTCGGTCAGTCGGCCAGCAGCAGAAAGACCGTCGGAAGTTTCTCGAGCTTAGCGCCGCGCTGGCGCCAGCCTTTGACCCGATCGGTGATCAGCCGCTGGCGGGATCCGGTCAAATCGGCAGCCACACACACCCAGGTCGAATCGCTCAGGCTGCCCAGGAGCGCCTCGAACATTGCCTGATTCCGATAGGGTGTCTCGATGAAAAGTTGCGTCTCGCGCTCGCGCCGCGAACGTTGTTCAAGTTCGCGCAGACGCGCTTTTCGTCCGGCTGTGTCGGTGGGCAGATAGCCTGCGAACGCAAAGCGCTGACCTTCAAGACCCGATCCCATCAGAGCCAGCAGCAGTGCGCTCGGGCCGACGATCGGCTCGACCGTGATGCCTGCCTGGTGCGCGGCATGAACCAGCCGGGCGCCCGGATCTGCTACGCCCGGACAGCCGGCCTCCGACATCAGAGCGGCATCCCGTCCTGCCAGCAGAGGGTCCAGCATCGCTGCAACCGCATCGGGTCGGGTGTGCTCGTTCAGCTCGACGATCTCGATGGCCTGAATCGGTCGCGCGAGCGGCAGCTTGCCCAGAAAAGCGCGGGCGGTCTTGGCGCTCTCGGCCACGACATAGTCAATCTGTGCAATCCGCTCAATGACCGACGCTGAGAGGTCATCCTGAGGACGACGGTCGGCAGACACCGGCGTCGGGACACACAGCAGGCGGCCTTGCAATAGGGTTGTCATTGCCGCTGAAACGACTTGGGTCGCCAAGCTTGGTCAGGGCAGCGTGACGCCACACTCGCGCAGCATCGCGCAAAGGCGGATCAGCGGCAGGCCGACGAGCGCGCTCGGGTCGGGCCCGTCCTGTGCATCGAGCAGGCTGACGCCCAGTCCTTCCGACTTCGCCGATCCGGCGCAATCGTAGGGGGTCTCGGCGAGCAGATAGCGTTCGATCTCGGTATCGCTCAGGCGCCGGAATGTCACTCGGGTCTCGATGCAATCGACCAGTGGCGCGCCATTCGGGCGCCACAAGCACAACCCCGAGTAAAAGCGCAAGGTCTGGCCAGATGCTGCGCGAAGCTGCGCTACGGCGCGCTCGTGCGTGCCCGGTTTTCCGATCACCGAATGTCCATCGATGGTGGCGGTCTGGTCTGATCCGATCACCAGAGCGCCAGGGAAACGGGCCGCAACCGCACTGGCCTTTTCGACCGACAATCGCCGGGCGATTGCCTGCGGTGTTTCGCCAGCCTGCGGCGACTCGTCGACGCCAGGGGCGCAGACGTCGAAGGGCACACGCAAGCGCTGCAGCAGATCGCGGCGAAACGCAGAGGTCGAGGCAAGGATCAGCGCAGGGGATTTCATAGGGGGGATATCATACTTTGTCGCCGACGCGCCGCTCTGGCGCGCCTGCCGGACAGGACTGCCCACCGATGACCCTCCCACCCGTCGATACCCATGATTTCACCCGGCTGGGCGAGTCCGCCAGCGGCCGACTGACCCCCGACGCCCTGCCCAGGCTGAGTTCAATGCTGGTCTCTTCGGACGGCGAACTCGACTGGCAACTGGATGGGCGCAGCGATCTGCGGGCCGACGGCAGCCGCGAATCGTTCATGGATTTACGGTTTACAGCGAGCCTGACTGTTCAGTGCGCCCGGTGTCTGGAGCCGCTCGAGATCGCGATTGCCGACCGGCACACTTATCGCCTGGTCGGCAGCGAAACGCAGGCCGAGCGCGAGGACGCCGACGATGAGGAGCACGATCTGCTGGTGTCCTCAAGGCGATTCGATCTTGCCGGGCTGATCGAAGACGAGGCGATCATGGCCTTGCCATCAGCGCCGCATCACCCCAATTGCCAGGCGCCACTGGCTGATGATGCCCAGAATGCTGAGTCGAATCAGGAAGGCGAGGGCGCAGCGTCACCGGATAAACCCTCGCCCTTCGCATCGCTCGCCTCGCTGCGCACGCGACGCTGACGCACCGCCGGGCTAAGTCTGATATACTCGCTGATTAACTTTCTATGGGCCGGGAGTCCAGTAATGGCCGTCCAGCAAAACAAGAAGTCCCCCTCGAAACGCGGTATGCACCGCTCGCACGACTTCATCTCGAAGCCGCCGATCGCCGTCGAGCCCAGCACGGGTGAAGTTCATCTTCGCCATCACATCAGCCCCAACGGGTTTTACCGCGGCCGCAAAGTCGTCAAGACCAAAGCCGACGAGTAATCAGGGCGTCGACTGCCTTGGCTGACGACGTCCCTTTCACTGCACAGTCCCCTGTTGTCGCGATGCCGGCATTCGGGGTCTGTGAGGTGGTCGCAGCGCTGATCAGCCCGTCCTTTTTCTGCAAGCCCGAATGACGGTTCGCGTTGCCATCGACTGCATGGGCGGCGATCACGGTCTGTCGGTCACAATCCCGGCGGCGATCGCCTTCTCCGATCACCAG
This sequence comes from Burkholderiales bacterium, assembly GCA_947487165.1. Classification (GTDB taxonomy): domain Bacteria; phylum Pseudomonadota; class Gammaproteobacteria; order Burkholderiales; family Burkholderiaceae_E; genus UBA4615. The sequence goes on from CANKWX010000052.1 coordinate 8,008, forward strand.
CCAGACGCCCATCTCATCCTGGTCGGAAAGCCAGGCCCGATCAGCGAGGCACTTCGCGCTGCAGGCCGTGAGCTGGTGGGCCCGGATGCAAGGCTGAGCATCCACGAAGCGACCGAAGTCGTCGAGATGGACGAGCCGGTCGCGCAGGCGCTGCGCGGCAAGCGCGACTCCTCGATGCGTGTTGCGATCGACCTGGTTCGTCGGGGGCAGGCCGATGCCTGCGTCAGTGCCGGCAATACTGGTGCGCTGATGGCCATCTCGCGATCCGTGCTCAAGATGATCGACGGTATCGATCGACCGGCCATTGCCGCCTACTTGCCGACCCGCGACGGTGGCCAGACGATGGTGCTCGATCTTGGCGCCAACGTTGATTGCGACCCCGGCCATCTGCTGCAGTTCGCAATAATGGGGTGCGCGCTGGTGTCAGCACTCGGTGGCGCCGAGCGCCCGAGAGTTGGTCTGCTCAATATCGGCGAGGAGGTCATCAAAGGCAACGAGGTCGTCAAGCAGGCCGGTGAGTTGCTGCGCGCCAGCGGCCTCAATTTCATCGGTAATGTCGAAGGCAATGATCTGTTTGCCGGCACGGCCGACGTCGTGGTCTGTGACGGCTTCGTGGGCAATGTGGCGCTCAAGACTTCCGAAGGACTGGCGCAGATGCTGTCCGCTTTCATTCGCGAAGAGTTCACCCGCGGCCCGTTGGCCAAAGCGATTGCCGTGTTGGCCTATCCTGTGCTCAAGCGCTTCAAGCAGCGTATTGATCACCGGCGCTACAACGGCGCGAGTCTGATCGGTTTGAGGGGCATCGTGATCAAGAGTCACGGCTCATCCGATGCCTACGGTTTCGAACAGGCACTGAGGCGCGGTTATGATGCCTCCCGAAACGGCCTTCTGCGTCGGATTACCGATGCAATCCCTACGGTGCAATCATCCCAATGAGTTCGACTGCGCGAATCTATTCCCGCATTGTTGGTGTCGGCAGCGCCCTGCCGGAGCGATGCGTGACCAATGCCATGCTGGTGGCCGAACTCGGCGAGCGCGGCATCGAAACCTCTGATGAATGGATTCTGGCGCGCACAGGCATCAGCCAGCGCTATATCGCCTCGCCGGAAGTCACCAGTTCGGTGCTCGGCGCGCGGGCCGCACGGCAGGCGCTGGCCTATTGCGGCATGGCGCCCGAGTCGATCGACCTGATCATCGTGGCGACGTCCACGCCCGATTATGTGTTTCCGAGTACCGCCTGCCTGGTTCAGCGCGATCTCGGCATCGCCGGCTGCCCGGCCTTTGATGTTCAGGCGGTCTGTTCTGGCTTTGTCTACGCGCTCACCGTCGCCGATGCCCTGATCGCCAACGGCTCGGCCAAGAATGCGCTGGTGATCGGCGCCGAAGTTTTTTCGCGCATCCTCGACTGGAGCGATCGCGGCACCTGCGTGCTGTTCGGCGACGGCGCCGGTGCGGTGGTTCTGTCGGCCTCTGATCGCCCCGGTATTCTCGCTTCAAAGCTGCATGCCGATGGCCGTCACGAAGGCCTCTTGCGCACCGCCGGCAATGTGTCGCACGGTGCGATCGTCGGCACGCCCTTTCTCACTATGGACGGTCAGTCTGTCTTCAAGCTCGCGGTGAGCATGCTCGATCAGGTCGGGCGCGAAACCGTTGAAGCTGCCGGCATGACGGTGGCCGACATCGACTGGCTCGTGCCGCATCAGGCCAATATCCGCATCCTTCAAGCCACCGGCCGCAAGCTCGGTGTCCCTCCCGAGCGTGTGGTGGTGACGGTTGATCGGCACGCCAATACCTCAGCCGCGTCGGTGCCGCTTGCCCTCGATACCGCAGTGCGCGACGGCCGTATCCGAGAAGGGCATCGTGTCATGTTGCAGGGGGTGGGCGGCGGCTTCACCTGGGGCAGCGTGTTCGTCCAGTTCTGATTGTCACGTTCGAATCCACTGTCATGAAACTCGCATTTGTCTTTCCCGGGCAGGGCTCGCAAGCCGTCGGGATGCTCGATTCACTCACCGCCAACCCGGTCGTGGCCGAAATGATCATCGAGGCCGATGACGCGCTCGGCGAGCCTTTGTCCACGCTGATCGAGAAGGGGCCCGCCGATGCGCTGGCCCTGACGGTCAACACGCAGCCAGCGATGCTGCTGGCAGCGCTCGCATGCTATCGGGCATGGCGCGCTGCAGGCGGCCCCGATGCTTCGGCCTTCGCCGGTCACAGTCTCGGTGAGTACACCGCACTGACGGCGGCCGGTGTCTTCGATCTCGCATCGGCGCTCAAGCTCGTCCGTTTGCGTGCGCAGGCCATGCAGGAGGCAGTACCTGTCGGGACCGGCGGTATGGCCGTGATCCTGGGTCTTGACGATGACCTGGTGCGCGATGCCTGTCGTGAGGCCAGCGAGTCGATCGGTGCGATCCCTGCCAATCCCGGTGGCAACTCATCGGCAGATGTGCAAATTGCCCAGGTTGTCGAACCTGCCAATTTCAATGCGCCCGCGCAAGTCGTGATCGCCGGCAGCACGGCCGCACTCGAGCTTGCCTGCGAGATTGCCAGGAAAAAGGGCGCCAAGCGGGCGATGCCGCTCGCGGTGTCGGCACCCTTTCATTCGTCCCTGCTCAAGCCTGCCGGTGATCGCCTTGCGGTCGCCCTGAAAGCCCTCAGCATGAGTCGCCCCAGCGCGCCGGTGATCAATAACGTCGATGTCGCTGCAAACTTCGAGACTGACGCGATCATCGATGCCCTTGTGCGTCAGGCCTACAGTCCGGTCCGCTGGGTCGAAGTGGTCATGGCGCTGCAGTCGATGGGCGTCACGCATGTCATCGAATTCGGGCCGGGAAAGGTGCTCGGCGGCATGATCAAGCGGATCGCCCCGGGTTTGAAGGTCGGCGCGGTCTTCGATGCGGAAAGTCTCGAGTCGACGCTCAAGGAGTTCGCATGAACCACGACACCGCTGCCCTGTCAGGTCGGGTCGCACTCGTTACCGGTGCATCACGGGGCATCGGCCGCGCCATCGCCCTCGAGCTCGCTCGACTCGGCGCCACCGTGATCGGTACCGCCACCACTGAAGCCGGCGCCCAAGCCGTCAGCGAGTCGCTGGCTGCAGGAGGGCATGCCGGTCGAGGCGCAGTACTCGACGTCGCTGATGCCGCCGCATCCGAGGCCCTGATCGCTGCTATCGGCAAAGCCGAGGGCGCGCCGGCCATCCTGGTCAACAATGCCGGCATCACCCGAGACAATCTTGCCCTGCGAATGAAAGACGATGAATGGTCGTCGGTCATCGATACCAACCTGTCAGCGGTTTTTCGCCTGTCACGAGGGGTCATGCGCGGCATGACCAAGGCCCGTTGGGGTCGCATCGTCAACATCACCTCGGTGGTCGGCGAGTCGGGCAATGCAGGGCAGGCCAACTATGCGGCTGCCAAAGCTGGCGTAGCGGGCATGAGTCGCGCACTGGCCCAGGAACTCGGCAGCCGCGGTATCACTGTCAATTGCGTCGCCCCCGGTTTTATCGATACCGATATGACGCGAGCGCTGGCGGCTGAGCAGACTGCGGCGCTCCTGCAGAGAGTCCCGCTGGGCCGTTTTGGTGATGTCGCCGAGGTGGCCGCGACGGTTGGCTTTTTGTGCTCGCCGCTAGCGGGCTACATCACCGGCAATACCCTCCATGTCAATGGCGGCATGTACATGGCCTGATCGGCCAAGCGGCTTAAGTTCCTGGGGCCGATTAATTCCGGGGCGACGATGCGGAGTGCTAGAATCGCCCGCCGCATTTCTGCAGAGCAGCACCGTTGGGGTGCCTCTGCCACACACAAGTAAAAGGACACGAAATGAGCGACATCGAACAACGCGTCAAGAAAATCGTCGCCGAGCAGTTGGGGGTGAACGAGGCCGAGATCAAAACAGAATCGTCGTTCGTCGATGATCTGGGCGCCGACTCGCTTGACACCGTCGAACTGGTCATGGCGCTTGAAGATGAATTCGAGACCGAGATTCCCGACGAAGAAGCCGAGAAGATCACCACGGTCCAGCAGGCGATCGATTACGTGACCGCCCATCCCAAGTCGGCCTGAACCGATTCTGGATGCTTTCTGGTTCGGCCTGCTTTTGGTGGCTGCAATACTGCTTAGCGGAGTGAGCTCTCGATGAGCCGTCGTAGAGTCGTTATAACTGGACTCGGGCTGATCAGCCCGGTTGGTAATGATGTTGCCACCGGCTGGGCGAGCCTGCTTGCCGGCAAGAGCGGCATTGGCCCCATCACTCACTTCGATGCCTCTGCGTTTACCTCGCAGATTGCGGGCGAAGTGAAGGGCTTCGATATCAATGCCTGGTTGCCCGCGAAGGAGGCTCGTCACTTCGATACCTTCATCCATTTCGGCATTGCAGCGTCCTCGCAAGCGGTGCTCGATGCAGGCATCACGGCCGACAATGTCGACCCCGAGCGGGTTGGCGTGATCGTCGGTTCGGGCATCGGCGGGCTGCCGATGATCGAAGACAACCACGACGAACTCGTCAAGCGCGGACCACGCCGAGTGTCGCCCTTTTTTGTGCCGGGCTCGATCGTCAACATGGTCTCGGGACAAGTCTCGATCATGCATGGGTTTCAGGGACCCAATTACGCGGTGGTATCGGCCTGCACGACCGGCCTTCATTCCATCGGTGATGCTGGTCGGCTGATTGAATACGGCGATGCCGACGTCATGATCGCGGGCGGCGCCGAGGCATCGATTTCTCCGCTGGGTGTTGCGGGTTTTTGCTCAGCCCGCGCCATGTCGACCCGCAACGACGACCCCACGACCGCGAGCCGGCCCTGGGACCGCGACCGCGACGGTTTCGTGTTGGGCGAAGGCGCCGGCGTTCTGGTGCTCGAAGAATATGAGCACGCCCGCAAGCGAGGTGCGCGCATCTATGGCGAACTCGTCGGATACGGCATGAGCGCTGATGCGCATCACATTACCGCGCCCGATCGCAACGGGCCGACCCGCGGCATGAAGGCGGCGTTTCGTAATGCCAAAGTCAATCCCGACGAGATCCAGTACGTCAACGCACACGGGACCTCCACCCCGCTGGGCGACAAGAACGAAACCGAAGCGATCAAGCTGGCCTTCGGGGATCACGCCTCCAGGCTGGTCATCAATTCGACCAAGTCCATGACCGGGCATCTGCTCGGCGCAGCAGGCGGCATCGAATCGATCTTCACGACACTGGCGGTCTATCACCAGGTTTCGCCGCCGACCATCAATATCTTCAATCAGGATCCCGAGTGCGATCTCGATTACTGCGCCAATGAAGCGCGGCCGATGCGCATCGATACCGCCATTTCCAACTCCTTCGGATTCGGTGGCACCAACGGAACACTGGTTATCAAGCGGCTGGTCTGATTTCAGGGTGGCAGGATGAGCGTCGCCTTTCAGATCGAGGTGGGGCGCTCTGCGCGAGTGGCTGCGTTGACCCTGGTCACGAGCGCAATTCCGGCAGCCGGCTTGCTGCTGTCGGGCGTCTCGCTTCTCGCCGGTCCAAGCTTCGTCATGCAAGGCGGCGAGGCGGCGCGGTGGCCACTTGCCGGTGCATTGTTCGTGGCGGCGGCAGGCCTGTGCGGCTTGAGCGTGCGAAGCCTGGTGGCCCGTTCGACTGATGCTTTGCCGGTTCGGCTGAGCGCCAGCACCGACGGCTCGATTGCCTGCAGTGATTCGTCCGGCGGACCTGTGACAGAGCTTGCGTTGCGGTCGGTTTGCCGACTGCCCGGCTTGATCATCATGGCATTAGCCCCATCTGACCCGCATCGCGCCGCGAGCAGACAAGGCATCACACTGTTGCTCGGGCGTGATGCCATGCCCCCCGAGTCATGGCGTAGTCTCAATGTCTGGCTTATTTGGCAGCTTCGCGGTCAATCCCTTCAGCAGTCTCCCGGAAACACATCGACATGACACGACTGATATTTGCCTTCCTGCTGATGACCTTGTCGCTTGGGTCCAGCCTGATCCCGATCAACGCGTCTGCGCAGGCTTCACGCGAACTTCCCGATTTCGCCGACCTGGTCGAACGAACCGGGCCGGCAGTGGTCAACATTCGCACCACCGAGCGATCGCGGGGTAATGCTCCGGCGGCCACGCCGCAGATGCCGGAAGGCATGGACGAAAACGATCCGCTCTATGAGTTTTTTCGCCGTTTCATCCCGCCGCGTCAAGGGCCGGGGCAAGGCGGTCAGGGGCCGCGTGGGCGCGGTGACGGGTCGGGGGGCGAGGTGCCGCGTGGTGTGGGTTCGGGATTCATCATTTCAGCGGATGGCTTCCTGCTGACCAATCACCATGTGGTCGAGGGCGCCGATGAGATCTACGTCACGCTCACCGATAAGCGTGAATTCAAGGGACGCCTGATCGGTTCTGATCGCCGCACCGACGTCGCGTTGGTCAAGATCGAGGCGGCCAATCTGCCGATGCTCAAGATCGGCGACCCCGCTCGCCTTAGGGTTGGAGAATGGGTGGTCGCCATCGGCTCGCCCTTCGGCCTGGACAATACCGTGACGGCCGGCATCGTCTCTGCAAAGGGACGCGATACCGGGGACTATCTGCCGTTCATCCAGACTGATGTCGCTGTCAACCCGGGTAATTCCGGCGGCCCGCTGCTCAATATGCGCGGCGAGGTGATCGGCATCAACTCGCAGATCTACAGCCGCACCGGCGGCTTCATGGGCATCTCGTTTGCCATTCCGATTGACGAAGCCATGCGGGTGAGTGATCAGCTGCGGGCCAGCGGTCGGGTCACCCGCGGACGGATTGGGGTGGGCATCGCCGAAGTCACGAAGGATGTTGCCGAGCCTCTTGGGCTGCCACGCGCTGCCGGAGCATTGGTTCGTAATGTCGAGGCAGGAGGTCCGGCCGAAAAAGCCGGTATCGAGGTGGGCGACATCATTCTGAAATTCGACGGCAAGCCGATCGAGCGCTCGACAGACCTGCCGCGTATCGTCGGCAATACCAAGCCCGGGACCAAGGCGCCGGTATCGGTCTGGCGCAAGGGTGCGGCGCGCGAGCTCAGCCTGACTGTCGCTGAAATGCAGTCCGAACCGACGGCGCGCGCCCCGGCTGCCGGCAAGCCTGCGCCTGGCCAGGCGACACCGAGCCAGGCCAATGCCCTCGGGTTGGTGGTCTCCGATATCTCGGATGAACGCAAGACTCAGCTCAGGATCAAGTCGGGCGTACTGGTCGATGCGGTCGAGGGCCAGGCCGCGCGGGCAGGACTGCGTCAGGGCGATGTCATTCTGTCGCTGAACAATCAGGATGTCGTAAACGCCAAGCAGTTCAACGAAGCGGTCACGAAGCTCGATCGCACCAAGACCCAGGTCATGCTGGTGCGCCGTGGCGACAACGCCCAGTTCGTGCCAATTCGTCCGGCAGGTCCGGCAGGTGCGGCTGCGCCTGAGGCTAGATGACCCACCGATGACGTCAGCGCAAGTCCGATGCGCGGCGTGCTGACGATCAGCCGCCGGCTTTCTCGCGCTGTCGGATAGAATCATGGGTTGACCTGCGCTGGCATTCCCGCCAGCCAGGCGGAGTGCCGTCCGGCGATCACCGGGCGTTCGATGGCGCTACATGCGCCGGGCCTGACCGTGCAAAACATCCGCAATTTTTCGATCATCGCGCATATCGACCACGGCAAATCGACGCTCGCCGATCGCCTTATCCAGCGTTGCGGCGGGCTGTCCGATCGCGAGATGGCCGATCAGGTGCTCGACTCGATGGACCTCGAGCGCGAACGGGGCATCACCATCAAGGCGCAGACCGCATCCCTGCGCTATGTCGCCAAGGACGGTGCGATCTACAACCTCAACCTGATCGACACGCCGGGCCATGTCGACTTCTCCTATGAAGTCAGCCGCTCGTTGTCGGCTTGCGAGGGTGCTTTGCTGGTGGTCGATGCCTCGCAGGGGGTCGAAGCCCAGACGGTTGCCAACTGCTACACCGCCATCGAACTCGGTGTGGAAGTTGTGCCGGTACTCAACAAGATGGATCTGCCGCAGGCCAATCCCGAGCAGGCGCAAATCGAGATCGAAGAGGTGATCGGCATCGATGCCTCGGATGCGATTCCGGCCAGTGCCAAGACCGGCATGGGCATCGACGACATCCTCGAGGCGGTGGTCGCGCGGATCCCGCCTCCCAAAGGGGATGCGCAGGCGCCGCTGCAGGCGCTGGTCATCGACTCCTGGTTCGACAATTATGTCGGCGTGGTGATGCTGGTCAGAGTCTTCAACGGCACCTTGCGCCCGAAAGACAAGATCCGGCTGATGGCCACCAATGTCACCGTCCTGTGCGAGCAGGTGGGTGTGTTCACGCCAAAGTCGACGCAGCGTGAGTCGCTGTCGGCCGGCCAGGTCGGATTTGTCATCTCGGGCATCAAGGAGCTCAAGGCGGCCAAAGTCGGCGATACCCTGACCCTCGACCGACAGCCCGCGCAGGCTGCCCTGCCGGGGTTCAAGGAGGTCAAGCCCTCCGTCTTTGCCGGCCTTTATCCGATCGAGGCGAATCAGTACGAAGCGCTTCGCGATGCGCTCGAGAAGCTTCAACTCAACGACGCGTCGCTGCAATTCGAGCCTGAGGTGTCCCAGGCGCTGGGTTTCGGGTTTCGCTGCGGATTCCTGGGTCTGCTGCATATGGACATCGTCCAGGAGCGGCTCGAGCGCGAATACAACATGGATCTCATCACGACTGCGCCGACCGTGGTCTATGAGGTGCTCATGAATGACGGCACGGTCGAGCGCGTCGAAAACCCTGCCAAGCTGCCCGACCTGGCCCGCACCCAGGAGATTCGGGAGCCGATCGTCTCGGTGACGGTCTTCGTCCCTCAGGAGTATGTCGGTGCGGTGATCACGCTGTGCACCACCAAGCGGGGCACGCAGACCAATCTGTCGTATCACGGCAAGCAGGTGCATCTGCATTACGACCTGCCGATGAACGAAATCGTGCTCGATTTCTTCGACAAGCTGAAGTCGGTCTCGCGCGGCTATGCGTCGATGGACTACGACTTCAAGGAGTATCGGGCGGCCGATGTGGTCAAGCTCGACCTGCTGGTCAACGGCGACAAGGTTGATGCGCTGTCACTGATCGTTCATCGCGCCAATGCACCCTACCGGGGCCGCGAGATCGCCGCCAAGATGCGCGAGCTGATACCGCGACAGATGTATGACGTTGCGATCCAGGCGGCGATTGGCGGAAACATCGTGGCGCGCGAAAACGTCAAGGCACTGCGCAAGAATGTTCTGGCCAAGTGCTACGGCGGTGACATCACCCGCAAGAAAAAACTTCTCGAAAAACAAAAGGCCGGCAAGAAGCGAATGAAGCAGGTCGGTACCGTCGAGATTCCCCAGGAAGCCTTTCTGGCGGTCCTTCAGGTCGATGATCGCTAAGTCATGGCTGATCCTCGCCTGCTTGCCCTTTCACAGGACATTCAATGAATTTTGCGCTGCTGCTTTTCGTGCTTTTGCTGATCACCGGCGTGATCTGGCTGCTCGATATTGTCTGGCTGGCACCGGCCCGCAAACGCAAGGGCGCAGACAGCCGGCCGATGTGGCTCGAGTACACCGCGGGCCTCTTTCCGGTCATCGTGGTGGTCTTCCTGTTGCGATCTTTCCTGTTCGAGCCCTTCAAGATCCCGTCCGGATCGATGATTCCGACCCTGCTGGTCGGTGACCTGATCCTGGTCAACAAGTTCACCTACGGCGTGCGTCTGCCGGTCATCAACACCAAGATCATTGATGTCGGCGATCCCAAGCGGGGAGATGTCATGGTGTTTCGCTTCCCGAAAGACCCGTCGGTCGACTACATCAAACGGGTGGTCGGCATCCCGGGCGACACCGTGACTTTCGAAAACAATCGTCTGACGATCAATGGACAGGCGGTCGCGCTGCGCGATGCCGGCGAGTTTTATGACGGCGACCGCTTGGTATATTATCGCCAGTATTCAGAAACGCTCGGAGAAACCGAGCATAAGTTATTGACAGACTTGGAAAAACCCTCGTTTGTCTCTGGTGCCGATGCGTTTCCGTTTCGTGATCAATGCAGCTACGGCAGGTCGGGGTTGACCTGCAAAGTGCCCAAGGGGCATTACTTCATGATGGGCGACAATCGCGAAAACAGCCTCGACAGCCGCTACTGGGGTTTTGTGCCAGAGCAGAACATCGTCGGAAGGGCGTTTTTCATCTGGATGAATTTCGGCGACTTTGGCCGGATCGGACGATTCCAATGAGCGAAATGCGTTTGCGATCTGCTGTGAATCCCCGGTTTTCTGTCTTCAAAGCTCGTACGCAAGGCGGGCTGAGTCTGCTCGGGTTGCTGGTCATCGCTGGCCTCGTTGCATTGGCTGCAACGCTGGGGCTGAAGATCGCTCCGACGGTCAATGAGTACCTTGCGATCAAGCGCGCGATCGTCAAGGCTCGCGCAGATGGCGTCGATGTTCGTTCGATCCGGACTATCTTCGACCGGGCGGCCTCAATTGACGACATCGTCACGATCGACGGCAAGGACCTCGTTGTCGAGCGCTTGCCCAACGGCGAGTATTCAATCAGCTTTGATTACGACAAGCGAATCGAGGTGTTCGGACCGGTCAGTCTCGTCATCAACTACAAGGGTGAGACCGGCAAGGCAGCTGCCGGTCGAGCCCCCAACTGAGCGGACGAGGCGCATGCACGATGACATGCCCTCCACCCTGGAAGCCCTGCAGGAGCGTCTCGGCTACCACTTTGCCTCCGAGTCTTTGCTCCGGCAGGCAATGACCCATCGCAGTTTTGGCGCGGTGAACAACGAGCGGCTCGAATTCCTGGGCGACAGCGTCCTCAACTGCTCGGTTGCGTCGCTGCTGTATCAGCGCTTTGCCAAGCTCGACGAGGGCGACCTCTCTCGGGTAAGGGCCAACCTGGTCAAGCAGCAGACACTCTTTGAAATTGCCCAGCGTCTGGAGATCAGCGGCGGTTTGCTTTTGGGCGAGGGCGAGCAAAAGAGCGGCGGATTCAAACGACCGTCGATTCTGGCCGATACCCTCGAGGCACTGTTCGGCGCGATCATGATCGATGGTGGTTTCGATGCGGCTCAGCAGGCGATTCACCGCCTTTACGAACCGGTGTTGCGCAACGTCGATCCGAACACCCTCGGCAAGGATGCCAAGACCCTGCTGCAGGAATGGTTGCAAAGCCGCAAGATTCCGCTGCCGGTCTATCTGGTGGTCGCAACCCATGGCGCTGCCCATAACCAGCTCTTCGAAGTCGAGTGTTCGGTACCGAGGCTGTCCATCCAGGTCCTGGGCAGCGGCGCAAGCCGCCGAGCTGCCGAGCAGGCTGCCGCCAAGCGGGCACTCGAGTTGACCCAGGCCCTGATGCCCGCGGCACCGCGCAAGTCTCGACGGCCCGCGGTGCGTGTCGTTGTTTCCGGCGGCTCGGCAAGCCCCCTGGTCAGTGAAATGGCCTCACCCGCCGCGTCGATGGATGCCGCGCCTGCCGACACTGGGCGGGCCGGATGAGCGGCGAGGCCTCGATCGGCGATGCCGTGCCCGACCTGCAACCGACTGTCGACGCCGACAGTGCCCCCGGCAGCGGTGTGCTGCATCGCTGCGGCTATGTCGCGATCTTCGGTCGCCCCAATGTGGGCAAATCGACGCTGGTCAATCGGCTGGTCGGCGAAAAACTGAGCATCACCTCGTCCAAGGCCCAGACCACCCGGCACCGCATCGTCGGCGTGGTCAACCGGCCGGGTGCGCAGATCATGCTGTTGGATACCCCGGGTTTTCAGACCCGTAACAAGGGCGCGCTCAATCGGGTGCTCAACCGCACCGCTTCGCAGGCAGCGCTCGAGGCCGACGTGGTCGTGCTGGTGGCTGACGCCCACGGCTGGACCGCCGGTGACGATCAGGCCCTCAAACTGGTCCCCGCAGGCAAGCCGCTGGTGGTGGCGCTCAACAAGGTCGACGCTGTCAAAGACCGCACCCGCGTGATGGCGCTGCTGGCGCAGCTCGGCGCCAATCCGGCGATCGGAGCGATCGTGCCGATCAGTGCGCGAAACGGCCGTCAAGTTGATGCGCTGCTCGATGAGGCCGCGCGGCGATTGCCCGAGGGCGATCCGCTGTTCGATGTCGATACTTATACCGATCGCAGCGAGCGGTTTTTCGCAGCCGAAGCGATTCGCGAAAAAATGTTCCGCCTGCTCGGCGACGAGGTGCCCTATCAGAGTACGGTCGTGATCGAACAGTTCGAAGAGCTGCCCGGACTGCGCCGGATCTTTGCCGCGATCGTGCTCGAACGAGAGGCGCAAAAGCCGATCGTGCTCGGCGCCGGCGGCGAACGCATCAAGCGGATCGGCAGCGAGGCCCGCCAGGATCTCGAGCGTGCCTTTGACTGCAAGGTCTATCTCGAGGTGTGGGTCAAGATCAAGAGCGGCTGGTCAGACAATGAACAGCGTCTGAGGTCATACGGCTATGAATGAGCCGGGTGCGGCTGAGCTTGTCGACGCCGACTCTGCGGTGCCGAGCGCGCCGCGCCGCATCAGTCCGACCGGTCGGGCAGCCAATCGGGTGCTCCATGAGCCGGCCTTCGTTCTGCATGCGATTGCCTGGCGCGAAACCAGCCTGATTGTTGAATTGCTGACCCGCAATCATGGCCGGGTGGCCTGTGTCGCCAAGGGGGCCAAGCGTCCGACCTCGGCGATGCGCGGTGCGTTGATGCCGTTTCAGCCGCTCAATGTCGGGTTTTCAGGGCGCCAGGAACTGCGCACCCTGACCTCGGCCGAGTGGTTGGGCGGGATGGCCGCCCCGCAAGGTAATGCGCTGCTTTGCGCCTTTTATCTCAATGAACTGCTGGTCAGGCTGTTGCCGCGCGATGATCCGCATCCGGTACTGTTCGACGGCTACGCCCATGCGCTGGTCTCACTGGGACTGGATGACTCGCCGGAGGCGAGCCTGCGACGCTTCGAGTGGCTGCTCCTGCACGAGACCGGTTACGCACTCGATCTCGAGCATGACACGGACAATTGTCCGGTCGATGGCGATCGCATGTATGCCATGGTGCCCGGGCGCGGCTTTCTGGCGACTGATGCCCTGGAGGCCGGCGCTGTATCGGGTCATACCCTGATCGACATGGCAAGCGCACGATACGATTGTGCCCGCACGTTGGCAGAGGCCAAGCGCCTCACCCGCAACCTGCTTGCTCGTCAGCTCGATGGGCAGGTGCTCAAGACTCGGCAGATCCTGATGGATCTCCATAAACGCTAGCCTATTCACGATGATCGAACTCGGCGTCAACATCGACCATGTGGCCACCGTCCGACAGGCGCGCCGCACCTATGAACCTGATCCGGTCTGGGCGGCTGTCGAAGCCCATCTGGGCGGCGCCGACGGCATCACGGTGCATCTTCGCGAAGACCGTCGTCACATCCAGGATCAGGATGTCCGCCGTCTTCGTGAGCTGACCCATATCAAGCTCAATCTCGAGATGGCAGCAACTGATGAAATGGTCGCGATTGCCTGTGAGCTCAAGCCCGAGATGGCCATGCTGGTGCCGGAAGGGCGTCACGAAGTGACCACTGAGGGCGGGCTGGACATCGTCAGTCAGCATCAGCGCCTGCGCTCGGTGGTGGCTTGTCTGGCTGACGCCGGCATTGGCACGAGCGTGTTCATCGATGCCGAGCTCGCTCAGGTCGAGGCGGCTGCAGCCATCGGTGCAAGAGTCTGCGAGATCCATACTGGCCCTTATGCTCAGGCGTTTTTCGAAAAAGGTCGCGATCCCGAAAGCCCGGCAGTCGTGGCAGAGCTCGAACGTATTGCGATCGCCGGTCGGGCGATTCAGGCAGCCGGCATGCGCTTTAACGCCGGCCATGCACTCAACTATGTGAATGTCCAGCCGGTGGCCGCACTTGCCGGCGTTCGTGAGTTGCATATCGGCCATGCCATCGTGTCGCGGGCGATCTTCGTGGGCATGCGCGAGGCAGTGCGCGAGATGAAGCGCCTGCTGCGCGAGGGGGCAGCGTCGGCTGCTGCGCTTCGCGGCTGATCAGCCGGCCTCCATGATCTACGGCATCGGCACCGACATCGTCCTGATCTCGCGAATCCGCGACCTGCAGGCCCGCTGGGGCGATCGTTTTGCAAGGCGTGTACTGGGCCCTGATGAGCTGATCGAGTATCGGCGCAGGCATTCGCGCGGCACGCCCGGGCCCGAGCGTGCGGCGCGCTATCTCGCCAAGCGATTCGCTGCAAAAGAAGCTTTTTCGAAGGCGATCGGCATGGGGCTGCGCGGACCGATGACGCTGCTGTCGCTGCAAGTGCTCAACGACCGGGCCGGCAAGCCGATTGCGATCCCTCGCAAGGCCCTGGAGCCGTGGCTGAACGAGCGAAATCTGGTGGCGCATGTCTCGATTTCCGATGAAATCGACAGCGCACTGGCCTTCGTGGTGGTCGAAGAGCGATCAACCCCGACTGGCTGAGCCCGGGCCGCTTGCTAGAATCGCGCTGTGGATCCCCATACTTCCGAATCGGCCGATTCACCCTCGGAGTTTGACGCCAAGGCCTTCCTGGTGTCCTTGCCCGGGCTGCCGGGCGTCTATCGCATGCATGCCGCCGACGGCGCGCTGCTCTATGTCGGCAAGGCGCGCGATCTCAAGAAGCGTGTGTCGTCCTACTTCCAGAAGACGCAGCTCAGCCCGCGCATTGCCCACATGGTGGCCCGCATTGCGCGAATCGAGACCACAGTCACCGGTTCCGAAGCCGAAGCGCTGCTGCTCGAAAACAACCTCATCAAGACCCAGCAGCCGCGCTACAACATCCTGTTTCGAGACGACAAGTCCTATCCGATGCTCAAGTTCAGTGCGCATCGGTTTGCCCGGATTTCCTACTACCGCGGTGTCACCGACCGGCGCAGCCAGTTCTTCGGCCCCTATCCGAGCGCCTGGGCGGTCAAGGAAAGCATCCAGGTCCTGCAGAAGGTGTTCAGGCTGCGAACCTGTGAAGACACGGTTTTTGCCAACCGCTCGCGTGCCTGTCTGCTGCATCAGATCGGGCGCTGCAGTGCGCCCTGCGTGAAGGCCATCGATGAGGCCGCCTATCGCGCCGATGCCGATGCCGCGATGCGCTTCTTGCGCGGCGGACATCAGGAAGTGCTGACCGATTTCGAATCGCGCATGCATGCCGCGGCCACCGAACTGCGATTCGAAGAGGCGGCGGTGCTGCGTAATCGCATGACCGCGCTGGCGCGGATCCTTCACCAGCAGTCGATGGAAACCGGCAGCGATGTCGATGTCGACGTCATCGCAATCGAAGTCGCCGGCGGACGGGTCTGTGTGAACCTGGCCATGGTCCGGGGTGGGCGGCATCTTGGCGATCGGGCACATTTCCCGACCCATGTCGATACGGTCACCGAGCAGGTGCCGGGCGAGGTGCTCGACGCCTTCCTGTCACAGCACTATGCCGATGGCGAGTTGCCACCGGTGATTGTCTGCAGCACCGAGCCGGCCAACCCGGATGCCCTGGCCCTGCTGCAGGCACGCGCGGGACACGCGATCAGCTGGGTGCGCCAGCCGAGTGGCCCAAGACGTCGCTGGCTCGAACAGGCGCGCCAAAATGCCGGGCTGGCGCTGGCGCGAGTCCTGGCCGAAGAGGGTTCACAGCACAGCCGCACCCGTGCCCTGGCCGAGGTGCTCGGTCTGGACGATGACAATCTCGATGCCTTGCGCATCGAATGCTTCGATGTGAGCCACACCATGGGCGAGGCCACACAGGCGTCCTGCGTGGTCTATCACCACCATGCGCAGCAGCGCGGCGAATACCGGCGATTCAATATCGACGGTGTGGTGGGCGGCGACGACTACGCCGCGATGCGTCAGGTGCTGACCCGCCGCTACAGCAAGATTGCGGCCGAGCAGGCTCAGGCCGAGCAGGAGGGTGACGCTGCGCAGGTCGATGCCGCGGCCATGCCGCAGCTCGTGCTGGTCGATGGCGGCAAGGGCCAGATCGAGGTGGCGCGTCAGGTCTTCGAGGAACTCGGTCTCGATGTTTCGATTCTGGTCGGCGTGGCCAAAGGGGAGGGCCGCAAGACCGGACTGGAGACGCTGGTGTTCGCTGACGGGCGTCCCGAACTGGTGCTCGGGCGCGATTCGTCGGCGCTGATGCTGGTCGCGCAGATTCGTGACGAGGCGCATCGCTTTGCGATCACCGGCATGCGCGCGCGCCGAGCCAAGACCCGCAACACCTCGAGTCTTGAGGAAATCAGCGGTATCGGGCCGCGCAAGCGTCAGCGGCTGCTGGCAAGGTTTGGCGGTCTGCGTGGCATCATCGCTGCCAGCGTCGAGGATCTGGCCTCGGTTGAGGGAATTTCCCGATCGCTGGCCGAAGACATCTACAGGCAAATGCATTGATGCGCTGGAATCTGCCGATTGCACTGACCTGGATGCGGATTCTGGCCATCCCGCTGCTGGTGGCGATTTATCTGGTGCCGTCCGACGGCCTGTCGATGCCGATGCGCAACCTGCTGGCCACCGTGCTGTTCGTTGCGGCAGCCATCACCGACTGGTTCGATGGGTGGCTTGCCCGGCGCATGGACCAGACCTCTGCATTCGGAGCCTTCCTTGATCCGGTGGCCGACAAACTGCTGGTGTGCGCGGCGCTGGTGCTGCTGCTCGAGTTGCAGCGGGTCGGGGCCCTGGTTGCGGTGGTCATCATCGGGCGTGAAATCGCGATTTCCGCGCTGCGTGAATGGATGGCGCAGACCGGGGCGAGGGCGAGTGTGGCGGTCAATTCGATCGGCAAGTTCAAGACCACCGCGCAGCTGGTGGCGATCCCGATGCTGCTTTATCACGAACCGCTGTTTGGCGTGATCCCGGTGCAGCAAATCGGCACCTGGCTGATCTACGTGGCGGCGGTGCTCACGCTGTGGTCGATGTTTTACTACCTCAAGCGGGCATGGCCGTTTTTGCGGGATGCGTCCTGAGCCTGCTCGCTGGTCCTGTCCATCCAGACGGTTTTGACATGACTGCGAAACCTGCTACTATCCCGCTTCTGTCGAACACGGCAGTTTGCGGGAGTAGCTCAGTTGGTAGAGCGCAACCTTGCCAAGGTTGAGGTCGAGAGTTCGAGACTCTTC
>CANKWX010000053.1 GCA_947487165.1 Burkholderiales bacterium
GAGCGCCAGCTGAGGGTGGCTTATCTCGGGCCGGCTGGCACCTTCTCCGAGCAGGCGGTCATCGCCAAGTTCGGTCATGGTATTGATGCCGTGCCCTGCGTGAGCATCGACGAGGTCTTTCGCCAGACCGAAGCCGGTGTGGTCGATTTTGGCGTGGTGCCGGTCGAAAACTCGAGCGAGGGCGCGGTCAATCGCAGCCTCGACCTGTTTCTCAACAGCCCGCTCAAGATCTGCGGCGAGGTGTCGGTGCCGGTGCGCCATCATCTGCTGAGTCGCAGTGGCGACATGGCCGGCATCACCCGCATCTGCGCGCATGCGCAGGCGCTGGCGCAGTGTGCCGGATGGCTCAACCGCCACTATCCCGACATTGAGCGAGTGCCGGTCTCGAGCAACGCGGAGGGCGCCCGGCTCGCGGCCCTCGAGCCCCATACCGCGGGTATCGCCGGTGACGGCGCGCTTGAACGTTATGAGGTTAAGGTCGTGACCCACGGCATTCAGGACGACCCGCTGAACCGGACCCGATTCGCGGTCATCGGCAACCATGCCTGCGGCGTGTCGGGCGATGATCAGACCTCGCTGATCCTGTCGGTGCCCGATCGCGCCGGTGCGGTCCATGCATTGATCGAGCCGCTGGCGCGGCATGGCGTGTCGATGAAGCGTTTCGAGTCGCGACCGGCCAGGCAAAGTGGCTGGCAGTACTACTTTCATATCGATCTGCTCGGGCATCAGGCCGAGCCGGCCGTCGCCAGCGCGCTGGCCGAGATCAACGCCAATGCCGCGCTCTTCAAGTCGCTCGGATCCTATCCGCGCGAGGTCTTTCTCTCCAATGCTGTCGCCCCCAAGCCCTGATGCCCTTTTTGAAGCCTGATTACAAATGAACGCCCCTCACCCTGCTGATTCGATCGTCGCTGACGCGGCGGCAATGGCGCCCGCCCATATCCGTGCGATAGCGCCCTATCGTGCCGGTCGGCCGATCTCTGAAGTTGCGCGAGACTACGGTCTGAACGAGGCCTCGATCGTCAAACTTGCCTCGAACGAAAACCCGCTCGGAATGCCCGAATCGGCGCGCAAGGCCATGATTGCCGCGGCCATCGATCTCGGCCGCTATCCCGACCCGAACGGCTTCGATCTCAAGGCGGCGCTCTCGAAGCGATTCGGTGTTCCGTCCGACTGGCTCACGCTGGGCAACGGGTCCAACGACATCCTCGAACTCGCAGCGCATGCCCTGCTGCACCCGGGCCTGTCGGCGGTCTATTCGCAATATTCTTTCCAGGTCTACGAGCTGGCCACCCAGGCCACCGGTGCGCGCGCGATCGTCACGCCTGCCGTCAATCTGGGGCATGACTTGCCGGCCATGCGTACGGCCATCGCGGCCGATACCCGCATCGTGTTCATTGCCAATCCGAACAACCCGACCGGCACCTTCCTGCCGCCCGAGCAGATCGAAGCCTTTCTCGCCTCGGTGCCTTCGCAGGTGGTCGTGGTGCTGGATGAGGCCTACAACGAATACCTCGAACCGGCCAAGCGCTTCGAGGCGGTCGAATGGGTCAGGCGCTTTCCGAACCTGGTGCTGTCGCGCACCTTCTCGAAAGCCTACGGACTGGCCGGTCTTCGGGTGGGCTACGCGGTGGCACAGCCCGCGATGACCGATCTGATGAATCGGGTACGCCAGCCCTTCAATGTCAACTCGATTGCACAGGCCGCTGCGGTGGCGGCGTTGGCCGATGTCGACTTTCTTGAACGCAGCCGGGTGCTCAATGCCCAGGGGCTGGCGCTGATGCAGCAGGCCTTCGATGAACTCGGCCTGAGCTATGTGAAGTCGTCGGGCAATTTTGTGCTGGTGAAAGTCGGCGACGCGGCAGCGGTCAATGAGAAGCTTCTGAGGGCGGGTGTGATCGTGCGGCCGGTCGGCAACTATGGCCTGCCCGAATGGCTGCGGATCAGTGTCGGGCTGCCCGAGGAGAATCAGGTCTTTCTGGCGGCACTTCGCGCAGCGCTCGGTCGCACGTGACCCGGCGTTTCGACAAGGTAGCGGTCATTGGCACCGGGGCGCTGGGCGGCTCGGTGGCGGCTGCCTTGCGCGCCCGCGGTCTGGCTGCGAGCGTTTGCGGACACGACCCGGTCAATGCCCAGGCTGCGCTCGAAGCCGGTCTGATCGATTCGATCGCCCCGCAACTGACGCAGGCAATTGGCGGTGCCGATCTGGTCGTTCTCGCCGCCCCGGTGTCGGTCAATATCGCCTTGCTTTCCGAGCCATCAAACTGGTTGAGCCTTGCGGCGCAGGCGCTGGTGACCGATGTCTCGAGCACCAAGACCAGTGTGGTTGCCGCGGCTCTGGCCGGGATGGGTGCCGCGCGCGGCCGATTCGTTGCGTCGCATCCGATTGCCGGCGCTGATCGTGCCGGGCCGAGTGCCTCGCGTGCCGATCTCTTCGAGGGCGCCGCGGTGATCGTCTGTCCGACCGCCGACAGCGATGCCGATGCCTGCGAACGCAACAGCGCGCTCTGGCTTGCGATGGGCGGGCGCGTGGCCAGCATGTCTGCTCAGCATCACGACCGGCTCTTCGCCGAAGTCTCGCACTGGCCGCATGCGGTCGCCTTTGCCTTGTCAGCCGCGATCGGCAACGGCCCGCTGGCCGATGATGCGCGCCGCTTTTACGGTGCAGGCCTGCGGGACACGACACGGGTGGGCGGTTCACCCGCGGACCTGTGGGCCGGCATCCTGCTCGACAATCGCGGCCCCACACTTGCGGCGGCCGCGGCCTTCAGGCAATCGCTCGATCGCATCGAGAAAGCGATTGCCGACGGGGACCGTGACGCGCTGGTCACGGCACTCGCCGAAGGCGAGCGCTGGCGCACCAGCCTTTAGTTTGCTCAGCGGGTCAATGCGGCCCGAATGGATTCGATGCGGGCGCGGTTCACACCGAAGTCCTTGCGGCCCAATCGCGACGCTGACCTCACCTCGATCACGCCGGCCGGCTCGTCGAGCAGGAATTCGACGTCGTCGACGAAATGCCAGACGCGACTCTGAAACTCGGCGTAAAGATATTCGGGTTGAGTGACGACGATGGTCGCCCCCGGCATGGCGGCCACCACACCGCGCAGACGCTCGAAGCTGGCCTTGGCATTGCTGCCACCCGACAGCGGTGCAATGCGGTGATAGTCGGTGGTCGCCGTGCTCGAGACTGAGTTGGAGAGCTGCGGGCGCACCGGCTGCAACTGCCCGTCGGTGACGCCAAGGCGCAGCGGGCGCTTTCCGGCGAGCAGTCCCATCTGTGCCCCGATGAACAAACCGGCGATCAGGACGACGACGGTCAGCAGGATCCAGCGCCACAACGAGGTTCGACCGCCCGCGACAGGCGCGCCAGGGGGCGATGCGGCCATGTCAGCGCCTGCCCCGCAGTCGACGGATCAGGCTCGATGTATCCCACCGCTGCCCGCCCATGCGCTGCACATCGCCATAGAACTGATCGACCAGCCCAGTGACTGGCAGCGTGGCGCCATTTCGCCGCGCTTCGTCCAGGCACAGTCCGAGGTCCTTGCGCATCCAGTCGACCGCAAAGCCGAACTCGAACTGGTCATCGACCATGGTCTTGCCTCGGTTGTCCATCTGCCACGATTGCGCCGCCCCTTTGCCGATCACATCGAGCACCAGTTTCATGTCGATGCCAGCGGCCTGCCCGAAGGCAACGCCCTCTGACAGCCCCTGGACCACACCGGCGATACAGATCTGATTGACCATCTTGGCCAGTTGCCCCGAGCCCGATGGACCGATCAGGGTGAAGGCTCGCGAAAAGGCCATTGCGATCGGCAGTGCGCGGTCGAACGCAGGCTGTTCGCCCCCGCACATCACGGTCAACAGACCATTGACCGCGCCTGCCTGCCCGCCGGAGACCGGCGCATCGATAAAATCGATCGACTGGCGCTTCGCTGTCTCGAAGAGCTCGCGGGCCACCTGTGCCGAGGCGGTGGTGTGATCGACGAAGAGGGTGCCGGCGGCCATCCCGGCGAAGGCACCATCGGGGCCGAGCACGACGCTGCGCAGATCGTCGTCATTGCCCACACAGGCAAAAACGATCTGTGCCCCGGCCGTGGCCTCGCGCGGCGTCGAGGCGACAGCACCACGGTATTCAGTCGCCCAGGCTCGGGCTTTTTCGGCTGTCCGGTTATAGACCGTGACCTGGTGACCGGCGCGGGCGAGATGTCCGGCCATCGGCGCGCCCATGACACCCATACCGAGAAAGGCAACTTTGTGCGGCGCGACCGCGTCGTAGGTCTTTGTCACTGTGGCCCCCTGAGGCGTCTTTCAGATCGTCCGATTCTACGGGACACCGATCGGGCTGACCGTCACGCCCAGTGTCGACAGGATCCCGGTGATGGCATCCGGCCCGACCAGATGCAGTACACCGATGACCGCGAGGCCGGGTGCCGGTTTGTCGAGTTCGTCGCGAAGGCGGATCGCCATGGCCTGGTCGCGCTCGGCAAAGAGCCGCCGACGTAGCGCTGCGGTGCTTCCCGAGGCAGGAAAGGCCCGGTCCTTGAGGGTGGCGAGCGCCCTCATGTCGCCGCGCCGCCAGGCATCGACGATCTCGCTGTAGGTGCGGTCCCAGCTTGCACGCTGCACCAGCCGCATGGCCAGCACTGCCTCGTCTTCTTCGGCGGATCCACCGGCAAAGGCTGCAATCTGCGCGGTCGGCGATTCGAGCTCAAGCACTGGCAGGCCGCGACGTCGGCTTCGCTCAATCAGATGGGTTTCGATGCCGTCACCGCCATCGGCCAGCATTTTTACGTCATCGGCATTGGGCAGCAGCAGCGCCATGGCCCAGGGTCGCAGACGCATCAGGCGACGCAGTGCCCAGGGATCAGCCTGGAAGGCGCGTGTGAGCGCCGCCATGGTTGGCGCTGACAGCGCCTGGTCGATCGTCGCGCCATCGGGCAGCAGGGCGACCGCAGCAGTGGCTGATCTGATCGCGCCGGACTGCGCGCCTGCGTCGATCTCCACCAGCAGACGTCCTGCACGTTCGAATGCGGCCTCGACCGGCTCGGGCAAGGGATAAAACCGCGCGAGTCCTGCATGGACACTGCCCAGCAAGGTGATGCTGCCTGGTGCATCCGGGCGCGACAGTGAAAACATCGGCGGCTGATACTGCCAACTCGGGATGCTCCGATAGGCGCAGCCCGCCGCCGACAGGCCGACTGCGGCTGCCAGCGCCATGACCCCGCGACGGCCGGCTGAGGCCGGCTCCCGGGAACATCGCCCTCCATCGAAGGCGGCGGCAAACCGATCGGCCACCGACCCGATCGGCCGCAAGACCTCAGTAGCCGGCTGCGTATCCGTCGCGGCGGCTGTCGCTGGCCGCCACATAGCCGTCTTCGATCGCATCGCTCAGTCGCCAGATGAACTGGCCTGAACCGAAGTCCTGGTACGGGTCATCGACATGGGCCAGGTTGTGACCCATCGCGCCAAGCGTCGCCTTGATGTCGGCGGGCATGGTGTATTCGAGATCGACTTCAAGTCCGCGATTGACTTTGAAACGCGGCGCATCGCAGGCGGCCTGCGGGTTCTGGCCGTACTCGAGCATCCTGACCAGGGTCTGCATATGGCCCTGCGGCTGCATATTGCCGCCCATCACGCCAAAGCTCATCTGCGGTTTGCCGTCGCGGGTGAGGAAGGCCGGGATGATGGTCTGGAACGGGCGCTTGCGCGGTGCCACGACATTGGGATGAGCCGGATCCAGCGAGAAGCAGTGGCCGCGGTTCTGCAGCGAGACGCCGGTGCCCGGTACCACCACGCCCGAGCCGAAGCCCATGTAGTTGGACTGGATGTAGCTCACCATCACGCCGTTGGCATCGGCGGCGGTCAGATAGATCGTGCCGCCGCGCGGCGGCATGCCGTGATTGAACTCGCTTGCGCGGTCGTGGCGGATCAGTTTGGCGCGTTCGGCAAGATAGGCCGGGTCGAGCAACTGCGCCGGGCTGACCCGCATGTGCCGCTCCTCGGCGACATGCGTATAGACATCGGCGAAGGCGCACTTCATGGCCTCGATCTGCAGGTGCCGGCTTTGTGCCGAGTCGGGCTCGAAGGATGAGATGTCGAAGTTCTTGAGAATGCCGAGCGCCATCAGGGCGGCGATGCCCTGACCATTGGGCGGGATCTCGTGCAGGCGATAGCCCTTGTAGTCCATGCCGATGGTCTCGACCCACTCGGGTCGATAGTCGGACAGGTCGGAGGCCGACATCGCCGCACCGTGGGCCTTGGCATGCGCCACCAGCAATGCGGCGGTCTCGCCTTCATAGAAGTCGCGGCCCAGCGTGGCCGCGATGCGCTTGAGCGTGGCGGCGGCCGAGGCATGCACAAAGCGTTCGCCGATGGCCGGCGCACGGCCAAAAGGCAGGAAGTGCTCGGCAAAGCCAGGCTGGTCCTTGAGCACGTCGACATGCGCGGCCCACTTGTTGTGAACGATGGTCGAGATGTTGTAGCCGCGCTCGGCGTATTCGATGGCGGGCGCCAGGCACTGTGCAAAGGGCAGCGTGCCGTAACGCTCATGCATCGCCGCCCAGCCGGCGACTGCGCCGGGCACCGTCACGGTATCCCAGCCGCGCACCGGAAACACGCCGCCATGCTTGCGGGCAAAGTAGGCCGGATCCCAGGCAGCAGGCGCCCACCCGGAGGCATTGAGGCCCTGCAGTGTCTTGCCGTCCCAGATGATCGCAAAGGCATCGGACCCCAGGCCGTTGGAGACCGGTTCGACCAGCGCAATCGCGCTGGCCGCGGCGATGACCGCATCGATCGCGTTGCCGCCGGCTGCCAGCATCTTCAAACCGGCCTGCGCTGCCAGAGGCTGGGAGGTGGCAACCACATTGCGGGCGAACACCGGCGTGCGCACCGTGGGATAGGGGTTGGTCCAATTGAAAGTCATGTGAGTTTCCGTGCGCTCAGCAGCCGAGCTGTCTGGCGAGATCGTCGATGGAAGAGGCGGAGAAGTCGAATCGGTCTTCTGGACCCGGCACGTCGCCAAGTCGGTCAGGCCCCCATTCTAACGGTCGGTCGATATAGGCGGTGCGCAGTCCGCTCTTGGCAGCGGCGCGAAGATCGGTGGCATGCGCCGCACACAGCATCACCTGGGCCGGATTCAGATCAAAGAGGCCCGCCACGCCAAGGTAGGTGCGCGGGTCGGGCTTGTAGGCCTTGAAGGTCTCGGCCGACACGATGCAGTCCCAGGACAGCGCCGCCCGTTTGGACAGGTTGGCGAGCAGTCCGATGTTGCCGTTGGACAGCGTCGTGACGACGAAACGCGACCTCAGGCGAGCGAGGCCCTCAACGGTATCGGACCATGGATCGAGACGATGCCACGCGCGGTTCAGATCGCTGCGAGCGGCGTCGTCGAGCTGATCGGCAATCCCGAATTCCTGCAGCACACCTTCGAGGTTTTCGCGGTGCAGGGTGTCGAGATTGACCCAGTCACGCGTGCCTTTGCGCACTGCCTTCATCGCCGGAAGGTAGCGCTCGCGCCAGGCGTCGGCAAAGGCTGCGCCGTCGATGCCCAGGCCGAGTGCTTCGACTTCACGCGCGACCGAGCCGCGCCAGTCGACGACGGTACCGAAGACATCGAAAGCCAGCAGTCGAATATCGGTCAGGGTGTTCACGATGGTCAGATCCGAAGTGAGCCCGACATGTCGGGCGAAAAGTCAGGAGTGAATCAGGCAATCAGTGGTCGAAAAAAAGGGCCGCGAACAAGGGCGGCCCCGGACGGTACTGACGCCGACGGCCTGCCGCCACTGCGCAGGCCTGGGCACGCACAGCGTCAGTCGTCGCCGGCAAACGCCTCTGCGCGCTTTTTCTTGATTGCCGGCATGAACACGATCACCAGCAGGATGGCCGCCACCGCCAGCAGGCTTGCCGACAGCGGGCGCGTCACGAAGACCGTCCAGTCGCCTCGAGAGATCGTCATTGCTCGTCGCAAGTACTCTTCCATGAGCTTGCCGAGCACGAAGCCCAACAGCATCGGGGCCGGTTCGCAGTCGAGCTTCTTGAAGATATAGCCGAGGATCGCAAAAGGGATCGTCATGAAGACGTCGAAGACGTTGTTGTTGATCGAGTAGGCCCCGATGCAGCAAAACAGCAGGATCGCCGGATACATCACGCGGTAGGGCACCGACAGCAGCTTGACCCACATCCCAACCAGCGGCAGGTTGAGAACGAGCAGCATCAGGTTGCCGATCCACATCGAGACGATGAGGCCCCAGAAGAGACTGGGGTTGCTGCTCATCACCTGGGGGCCTGGCTGGATGTTGTGGATCATCATGGCTGCGACCATCAGCGCCATTACCGGCGTGGTCGGAATGCCAAGGGTCAGCATCGGAATGAAGGAGGTCTGGGCGCCGGCATTGTTGGCCGACTCGGGGCCCGCCACACCCTCGATTGCACCATGACCGAACTCTTCCGGATGCTTGGAGATTTTTTTCTCGATCGCATAGGAAGAAAACGATGCCAGCACTGCGCCGCCGCCCGGCAGGATGCCGAGGACCGAACCGATGCCAGTGCCGCGAAGAATCGCCGGGAAGGCTCGCTTGAAGTCGTCCCAGCGGGGCATGAGGTTGGTCACCTTGCTGGTGAAGACCTCGCGTTTTTCTTTCTGTTCGAGATTAAGAATGATCTCGGCGAAACCGAACATGCCCATCGCGACCGCAACGAACTCGATGCCGTCAGACAACTCAGGCACATCGAAGGAAAAGCGTGCAACGCCTGAGTTCACGTCGGTGCCGATCATGCCGAGCAGCAGTCCGAGCACCACCATGGCGAGTGCTTTGAGGACCGAGCCGTTGGCCAGCACCACTGCAGCGATCAGGCCCAGCACCATCAGTGCGAAGTATTCGGCCGGGCCGAACTTGAAGGCAATCTCGGCCAGCGGCGGCGCAAAGGCAGCCAGCAGGAAAGTGGCGACCGTGCCGGCAAAGAACGATCCGATGCCCGCGATTGCCAGTGCCGGGCCGGCTCGGCCCTTGCGGGCCATCTGATAGCCGTCGAGGGTGGTCACCACCGACGACGACTCGCCCGGCAGGTTGACCAGGATGGCTGTGGTGGAGCCGCCGTACTGTGCGCCGTAGTAGATGCCGGCAAGCATGATCAGCGCGGTAGTGGGGTCGGCCATTTTGTAGGTGGCCGGCAGCAGCATCGCGATGGTTGCCAGCGGGCCGATGCCCGGCAACACGCCGATCAGCGTGCCGAGTACCACGCCGATGAAGCAGTAAAGGAGGTTGTTGAACGTTCCCGCTGTCGCGAAACCGAGGGCAAGGTTATTGAGCAGTTCCATGGGCGTCGGCCTGCGGGTCAGTTATTGGTCAGGAAAGTCGGCAGGAACGGGAACTGAAGCTCCAGACCCTTGACGAATACCAGCCAGGAAAACACCAGTAACACCACCGCCGAGATGAGCGTGGTTTTCAAATTGAATTCGTGGCTTGCGAGTGAGGAGATCGCGATGAGCAGGAAGAGCGCAACGATGAAGCCGAGCTTGGGCAAGGCGAACGCATAGACTGCAACCGCCACCAGCACCAGCAGAATCATCCGCGGTTCGATCTTGGTGACCTTCAGAATTTCCGAACTTTTCAGTACTGACGGAATCATCACCATGACACCCAGTATTGCCATCAGGCCGCCGAGCGCCATCGGAAAGTAACCGGGGCCCATTTTGGCCGAGGTACCGAGGTTGTACTGCCGCGACAGCACCATAAAGATGAGGCCGGTGACGATGAAAAGCACCCCCGCCCAAAAATCGCGCTGATTACGAATTTGCATGGTTGTCTCCCGCCAGTGGGATGTGATGTTTTAGAAACTGCGTCAGAGGCTGGCCCGAACGCAGGATGCCGAATACTACCCGACCCGCTTCATGTCGCAAGGGTTCAACGATGCGGATCGTTCAAATCATGCTGCAGTCGGGCGCCATCACATACCTCACGTGTCTTCATGTACCAATTGCGCCGCCCTTGCGTGCTGCTGCAATCCGCTGCGAATCCCATCCGAGCACGCTGCCCAGCACCTCGTCGGTATGCTCGCCCAGTCGCGGCGGTGGCCGGCGATAGGTCGGCGGGGTGCGCGAGGCCTTGATCGGATTGGCCACCAGGGCTACCGGGCCAGCGTCGGCGCGTTCGATTTCGATGCGCATGCCGCGCGCCTTGACCTGCGGATTGTCATAGACCTGTTTGAGGTCGTTGATCGGGCCGCAGGGCACACCCGCGGTCTCCATGCCGGAAATCCAGTCGGCCGACGAGCGCTTTTCGACCATTGCTGCGAGCAGTGGCAGCAGCGCATCCCGGTTGCGGATGCGGTCCTGGACGCGGGCAAAGCGCGGGTCATCGCACAGCTGCTCCTCGCCACCGAGCGCGCAGAACTTGCGCCATTGCCCGTCGTTGCCGGCGGCCACGATGATCCAGCCGTCGGCGGTCTTGAAGGTCTGATAGGGCACGAGGTTGGGATGGGCATTGCCCCAGCGCCGTGGTGCCTCGCCGCTGTGCAGAAAGTTTGAGCTCATGTTGGCGGTCATGGCGACCTGCACGTCGAGCAGGGCGAGGTCGAGGTGCTGGCCCTCGCCGGTTCGCTCGCGATGAAAGAGCGCTGCGAGCACGGCTTGCGTGGCAAAGGTGCCGGTCATGAGATCGGCCACCGCCACACCGACTTTCTGCGGTCCGCCACCGGGTCGGTCATCGGCCTCGCCGGTAATCGACATCATCCCGCCGATACCCTGGATGATGAAGTCGTAGCCGGCACGATGCGACCAGGGCCCGGTCTGCCCGAATCCGGTGACCGAGCAGTAGATGAGTCTGGGATTGATTGCCGCGAGGCTGTCGTAGTCGAGGCCGTATTTCTTGAGATCACCGACTTTGTAGTTCTCGATGACCACGTCGCTGATCGCAGCCAGGCCGCGAATGATCTCGCGACCCTCATCGCTTGCGAGATTGACCGTGATCGATCGCTTGCCGCGGTTGGCGGCAAGGTAGTAGGCCGCATCGGTGGTGTCGGTGCCGTCGCGATCCTTCAGAAAGGGCGGCCCCCAGCCGCGGGTGTCGTCGCCCGCGCCCGGGCGCTCGACCTTGATGACATCGGCACCGAGATCGGCCAGGTTTTGCGCGCACCAGGGACCTGCGAGCACGCGGGAAAGATCGAGGACGCGAATTCCGTCGAGGGCGCTGGGCATGGCATTCCAATCAGTAAGAGTGATGGTCGATGTTAGCCGCATTCATGCCGGTTCCGGGTCGGCTAAGTCGCGCAGACCCTGTGATAATCTTGCGAGTTGATCCGATTTTCCTGTGAAATCAAAGAGATGAATTCGGCCGATATCCGCAGCAAGTTCCTCGAGTTTTACGAATCGCAAGGTCACACGATCGTGCGCTCTTCGTCGCTCGTGCCGGCGAATGATCCGACCCTGCTGTTTACCAACAGCGGCATGGTCCAGTTCAAGGATGTGTTTCTGGGCAAGGAGCAGCGCCCTTACAAGCGCGCCACGACCTCGCAGCGAAGCGTGCGTGCCGGCGGCAAGCACAACGATCTCGAAAATGTCGGATACACCGCCCGGCATCACACCTTCTTCGAGATGCTCGGCAATTTCTCCTTCGGCGACTATTTCAAGCAGGATGCGATTCGCTTCGCCTGGCAACTGCTGACCAAGGTTTACCAGTTGCCCGCCGAGCGGCTCTGGGTCACGGTCTACGCCGAAGACGATGAGGCCTATGGCATCTGGGCCAACGAGATTGGCGTGCCTGCCGAGCGCATCATTCGCATCGGTGACAACAAGGGCGCGCGCTATGCGTCCGACAATTTCTGGCAGATGGCCGACACCGGCCCCTGCGGTCCGTGTTCCGAGATCTTCTTCGATCATGGCCCTGATGTTGCCGGCGGCCCGCCCGGCAGTCCCGACGAAGACGGCGATCGCTACATCGAGATCTGGAACCTGGTCTTCATGCAGTTCGAGCGCGATGCTTCGGGCAAGCTCACGCCCCTGCCGCGTCCCTGCGTCGACACCGGCATGGGCCTGGAGCGTATCGCCGCGGTACTGCAGGGCGTGCACAGCAATTACGAGATCGATCTTTTTCAGCAGTTGATTGCCGCCGCCGCACGCGAGACCGGCATCACCGATCTGCTGACGCCGTCGTTGCGTGTCATTGCCGACCATATCCGCGCCTGCTCGTTCCTGATCGTCGATGGGGTCATTCCGGGTAGCGAGGGCCGCGGTTATGTGCTGCGTCGCATCGCCCGTCGCGCCTTGCGCCATGGCCACAAGCTGGGTCAGAGCCGGCCCTTCTTTCACCGGCTGGTGCCCGATCTGGTCAAGGCGATGGGCGATGCCTATCCCGAGCTGCGCGAGGCCGAGCAGCAGGTGATCGACGTGCTGCGCCAGGAAGAAGAGCGCTTTGGCGAGACCCTCGAGCACGGCATGCAGATCCTGAATGCCGCGTTGTCATCCGATCCGGGAGTGCTCGACGGAGAGACCGCCTTCAAGCTCTACGACACTTTCGGATTTCCGCTTGACCTGACCGCCGATGTCTGCCGCGAACGCGGTGTGTCGGTCGATGAGGCAGGTTTCGAGGCCGCCATGAACCGGCAGCGCGAAACCGCGCGGGCAGCCGGAAAGTTCAAGGCCGGTGGCTCGCTCGATTATTCCGGAGTGGCCACGCATTTCCATGGCTACGACCAGCTCGATATCGCCGGCGCGCGTGTTTCGGGTCTTTATGTCGACGGTGTCGCGGTGACGCGAGTCGAGGCCGGCAGCAATGCGGTGGTGGTGCTTGATCGCACGCCGTTCTATGCCGAGTCGGGCGGTCAGGTTGGCGATCAGGGCATCATCGCCACCAGCGCGGCGCGTTTTGCCGTGGCCGACACGCTCAAGATCCAGGCTGATGTGTTCGGCCATCACGGTCGGCTCGAGTCAGGGCAGCTCGCGATCGGCGATGAGGTCAGCGCGATGGTCGATGTGCGCCAGCGCGCACAAACGCAGCGCAATCACTCGGCGACCCATCTGATGCACAAGGCCTTGCGCGAGGTGCTCGGCGGTCATGTCCAGCAGAAAGGGTCACTGGTCGATGCCGACAAGACCCGCTTCGATTTTTCGCACCATTCGCCGATGACAGCCGCGCAGATTCGCGATGTCGAGGCGCTGGTCAACGAGGAAGTGCTGGCCAATGCGGCAACCCGATCGCAGCTGCTGTCCTTCGATGAGGCGCTTGCCGGCGGCGCGACGGCGCTCTTTGGCGAGAAGTATGGCGATACCGTTCGCGTGCTTGATATCGGCTCCAGCCGAGAGTTGTGCGGCGGCACGCATGTGAGCCGCACTGGCGATATCGGTCTGTTCAAGATCATCTCGGAAGGCGGTGTCGCAGCCGGTATCCGACGCGTCGAGGCGGTGACCGGCGCGGGCGCGCTCGGCTGGGCGCAGGGCGTCGAGTCGGCGCTTTCTGAGGCGGCCGCTGCCTTCAAGGCCCCTGTGTCCGAATTGCGCGGCAAGATCGAACAGCTGCTTGAGTCCTCGCGGGTGGCCGACCGCGAGCTTGCTCGCCTGAAGTCGAAGCTTGCAGCCAGTCAGGGCGACGATCTGCTGGCGAGCGCGGTCGACATCAAAGGGTTGAGGGTGCTTGCCGCCCAGCTCGATGGCGCTGATGCCCGTGCGCTTCGCGAAACCATGGACAAGCTCAAGGACAAACTGCACCCGGCGGTCATCGTGCTGGCAGCGGTGGTCGACGGCAAGGTGCAGATCGCCGCCGGTGTCACGCCGGACGCAATCGGTAAGGTCAAGGCCGGCGAACTGGTCAATTTTGTCGCGCAGCAGGTCGGCGGCAAGGGTGGCGGCAAGCCCGACATGGCGATGGCAGGCGGCACCGATGCGGCGGCCCTGCCGGCGGCGCTCGCCTCGGTGTCCGGCTGGGTGGCCGAACGCGCGTGAGCCAACCGGCGGCAGACCCCGACGCCTTCATTCCCTCGGGGCCCCCTGCGCAGGCAGGAATACGCTCGCTGGTTGGTTTGACCATCTTCAACCATGTCGCGTTTTCCGGCGCCCGGGTCTGCCTCACGATCACCGCGCTGCACCTGAACGCCACGACCTTCCAGGTGGGCCTGTTGCTGTCGCTGCTCGCGATGCCGCCGATGCTGATGGCCATTCCCCTGGGGCGCCTGATCGACCGGACCGGCTCGCGTTGGCCGATGCGACTGGGCACGCTGGTGCTGGCTGTCGGGATCCTGCTGCCGGGGCTGTCATTGTCGATGCCGGCGCTGATTGCGTCGGCAGTGCTGGTGGGGATCGGCTTCATGCCCTTTCATCTCGGCATCCAGAAACTGATCAGTCAATTGGGCAGCAACGAGGAGCGCCGACACAACCTGAGCGTCATGACGATCGGCTTTTCAGTGTCGGCATTCATCGGGCCGACCAGCGCCGGTTTCCTGATCGACGGGCCCGGCAATCGGCTGGCATTTTGTCTCTTTGCCCTGCTGCCGATGATCGCCTTCGTGTGGCAGCGCCTGATCAGCGCCCGTCTCATCGAGCAGCACGCTGAACCGCCCGCCGCCGATTCGCCTCAGCGACTGCGGGATCTGCTGGTGACTGCCGACATGCGCCGGCTCTATGTCGTGGTCGTGTTGATTTCCTCGGCTTGGGAGGTCAATCAGTTCGTAGTGCCGCTTTATTGCACGAAGATCGGCATTTCGGCGTCAGGTATCGGACTGATCCTCGGGGCCTTCGCGGTGGCCACGCTGGTGGTGCGGATGGTGGTGCCGCTCTTTCTCATGAACGTGTCCGAATGGCGTGTGGTGCTCGCGGCCATGGCGGTCGCAGCGCTCGTGTATGCCTGCTACCCGCTGTTTTCGACGCTTGAATCCCTGATCGCGCTGTCGTTCCTGCTTGGTCTGGGGCTGGGCGTGTCGCAGCCGATGACACTGTCGATCA
Source organism: Burkholderiales bacterium (assembly GCA_947487165.1). Classification (GTDB taxonomy): domain Bacteria; phylum Pseudomonadota; class Gammaproteobacteria; order Burkholderiales; family Burkholderiaceae_E; genus UBA4615. Next base: position 14,927 of record CANKWX010000053.1, read on the forward strand.
TGGCCCGATCGGTGCCCGAGGGGCGTCTGGGCGAGGCGACCGGTCTGCGTCTGGCCCTGGTCATGGGCATGCAGACCGCGCTGCCGACGGCATTCGGTGCGCTGGGCGCTGTGTTTGGTGTCGGCCTGCTGTTCTGGGGCATGGCCGCCATGCTCGGGACCGGCATCGTTGGCGTCGGGCGGTCGGTGCTTCGAGACTGAGGCGCTTCCTGCGGCTACACTTCGCGTGTTATCAACCTGCGATCGCGCCATGCTCCCCGAATCCCAATCGTTTGACGTCGAGGTCGATGCCACCGGGCTGAATTGCCCGCTGCCGATCCTCAAGGCCAAGAAGGCGCTGGCAGAGCTGACCAGTGGTCAGGTGCTCAAGGTGATCTCCACCGACCCGGGCGCCAAGCGCGACTTTGAAGCCTTTGCCCGCCAGACCGGCAACGAGTTGCTTGCGCAATCGCAGGCCGGCGACGCCCTGAGTTTTTATCTCAAGCGTCGCTAGCCTTTCGGCGGGCGACGCCTGTAGTGCGTTGTTTCCAAGTGACCGGCAGCTTTCGACCCAAAGCAGTCCTTCAGGGTTCTCCAAAGCAGCCCGACGCTCGGACCGACTTCCGCCCGGTTCTACATTTCCGAAGCAGCCGTTCGCAGCCATCAGCCTCCGGCCAGAAGCGGACGCTCATCAAGGTCCGCTTTGGGGTCGCGCGCGAGTAACCAGCGCGTCAAGCGGGCTGCGCACAGCGCCGCCGCCCATCTTCAATACGTGTGTGTAGATCATGGTCGTTGCCATGTCGGCGTGTCCGAGCAGGTCCTGAACTGTGCGGATGTCGTATCCGTCTTGCAGCAAGTGCGTCGCAAAGCAGTGACGCAGCCCGTGAAAGCGGATGAAGGCCCTACACCAATGCACGTATGCCTCCTCGGTGCGCCGGCTGTAATGCAGGTAACGAACCCTTTCGCGCACCTGATCCAGCAGCCGAGACGCACGCAAGGGCGGCTTCGCATCGGCCGTGACGGGCCGCGGTGCTGCGTGCGGCTGCGACGAACCAAGGTGAGTCTGTGGCATCGCATCGTCCTCGCGGCGGCGAGGCAATCGCCCAACTTGTGCGGCGCCGACAGGGCTGGCACATTAAGCGCGGCTGCTGCCGATTTACGCATTAATTCAGTACTGCACAAAATTACATTCAGGCGCCACTTTGGGCAGCGCTATTAAGAACTTGGGCAAGCGAATGTTGCCTGGGTTATGCAGCGTCGTTCAGAGTTATCCGGCAAGGCGCGCTTGATAAACCAATAGTTTGGGGTTTCGCGTGGACCTTCTCAAAACGATTCAGTGGCTGTTTGGGCTTGTGCTCGCTTTTTACCTTTACAAGGCGCTGCTTGGAAAGTTACGCGATGGCGATGGTTTGAAGGCGTCAATCCTCGCTGCGGTTTGGTTATCAATCGCTTTAGTTAGTTCTGGTTTCGTCAAAATCGAGTGAACAACACTATGTCATTTGCTATTCGCTTGATCCTTCTGATTCTTTTCCCTTTCGTAGGATTCTTTGTGTATACGCACGCGCTTGCCTATCTCAGTGAAATCATCGTGAGCCCCAACCAGTCCTTGATCTACGGGGCCATAATTCTGCAAGGTTTTCTCGCGGCTACTCTTGTGTCTGCCTTGCTGAGTTACCCCTTGGCAAAGGTGTTCCACCGGTATTCCTGTTATGCGGCCCTGGCAATCAGTTTGCCTGTCGTTCTGTTACGTGCCCCAGAAATTCTAGACCTTTCACGCCATGACCTCGCGCTGCTTATCTCTGCCTACGAGGTCTTAGCCTATGCGCTCTTGCTGGTGCTTGGAGCTTGGTTGGCACACAAGCATCTTTCCCCTAACACTGCGCTCCAGCGGGACGCGTCGCTTGCGGCGCGCCCCTGAGCTTTAACGTTAGGTGGTTTGAATGTCTGTGCCTCTACGGCTGATTCTTCTGCTGGCCGCGACACTCGTTTGTGGTTTCGTCGCGGTGGTGGGCAGCGGATTCTCTAACGCCGTCGAACCTGAGAGCTTCAGCGCAGCCACAGTAGTGTTTTGGCTTGTCGCAGGCGCGCTTTTTTCCGCCCCCCTTTGGCTCCCAGCGGTCATACCCAATCGGCTCTCCGTCGCACTCACACTGTGTCGCCGGGTCAGTGCTGCACTTCTATGCATTCCCGCTTACCTATTCGGCGCCGTCATCGTGCATAACGTCACTCGCAGCTTTTCCGGGCTTAGTGTTTCGGCATCCGAGCTTACTCAAGGTGTCATTCTCACCGCCGTCTGCATCAGTGGCGTCGCCATACTTCTGTGGCCCGACCTCAAGGCTCGCGTTAAGCCCGCCCCCTAACATGGCGCTCAACCTCGCTCCCTTCGGTCGCTGGACGCTGCGCGAAAAGGCCGCGCAGCGCCGGTTAGCTCTACGTTGAACGACAGCTTTCGGGGGAGGATTCATTCTCCTAAATCACCTTCCGCTTCGGGTCGCATACCGATGCTGGCTGCCGGACATCGACAGACCGCTATGTGACGCATACCGGAACTTCGCAGCCGTAGGGCCGCTATGCGTTGTTTAGCTGTCAGCCGCCGCGGGTTGGTGGGGGGCACTTACCGGCCAGAATCGGTTGTTCAGACACGTCCGGAATCGGGTGGGCTGGCCGGCAGATCAGTGCTGTGGGCGCTCGAGCAACCCTCGACTGGTTTACAAGGATGCCGAAGGTATCTACTATGTAGATACTTAGTTCTGGAGGCACGATGATGACCAAGTTAGCCCGGATCTTCTCGCACGGTGGCAGTCAAGCCGTGCGCCTGCCCGCCGAGTTCCGATTCACCGACGTTGACGCCGTCTACGTGCGGCGCAACCTTGCCGGTGACGTGGTCCTTTCGCGGCATGCGCCGCAGCCCTACGCCTCTTACATGGCCACGCGCAACTCGCTCGGGGCACTTCCGGACACCTTTTTGTCGCCCAACGAGCGCGACCAGCGGACTGAAGACCGCGACCCATTCGCCGATTTCGGCGATGGCCGTCCGGAGCGCTGATGGCTTTGTACATGCTCGACACCAACGCCGTCAGCGCAGTCATGCGTGGCAATCCGCTGATGGACGAGAGGCTCCTCCAACTAGACCCGGCAGATTGGTGCATATCGGCCGTAACGCATTCCGAGATCTGCTACGGAATTTCATTGCGTCCTGAAGCCACGATTCTCATCCGCGCTGCAGATGCCTTCTTGGCGGTGGCGACCACCCTCGCATGGGATTCAACTGCTGCCGCAGCGCATGGCCGTCTGCGGGCGCAACTGCGCCAAGCTGGGACGCCGATTGGTGACTTCGACGAAATGATTGCTGCTCATGCACTGTCGGTCGGCGCCGTGCTCGTGACGGGCAACGAACGCCATTTCAGGGGAATCTCAGGATTGGCCGTCGAGAATTGGATCCGCGACACAACCAGTTGATGCCAATTCTGCTCTTGGCCCATGGAGCAATCTGAGGGCGCTCGAGAGGCTGTTGTCGGCCAGAAGCGGACATTCAGCAAACGGGCGTGCGGTTGTTCAATGGTTACCCAATCTGCCGTAGTTGGTCAGCTTGAACAAGGCGTTGTGGGCAGCGCAAGGCGCTGCGCGCATGCTTACCAGCGGAGTTGTTCGACCTCAAGACCGAGCGCTGCAGCGACTTTCTCAAGTGTCGCTTTGCGCGGCTGCTTGACCCGTTCCATCTGTGCATAGGCTGCTTGGGTAATGCCAATGCGGGTCGCTACTTCAGCCTGTGTCAGGCCGAAGTGCTCGCGCCAGGCCGCCATGGCCGACACGCCCCGCTCAAAGGAGAGATTCACAACTTCGTTCGGCACGCTGCCATGTGTGAACCCCCCATTCATCCGGCGGAACTGTTCATAAGGCACAACCACGAATGCGGGCTTGCCGTCTTGACCGACGATGATCTGAAATTCAGTACGTGCGTTCATCGCGCTTTTTGACCTCTTCAATGCTCACGATTCGGACTGCTCCGTCAAAATCGAAGAAGACCCTGTAGTTGCCTACGCGAAGGCGATAGCCGTGCTCATGATTTGTCAGGGCCGTTACGTTTCTGGCCTTCGACAAGTCAAGCAATTCGGTGCTCACTGCCGCTCGGATTTTCTTGCCCGCATGAGCGTCGATCTTGCGAAGTTGCCGCAAAGCTTTCGGTTGCCAGTTGATCGAGTTCACGCCATGATGATAAGTGAGTTATACGTATTGTCAACGATCAACCGCAAGCGATGGTTCTGATCCGGCAATCGACCAACCCGGTGACCCTCATTGCGAACGACCGGTACCGAGTGGACCAGCCGGTCGACTTGAAAGATGCCGACGGCGGCTTCGGGTCGGGTTGCGACGGCCGAACCTTCAGCTTCATCGCCAGAAAGGTGACATTGAAAGTTCGATGCCCGTAAGCTGCCGTTCGACAACGCGTCGTTCGACGCAATTGTGACCAGATCACGATCGAGCGGCCGCCGACTGCTTCGAGCAATATCCGGTCAACGTGATGGCCACTGCCAGCGCGGCTTTTCCAGCTTGGCGATGCCTTCGATGCTCGTCTCGCCCAATGACTTGCGCAGCGTCAAGGCAAGGCAATCGGATTGCGAGGCGAGCGAGGTCACTAATCGGGCAGCATGAGTCACCACAACAACCTGAGTGCGGCTGGCTGCCGAACCGATCAACCGGCCTAGCGCTGGCAGCAGATCAGGGTGCAGGCTGGTTTCGGGTTCGTTGAGAACCAGTAACGGCGGGACCCGAGGCGTCATAAGCGCCGCCAGCAACAACAGATAGCGCAGTGTGCCGTCAGACAACTCAGCAGCTTGCAGCGGCCGCAGCAGCCCTGGCTGATGCATCAGCACCTCGAATCGTCCCTTATCGACGGCGATCTCAACTCGGGCACCGGGAAATGCATCATCGACCGCAGTATCCAGCGCTTCGGCATCTCCGATCTCGCGAATGGTTTGCAAGGCTGCGCCCAGGTCGGCGCCGTCATCCGCCAGCGCCGGGGTATGGGTCCCAACCTGCGGGCGGCGCGCGGGTGCCTCAGCATCCGTGCGCAAGTGGTCATAAAAGCGCCAGGCGCGCATGCGCTCGCGCAGCATCAGCACTTCTGGGGCTCCGCGAGGATCCCCAAACTGCGAAAACATGCTGTCGAATCCGGCCAGATGCTGTGCAGCAATCTGCCAATCGCCGTCTGAGCTGCGACTCTGGACCACCGCATTGTGTCGATCGACCAGAAGGCCTGCGCGTCGCATGAGCGGGCCATTCCAGATGCACTCACGCTTGATATGCGGATCACGGGCAAACGCCGAGCGACTGGGACTAGGTAAACCCAAATCGACGGCATATCCGAAGTCGTCGGACGCAAACCCCAGTCGCAGGTTTACCGGTTCGCTTCGGCGCGTGCCTTGCACGGGTTTCTCACCCCTGTGCATCGCTGCCGTGAGCGATTCAGGGCCCGCCCACAAGGTCGATTCGAGTCCACCTTCGCGTGCAAGCGATGCGATCAACCTGCCCTGAGCGGTATCGGCAATCAGGCGCAACGCGCGATACAAACTCGACTTGCCGCTGCCATTGTCACCGGTAATGACGGTGAGCCGATCCAGAGGCACCACAAGATCGCGCAGCGATCGATAGTTGGCAAAGGCAAGCGTTCGGATCATGGCTGTCGGCGGTGCAAAACCAGTTCATTGTCGTGCATGTTCAGCTGTTTGCTGGAGGCCGCCTGTATGAGCCAAGACGTCGAACGCGCGGGATGAGTTCAGAATCGGCTCCTCTACAGCGATGGGACTGACTATGACACCGATGCGACGACTGCTTTGCCTGACCCTGCTGTGTTTGACCCTCAGCGCTGGCCTGGCCGTTGCTCAGACAGGCGCTGCGCCGGCAACCACGGCGCCGCCACCTAAGCCCACCGCCGTGCTGATCGAGAACGTACGCGTCTTTGATGGCAGATCCGAACGCCTGTCGGCGCCTTCGAACGTGCTCATCGTCGGTAACAAGATCCATTCGATCTCGGCAGCTCCGATCAGCCCGCCGTCGGAGGCCACGTTGACGCGCGTTGCCGGCGAAGGCCGCACGCTGATGCCCGGGCTGATCGACAACCATGTGCACATCGTGATGACGGCCAGCACCATGGCGCAGATGTCCGACCCGGGTGCCAGGTTCGAGCAGATCGAGGCCCGCGGGGCAGAAGAGGCGCGACAGACCCTACTGCGCGGCTTCACCACCGTGCGCGACCTCGGGGGGCCTGTATTCGGCATCAAAAAGTCCATCGACGACGGCTTGGCCGTTGGCCTACGCATCTATCCGAGCGGCGCAATGATCTCGCAGACCTCGGGCCACGGCGACTCGAGGCTGCCCAGCGAGCGCTCGCGGCGCTTCTTCGGCAAGCCCTCGCTTGGTGAAGAGATGGGCTTTAGCTTCATTGCCGACGGCCGCGACGAGGTGCTGACCGCGACGCGCGAGAACCTCCGCTACGGCGCCACACAGATCAAGGTGCATGCCGGCGGCGGCGCGGCCACCGCCTATGACCCGCTGGACGTCACGCAGTACACGCTCGACGAACTGAAGGCCGCGGTCGAGGCTGCCGACGACTGGAACACCTACGTGACCGTGCACGCTTACAACGCGAAGTCGGTGCGCCGATCGGTTGAAGCCGGGGTGAAGGTGATCGAACACGGACAGCTGCTCGATGAGGCCACCGTCAAGCTGCTCTGGGGCACTGATTTCCTGTTCAACCCCGAGCAGAACAAGAACCAGAACAAGGACATCCCGAAGCTGCGCCAGTGGTTCACGCCAGCCGAGGTGCTGAAGCTCGTCACTTACGACAATGCCCAGGTGTTTCAGCTATCGGGGCCGCGCAACCCCTACCCGGGCAAGCTCGGTGTGGTTGAGCCCGGCGCCTACGCCGATCTGCTGCTGGTGGACGGCGATCCATTGGCCAACCTCGATCTCGTCGCCGATCCTGCGAAGAACTTTGTGCTCATCATGAAGGACGGCAGGATTTACAAGAACCTGCTGCAACCCTGATATTCATGCTCGGGGCGTTGCTTCCCGGAGGTTCGAGCAGGCCTTCGAGCAGACGGTAAATGGTTAAAGTGCTTCCCGTCGACGGTGCCGAACGGACATGCAATTGCATGGGCATAGTGATACGCCAGCCGTCGATATTCGGCGGATCTAACGCCGACGTTCTGATCGTGAAACAGACGGTCGTGTTCGACCGCTGCTGGCCGGGACGAGCCAAAGCAGAGCCCAAGTTGCCCGCCGTAAACCGGTCATCCAAGGCGGGCCGGCAGAGCAAATTCAGAGCAGGTCACCAAGGTCCGCTTCTGGCCGGCAGCCACTGTTCACCCTTAGTCGACAATCGATTCGGCCTGCGCAATCGATCAGAGACAGTCGCCCTCAGCCGAGCTTGCCGCGCTGCTCGATCAGACGCGTCAGTGTGGTCTCAAAGCCGGCAAGGCGTTCGCGCTCCTGTGCGACCACAGCCGGTGGCGCGCGATCGACGAAACCGGCATTGCCGAGTTTGCCCTGGGCACGATTGACCTCGGTTCGCACGCGTTCGATCTCGCGATCGAGCCGATCACGCTCGGCGCCGACATCGATCTCGACCTGCAGCATCAGTCTGAAGTCGCCCACGATCTGGACCGGCGCGATCGAGTCCTGAGGCAGTGCTGCGACCGCCACCACGCCCGACAGCTTCGCCAGTGCCTGCAGATAAGGTGCGTGCAAGGCGATGCGGGTAGCGTCGCCGGCGATCACCAGTGGCAGCTTCACCGCGGGCGAGATGGTCATCTCGCCGCGCAGCGCACGGCAGGCGTCGATCATCTGCCGAAGCTCGGCCACGATGGCTTCGCTCACCGGATCGATCTTGCCCGGTTGGCTCACCGGATAGCGCTGCGACATGATCGACACCCGACTTTGCGCCACCGCCTCGTCGAGCGCGGCACCGGTGAGCGGTGCCTGACCCGGCTCGCCATAGCGATTGGCCAGCGGTGCGACCTTCTGCCAGAGCTCTTCGGTGATGAAGGGAATGATCGGATGGGCCAGTCGCAGGATGGTCTCGAGCACGCTCAGCAGGGTGCGCCGCGTGGCCCGCTGCACCGCTTCATCCGGCGATGCGAGGTTGACCTTGGCGAGCTCGAGATACCAGTCGCAGTAGTTGTTCCAGACGAATTCGTAGATCTCGCGTGCGGCATTGTCGAAGCGGTATTCGCTGAGTGCGGCGTCAACCGAGGCCTCGACCCGCTGCAGTTGCGAGCTGATCCAGCGGTCGACCGGTGTGAAGTACAGATAGCCGCCGGGCACGCACTGATCAGGTGTGTGGGGTGCATGACCGCAGTCGCGTCCTTCGGTCTGCATCAGCACGAACCGGGTTGCGTTCCAGAGCTTGTTGCAGAAATTGCGGTAGCCCTCGCAGCGGTTGAGATCGAAGTTGAGCGTGCGCGCGAAGGTGGCCAGCGAGGCGAAGGTAAAACGCACCGCATCGGCACCGTAGGCCGGAATGCCCGACGGGTAGCTCTTGCGGATTGATTTGGCAACGCGGGCTTTGTGATC
>CANKWX010000054.1 GCA_947487165.1 Burkholderiales bacterium
GAACCCCGCGAGCCGCGTGAATCGCGTGACAATCGCGAGAGGCAGGCAGTCCAGGAGAGCAGCGAAGCCCGCCGGGGTCGCTCCGACCGACATAATGGTGATCGTCCGCCCCGCGTACCGAAGCCCCGGGCGCCAGAGATCAACGAGGATCTGGCAACCGCCGAAGCGATCGATACCGGCACTGCTGCGCAGACGCCTGCCAAAACGGATGAGCCGAGACGCCGGCGTGAGCCGCGGCGCACGCCAGAGCAATCAGGTCAGCCGATGCAGGCAGAACTCGATATGTCGGGTGCATTGCCTGCCAACGCTGCCATCGAGGCGAGCATGACGGCAGCCGAAGTGCCGGACGGCGAGTCCGCAGAAGCGGGTGAGGCCGGCGAAGCGCGCCGACGCAGCCGCCGCCGTCGCGGCGGTCGCGGCCGTGATCGCGGCCAGGCCCAAAACGATGGCGACAACGCTGGCAACGAGGAAGCCGGGTCTGAGGCAACGGGCGCCGAACCGTCCTTCCTGGGCGAGCCCACAGCGCAGGCCAGCATCGATATTGCGGCTGCACCGACCAACTCCGAGGCGATTGAGGCGATTGAGGCGATTGAGGCGATTGAGGCGATTGAGGCGATTGAGGCGATTGAGGCGATTGAGGCGATCGCTTCGTCATCAAAACCTGTATTGCCTGCCGAGCAAGCTGCAATCGAGCCTGTCGCCGTCGTCGTCGAGACGGTGACTGTCACGCCCGCGCCGGTGGTCATGCCGGTCGCAGCGCCCGTCCAGGTGGCGGTTGCCCGCGCCGAGCCGCCTGCAGTGTCGATCCCGGATCCGGTCATCGAAGCCGCCCCGCCTGCCCCTGAGGTGGTGGTGGCACAGGCAGTCAGACCTGACACAGCGCTGACCGCTTCGGTCGCTGTCGCGCCAGTCGCGGCGGCCGTGACAGCACCAGTCCAGACCAGTGCTGCCGCACCGATCGCCGACACCAGCAGTCTGATAGCGGTGGTTGAAAGCGCAGGACTGCAGTGGGTACAGACAGCACCGTCCGCGATGGCCGAGCCGGAAGTGGTGGTACCGGTGGTCAGAGCGCCGCGAGTGCGCAAGCCACGCGCGGTGGTGCCTGCCGAGCCGCTCATGCAGGTCGAAACCGGCCCGTCGACCAAACCGGATTGATGCCGGATTGATGCGGGTCATGGCGTACGCCGGGTGCAGCCCGCCCGGCGTACTCCTGACTCAACTGCCCGAGCCGATCTTCGAGACGGCTGGCGCTGATAACATCGGGCAGAGGCTTGCCCATGACTGAACGCGTCACCATTCCAATCGCCGAACAGCGCTACGATACAGCGCTGCCGTACGTTCCCGAGTCGCAGCAGGCCCCTACCGGGCGCCTGATCGATGCACGAGGCCGCCCGCTCCATGACCTTCGGGTCTCGGTGACCGACCGTTGCAATTTTCGCTGCGGCTACTGCATGCCCAAATCGGTCTTCGATCGCGACTACGCGTTCTTGCCGCAGTCCTCCCTGCTGCGCTTCGAAGAAATCGAGCGCATCGTCAAGGTCTTCGTCTCGCATGGTGTCGAGAAGGTCAGGCTGACCGGTGGCGAGCCGCTGCTGCGCAAGGATCTCGAGAAACTGATCGAACGGCTTGCCCGACTCACCACGGTCAATGCCCGGGCGCTCGATCTCACCCTCACAAGCAATGGATCGCTGCTGACCCGCAAGGCCGCTGCACTGCGCGACGCTGGCCTGCAGCGCCTCACGGTCAGCCTTGATGCGCTCGATGACGATGTCTTTCGCGCAATGAACGATGTCGACTTCCCGGTCTGCGACGTACTTGACGGCATCGACGCAGCCGCGAAGGCCGGTTTTCGCTCGATCAAGATCAATATGGTCGTCAAGCGCGGCGTCAACGACCACCAGATCTTGCCGATGGCGAAGCACTTTCGCGGATCTGGGCATGTGCTGCGTTTCATCGAATTCATGGACGTCGGCGCCTCGAATGGCTGGCGCCTTGATGACGTCATGCCCAGCCGTGACGTGGTGGGCGCCATTCATGCGGTCTTCCCGCTCGAACCGATCGCCGCGCAATACGGCGGCGAAGTGGCAGCGCGCTGGCGCTACCTCGACGGATCTGGCGAAATCGGTGTGATTTCATCGGTGACCGAACCCTTTTGCACCGATTGCTCACGTGCCCGCCTGTCGACCGAAGGCCGACTCTATACCTGCCTCTTTGCTGCATCGGGTCACGATCTTCGCGGGCTGCTGCGCGGTGGTGCAAGCGACGGGCAACTGGCCGGTGCCATTGCCCATCTGTGGCAATCCCGCGCCGACCGATATTCCGAGATCCGGTCTTCACAGACTCAGGGTCTGCGAAAGATCGAAATGAGTTACATCGGTGGCTGAGTGCGGCAGTCTTGAGCCATGAATCCGATCGAACTCACCTGCGAAGCCCGCGCTGTCACCACCACGGTCGACGCCATCAATGAACATGGCGAGACCGTCGCCACCGAGATCGCGGGCGAGCATCCGCTGACGCTCTATCTCGACAAACGCGAACTCGTCACCCTCATGACCCTGGGCGACGCGCCAGAGCATCTGGCTCTTGGCTGGCTTCGCAACCAGCGCATCCTCAGCTCGATCAATGCGATTGCCGCGGTCCAGGTCGACTGGGAGACCGACTCGGTTGCAATCACCAGCCGCAGTCTGCATGAGCGTGGTGTGAGCATCTGGGAACTCGGCCCTGACACCCCGCTGTCGCAGGGGCTGGACGAACGCATGCAACATCGCACCGTCACAACCGGCTGCGGACAGGGCACGGTCTTTGGCAGCCTGATGGACGACATCGAGGCACTGCGCCTGCCCAAGGGTCCGATCATCACCGAGACCACGCTGATGGCAGTGCTGGATCTGGTGCGCAAGATGGCGTCAATCTACAAGGTCGCCGGAGCAGTCCATGGCTGTGCCTTGCTCGCCAATTCCACCGACGATGTCAACCACGATGCCGGCCCTCAAATGCTGCGCTTCGTCGAGGACGTCGGACGTCACAATGCGGTCGACGCAATTGCCGGCTGGATGTGGCTGGAAGGCATCGACGGCGCCGACAAGATCTTCTACACCACCGGTCGGCTGACTTCAGAAATGGTCATCAAGTGCGCGCAAATGGGCATTGCGGTCCTGCTGTCGCGATCGGGACTGACCGGCATGGGGCACGCCATTGCGCAAAAAACCGGCATCACTCTGATTGGCCGCTGCCAGGGACGCCACTACCTGGTTTTCACCGGCGCTGAGCGCTTCGTTCGCCATGGCCTCACGCGCTGACGCACCGCTGAGCAGCATGGCTACGCCGGCTGCGCACCGGCCGGACATTGCATGGCCGCCATCGATCCAGCGGGCTGACATTACAGGGATCATCCTGGCCGGCGGTCTCGGCCGACGCATGAGCGCCGACGGTCAGGGTGTCGACAAGGGCCTTGAGCGTTTTCGCGGCAGGCCCATGGCAGCCCATGCGATCGAGCGTCTCACGCCTCAGGTTGGCCCGATCGCCATCAACGCCAACCGCAATGCCGATCAGTGGGCGGCCTTTGGCCTGCCGGTTTTTCGCGACCGACTCCCTGATTTCGCCGGACCACTGGCAGGGCTACAGGCTGCGATGGCCTTTGCCAGCACTCCCTGGGTGATGACAGTCCCCTGCGATTCGCCTTTTCTGCCTGCGGATCTGGTCGTGCGCCTTGCGCAGGCCGCGGCTGACGGCGATGCACAACTCGCGGTGGCCCGCACCGGCGATCAGCCGCATCCGGTCTTTGCGCTGGTCAAGCGCTCGCTAGAACCCGACCTCGCTGCCTTCCTGGCCAGTGGCCGGCGCCGGATCGACGCCTGGTATGCGCCTTTGCGGGTGGTCGAAGTCAACTTCGCCGACGAGCAGGCTTTCGTCAATCTCAACACCGCTGACGAATTGCGTCAGTTTGATCCAGACCGTGCCGAATGACCCGCACTGAAACACTCGCCGGCATCGTCAGCAGCCTGAGCGACTTTGATCCGAACGCCTTGCCGGTTGCGATGGCACGCCAGGCGATCGAGCGCTTCATCACGCCGATCGACAGCATCGAGCTGGTGCCGCTGCGCAGCGCGCTCGATCGGGTTCTGGCACGGGATGTGATCTCGCCAATCAATGTGCCGGCTCACGACAATGCTGCGATGGATGGCTGGGCGCTTCGCTTTGCCGATCTCGATACCGATGGCCCCAAGGCCTTCGAGTCGATCGGCACCGCGCTGGCCGGCAAGCCCTTTACCGGAACCGTGGCGCCGAACCAGGCAGTGCGGATCATGACCGGCGCGGTCATGCCCCCGGGATGCGACACCGTCGTGATTCAGGAGCTGGTCGCCACTGACGGTCAGCGCATCATCATTCCAGCCCGCCAACAGCAGGGCCAGCATCGGCGACTTCGCGGTGAGGATCTGTGCGCCGGAACACCTGCGGTGTCGGCCGGACAACTGCTGCGACCGGCCGAACTCGGACTGCTCGCCTCGCTGGGCATCGCCGAAGTGCCGGTTCAGCGGCGTCTGAAGGTGGCTTTTTTTTCGACCGGCGATGAGCTGCGTTCACTTGGCGAGCCGCTCGATCCCGGATGCGTCTACGACAGCAATCGCTACACCCTGATGGGAATGCTGACACGCCTGGGTGTTGAGCTGATCGATCTGGGGGTCGTGCCCGATTCACCGCAGGCGCTCGAGGCGGCAGTTCGCGATGCGAGCCGGGCCGCCGATGCCATCGTGTCCTCGGGCGGTGTTTCGGTGGGCGAGGCCGACTTCACCCGCGAAATCATGAATCGGCTCGGTGAAGTCGCCTTCTGGACGATCGCCATGCGCCCAGGCCGACCGATGGCTTTTGGCCGGATCGGCCGGGCCAGCTATTTCGGCCTGCCGGGCAATCCGGTCGCGGTCATGATCACCTTTCTGTTTTTCGTGCGCGATGCACTCATTCGCCAGTCGGGTGCGATACCACGCCCGGTCCTGCCGGTACCGGTTCGCAGCATGACGGCGATCCAGAAAAAACCGGGGCGCACCGAATATCAGCGGGCGATTGTCGGGATCGGCGAAGACGGCATGCTGCAGGCACGCCTGACAGGCAGCCAGGGCTCAGGCGTGCTGCGCTCGATGAGCGAAGCCAATGGTCTGATGGTGCTGCGTCACGACCAGGCCGCGATTGCGATGGGCGATATGGTCGATGCGATTCTGTTCGAGGGGCTGATCTGAGTTCCGTCTGACTCAGCAGGTCTGACTAAAGCAGCTGATCGGACACCAGCCAGCCATCGCGATCGGCATAGATGATCGCACCGGGCGCGATGATTACCCCGGCAAAGCTCAGCACCACGTCACGCTCGCCCAGGCCGCGCTTTGATGAGCGGCGCGGCACGAGATGCAGCGCGCGCACCCCAAACTTGCAGGCATCGAGTTCATCGGCATCCCGAACGCCACCATTGACGATGGCGCCCCCCCAGCCGTTGTCCTGACCCAACTGGGCAAGCTTGCCGCCAACCAGTGCACAGCCAGCACTGGCGCCGGCATCGATCACCAGCACACGGCCATGTCCAGGCTGCTCGAGCGTCGCTCGCACCAGCGCGTTGTCATCGGGCAGGCGCAATGTGACCGCGGGACCGCTGAATCGGATGGTCGAGCCAAAACCGAGCCACCCTGGGGCTGCGACCTGCAGCCTGCCATCGGCCAGGCGGTCTTCATTGTCATCGCACAGATCGGTGGTTGCGAACATCCGGGTCTCTGAAGAGGCACCTGCCCTGCAAAATGCAGCAGGATTACTTGGGCATCGCGACCTGCAAAGAGCCGGGCAGATTCGCGTAGTAATCAGCCAGACCGTCGATATCCGCACGGGACAAGGCCTGCGACTGGCTGGCCATGATCGCGTTCTTGCGAGCGCCGCTCTTGTAATCGAGCAAGGCCCGAACCAGAAAATCACGATGCTGGCCGGCAAGCTTCGGATAAGAGGGGTCGATCGGCGTATTGCCGTCTTTGCCATGACAGGAGGCACAGACCGCATCGGCTTTCGCCTTGCCTGCGGCGGCGGTCGCATCGGCAGCGCTTGCGCTGGCAACGAAAGCGGCGGACGACACCAGGAAAACTACAAAGGTAAACGTCTTGGACATCATGGAAGTGTTGAGCATCTGAAGGGTCAATCGATGACTTGCTGAATTACTTGCTGCCGTAGAGCGCGGCAAGGTCGGCCATGTCCTGAGCAGACAGGCTGCCTGCTATCGACCGCATGGTCGGATGGCTGCGGTCGCCTTTCTTGTAGGCCGCGAGTGCAGATTCGATGTACTTGCTCGACTGACCGCTGATCAGCGGCACCGAGTAGACACTGGGAAACGAGGCCTTGTAGCCGGGAATCTGGTGGCATCCGATGCACATCGACGCCTTCTTGCGACCGGCATCGGCGTTGCCGACGGCTTCGCCCGACTGGGCCTGAGCGGGCGACGACATCAGGGCCGCTGCGAGACAAAACAGGAGGGCCGGGAAAACACTGGCAGACATTGCACTTTTCATCATAGGGGGCGAGTAGGACAGGTTCATCGAGCAGATTGGTCGTGCTGTGATCGCGCTGATTAATCGAAGATTGGAACGTTTTGCAAGGCCACACCCCGCTGGGCATAACTCGCGGATTCTACCCGAGCGGGTGTAATTACGTATACTCGACGCCAGATTTCTTCCCTATTACACGGACCTACTCATGCGATTCGAAGGTACCTCCTCTTACGTCGCCACCGACGATCTCAAGCTCGCGGTCAACGCATCGATCAAGCTGCAGCGCCCTTTGCTCATCAAGGGCGAGCCCGGTACCGGCAAGACCATGCTGGCCGAGGAAGTTGCGCAAAGCCTCGACATGCCGCTGCTGCAATGGCATATCAAGTCGACCACGAAGGCGCAGCAGGGTCTCTATGAATATGACGCGGTGTCGCGCCTGCGAGATTCGCAACTCGGCGACGAACGGGTCAAGGACATCACCAACTACATCGTCAAGGGTGTGCTGTGGCAGGCCTTCGATGCCGATCGCCCGGTCGTGCTGCTGATCGATGAAATCGACAAGGCCGACATCGAATTTCCCAACGACCTGCTTCGCGAAATCGACCGCATGGAGTTTTACTGCTACGAGACGCGCCAGCTGATCAAAGCCAAGCATCGCCCGGTGGTGATGATCACCTCGAACAACGAAAAAGAATTGCCCGATGCCTTCCTGCGTCGCTGCTTCTTTCATTACATCAAGTTTCCCGACAAGGAAACGATGCAAAAGATCGTCGATGTCCATCATCCGGGCATCAAGAAGCAGCTGCTCGCCGAAGCCATGGAAAGCTTCTTCCAGATTCGCGAGTTGCCGGGCATCAAGAAAAAACCCTCGACCTCCGAACTCATCGATTGGCTCAAGCTGCTGGTCGCCGAAGACATTCCACTCGAAGCGCTGCAGTCAAAAGACGGCAAGGCAGCAATCCCGCCGCTGCATGGCGCCTTGCTCAAGAACGAGCAGGACGTCCACCTCTTCGAGCGCCTGATCTTCATGGCGCGTCATAACCGCTGAACCTCGTCAACCCGAGCGCCTGCGTTGGATAACGGTCTGCTGCCGTGGCCTCCCCGACCGATCGCCCTCACCGGCGATCTGGTCCGGCTTGAACCGATCGCTCCCGAACATGGGCCGGGTCTGGCTGCAGCCATCCGCGATGGCGACCTCGACAAGCTCTGGTACACGATCGTGCCCTCGCCTGAAGGCATCGACGCCTGGATCACCGCGGGGCTTGCACAGCAGGCGGGGGGCGGCGCCCTGCCCTTCGTGGTTCGACGTCTGCGCGATGACCTGATCGTCGGCTCGACCCGGTTCATGAACATCGAAGCATCGCAGCGACGCCTTGAGATCGGCACCACCTTCTATTCGAGTTCGGTTCACAAGTCGGCCCTCAACACCGAGTGCAAGCGGCTGTTGCTCGCGCATGCCTTCGAGTCACTGGGCTGCCTGGCGGTCGAATTCCGAACGCACTGGTTCAATCAGCGTTCACGCGAGGCGATTGCCAAGCTCGGCGCCAAGCAGGATGGTGTGCTGCGCAATCATCAGCGGCTGGCCGATGGCAGCCTTCGCGATACCGTGGTGTTTTCAATCATCGATACCGAGTGGCCGGCGGTCAGGCGTCATCTGACGGCCCGCCAGGCCCGGCTGCCCAAGCCCTGACGCAGCCTGTGATACGACGTCCACCAGCCTCAATCATCAGCGCCATTTCGCCACACACCGCAGCCTCATCTCACCCTGCACACTGTTCGCCACCGCACCTCGTCACTCATACGGAGACACCATGCTGATCGACTTCTTCCTTCACCTTCGGCAGGCCAAGCTTCCGGTGTCGATCAAGGAGTACCTCACGCTGGTGGAGGCCATCGGCAAGAATGTCATCGGCCCGTCGGTTGATGATTTTTATGTGCTCTCGCGGGCCACGCTGGTCAAGGACGAGCGCAATTTCGACAAATTCGATCGTGCTTTCGGTGCCTACTTCAAAGGCGTGCAGGATGTTCAGGGCATCGACGTCGACGTGCCGCTCGAATGGCTCAAGCGCCAGTTGCAGCGTGAATTCACCGCCGAGGAAAAGGCCCAGATCGAAGCCATGGGCGGTCTCGACAAACTGCTCGAGCGCCTGAAGCAACTCCTTGAAGAGCAGAAAGAACGACACGAAGGTGGCAACAAGTGGATCGGCACGAACGGCACCTCGCCGTTTGGCAACGGCGGCTTCAACCCTGAAGGCATCCGCGTCGGCGGCCCGGCCGGTGGCAACCGAACCGGTGTGAAGGTCTGGGAGCAGCGTGCCTACAAGGACTATGACGATCAGGTCGAAATCGGCACCCGCAACATCAAGGTCGCACTGCGCCGCCTGCGCAAATTCGCGCGCCAGGGCGCCGAGGACGAGCTCGATCTCGATGACACCATTGCCTCAACCGCCCGCAATGCCGGCTACCTCGATATCAAGATGGTTCCCGAGCGTCACAACACCATCAAGGTGCTGATGCTGCTCGATGTCGGCGGCACGATGGACGATCACATCAAGCGCACCGAAGAGCTCTTTTCGGCCGCCAAGACCGAGTTCAAGCATCTCGAGTTCTATTACTTTCACAACTGCGTCTACGACTTCGTCTGGAAGAACAACCGTCGCCGGCATTCCGAGCGGATGGCGACCTGGGACCTGCTGCGCAAGTACAACTCCGACTACCGGCTGATCTTCGTGGGCGACGCCACCATGAGCCCCTACGAGATCCTGCAGCCGGGTGGATCGGTCGAGTACAACAACGAAGAAGCCGGCGCAATCTGGCTGCAGCGCCTCGCCGAGCGCTTCCCGAAATTCGCCTGGCTCAATCCCGAGCCGGAAGGCGTCTGGGAATACCGCCAATCGATTTCAGTGATTCGCCAGGTGCTGGCCAACCGGATGTATCCGGTAACACTCGCAGGCCTGGAGAAGGCCATGCGCGAGATGTCGAAGTAAGGCCTGATCAGTCAGAAAAATCAGTCGGGCAAATCCGCCTCGAACTGAAGTTTCGCAAGGCGCGCATAGAGGCCGCCTTGTGCCAGCAAGTCGGCATGGCGGCCCTGCTCGACAATCCTGCCCTGATCCATCACCACGATCAGATCGGCACGCTGCACCGTCGAGAGCCGATGCGCCACCACGATGGTGGTGCGGTCTCGCATGGCGGTTTCGAGCGCCTGTTGCACCAGCCGTTCGCTCTCGGTATCAAGCGCGCTGGTCGCCTCATCGAGCAGCAGCAGCGGCGCATCTTTCAGGATGGCGCGAGCGATCGCGATACGCTGGCGCTGCCCGCCTGACAGGCGCAGACCGCGCTCGCCGAGAAAGGTCCGATAGCCCTGCGGCAGCTGGCTCAGAAATCCATCGGCCTGGGCTGCGCGCGCCGCGGCGATCGCCTCCTCCTCACTCGCCGTGGGCCGTCCGTAGCGGATGTTCTCCAGCGCATCGGCCGAAAAGATCACCGCGTCCTGAGGCACGAGCGCGATCCGCGAGCGCAGTGCCTCAAGATCCCAGCGATCGATCGGCACACCATCGATCAGCAGCGAACCCGATGAGGCATCGTAAAAGCGCAGCAGCAGCTGCAGCACCGTGCTCTTGCCGGCGCCGCTCGGTCCGACCAGGGCCACTGTCGTGCCTGCCGGAATGCCGAGACTGAAGTCGTGAATCGCCGGGCTTTCAAGGCGCGAGGGATAGGCGAATTTCAGGTGCTCGAAGTCGATGGTGGCACCCCGGATGGAGCCGCCCGGCACCCGCGCCGGTTGCGCCGGACTGCGGATGGCCGGTTCGGCGCGCAGCAGTTCGTCGAGTCGTTCCGAGGCACCGGCGGCTCGCAACAGGTCGCCCCAGACTTCGGCCAGCACCGCAGCACTTGAGGCGACGATCGCAAAGTAGATCAGGGTCTGGCCGAGTTGCCCGGCGGTGATATCGCCTCGAAGCACTGCCTGCGTACCGCTGTAGAGGCCGAAAATTGCCGAGCCGAAGACCGAGACGATCACGAAGCCGGTCAGCCAGGCGCGAGCGCCGGTACGCCGGATCGAGGTGGCAAAGGCGGTCTCGCTCGCCTGTGCAAAACGCTGCGTCTCACGGTCCTGCTGACCATAGCTTTGCACCACCGGAATTGCATTGAGCACTTCAGCCGCGATCGCGCTTGAGTCGGCCAGCCGGTCCTGACTGGCGCGAGACAACTTGCGAACCCGCCGACCGATCCAGATCGCGGGCAACACCACGAAACCGAGGAGCGCGATGACAGTGATCGCCACTCTGGGCACACTGATCACCAGCATGCCGAGGCTGCCGACGAAAAGCACCACATTGCGCAGGCCCATCGAAAAACTCGATCCGACCACGGTCTGCACCAGGGTGGTGTCGGCCGACAGCCGTGACAGCACTTCGCCGGTCTGGGTGGTCTCGAAAAATACCGGGCTTTGCGTGACCACGCGGGCATAGACCGCATTGCGCAGATCGGCAATCACCCGCTCACCCAACCAGGTCATCATGTAGTAACGCCCGGCACTGAAAAGGCCGAGCATTGCGGCGGCGCCAAAGAGCAGCAGGAAGCGCCGGCCGAGTTCGGTCTCACGCAAGGCCGGATCGCCACCAAAGCCGGTGTCGATCACGCCTTTGAGCAAGGCAGGCACGACCAGCGTGGCCGCAGCAGCCGCCAGCAGACACATCACCGCGACGGCGGTGCGACCGAGGTAGGGGCGCAGCCACGGCAGCAGCAGCCCAAGGCCGGCAAGCCTGCGGGCGGGCGCAACAGGCACAGGTGTGGCGGCAGGGTTGTCGTCAGCAACCGGATTGGCGGATGGAGAAAGCTTGGCGTCTGCAGACATTGGGGGGCGGGCAAGCCGGCACGAAGATGCGCCGGTGCGCCGCGCAGGATACAGGCAGAAGACGTCCTTGCGCCAAAGTGGTCGGCGTCAGCTGCGTGTCAGAGGCTCAAGCCGCCCGGCAGTCGGCCATGCTGCAGTTCAGTCGATGGCTGGCGCGTTGCGCAGCACTTCTTCCATCGTAGTCTGGCCAGCCGCGACTTTCATGGCGCCCGACAGTCGCAGCGGCTTCATGCCGTCGCGCATGGCGCGCGTGCGAATCGCACTCAGGTCTGGCTGGCCGTTGATCAGGCCCCGAAGATCGTCGTTCATGGTCAGGATTTCATACAGGCCTGCCCTGCCGCGAAAGCCGGTATTGCGGCACTCGAGGCAGCCGACCGCCCGCCAGGTTGCCTGCGGACGACGCGCTTTGTAGGGGCGGATCATCGCTTCCCAGCGCTGATCGGGCTCCCCTTCGGTCTGCACCTTGCAGTGCTTGCACAGTACGCGCACCAGACGCTGCGCCATTACGCCAAGGACGGTGGCATTGAGCAGAAACGACGGCACGCCCAGATCGAGCAGGCGCGTGATCGCACTGGCCGAATCGTTGGTGTGCAGGGTCGAGAGCACCAGATGCCCTGTCAGCGCCGCCTGAACGGCCATCTGAGCGGTCTCCAGGTCGCGAATCTCGCCGACCATGATGATGTCGGGATCCTGGCGCATCAGCGCCCGGATACCCTCGGAGAAACCCAGATCGATACCGGTCGTCACCTGCATCTGATTGAAGGCCGGCTCGACCATCTCGATCGGGTCTTCAACCGTGCAGACATTGACCTCGTCGGTAGCCAGCTGTCGCAGAGTCGAATACAGCGTCGTGGTCTTGCCCGAGCCGGTCGGGCCGGTGACCAGCACGATACCGTTGGGCGCACGGGTCATCTCGTTCCAGCGTGCCAGGTCATCATCCGAGAAGCCCAGATCACTGAAGCCGCGTTGCAGGACCTCAGGATCGAAGATCCGCATCACCAGCTTCTCGCCGAAGGCAGTCGGCAGGGTAGACAGGCGCAACTCAACCTCGCGGCCGTCGGCGGTGCGGGTCTTGATGCGACCGTCCTGCGGACGGCGTTTTTCGACCACGTCCATGCGCCCGAGCAGCTTGATGCGGCTGGTCATCGCCGACATCACGGCCGGGGGCACCTGATAGACGCTGTGCAGCACACCGTCGATCCGAAAGCGCACCACGCCGAGCTCACGGCGCGGCTCCAGATGGATGTCACTGGCACGCTGCTCGAAGGCGTACTGCCAGAGCCAGTCGACAATCGTGATGACATGCTGATCATTGGCATCGAAGTTGCGGCCGCTGCGACCGAGCTCGACCAGTTGCTCGAAGCCACTGGTATGGGCATTGGCCGAACCGCTCTTGTGCGCGCCGCGCACCGATTTCGCCAGACTGTAGAACTCGACCACATAGCGTGCGATGTCGACAGGACTGGCCGCCACCCGATGGATGCGCTTTCGCAGCAACTGGGTCAGCTCGTCGACCCATTCATCGACCATCGGCTCGCAGGTGGCGACCACGATCTCGTTGCCCCGGACCCCCAAGGGCAGGATGTCGAAGCGGCTGGCGTAGGTGCTCGACATCACTTCGGCGATACGCGACAGATCGACTTTCAATGGGTCGATATGTGCGAGTTCAAGGCCGAAACGGCCTGCCATCCAGACACTCAGGGTGTCGATATCGAGCACCTGATGCGGCGGCTTGTGGCAGACAAGCTTGCGCTGGGCGATCTCCACCAGCGCATGCCGGCGAGCCTGCGACAGCCGCGAATACTCACCGGCAACCCGCGCCTGTTCGGGGTCGACCAGACCGTCCTCGACCAGCGCAGCCAGCACCTCCTGGACGCCCAGCCTGCGGCCTCGAATGCCGAAAGGGCGCGCCGCGGTCCCAAGGGCCGGCGGAGTGGGCGCAGCGTTTGTCGAGGCAGGCGTTGCGGCCTGAACCGCGCCAGACGGATGCGAGCGATCCGCCACCGGCTCAGCGGCGGGGGCTTCGGAAGCCGGCACGGTACTGACGGCGGGCAGATCAATCAGGCTGGCGTTCATTGACCGGCACGCTAGCATTCGACCCGAGGCCTTACCCTCAAGCACGGATGGACGGTCGACCCGGACGGGTCAACGTCCATGATGCAGCGAAGGGCCCTGCGACCTCGGATCAACCCGCCTGCCCGGCGCCCCGGTGTGTCCTGCTCGCGATTACACGCCCGGAATCGCGTGCCGCAAGGCCTCGGCCCAGGCAGGCCCGGGCAATCGCCACTGCTTTTCAAGGTAGTCGGCCCGCGCAAACAGATCGTCCGAATCGACCGACAGCGGTGGACCCGAAAACGCCAGCACAACCAGATTGCCGGCTGCGACCGGCGGCAGAACCAGCACCTGCGAATCGAAGACCTCGACGATGCGCTCGAGATTCTCGGTAAACGATCGGTGGTCGCCACCGAAGAGGTTGACCACCAGCATGCCGGGCGACGCGAGACAGCGCCTGCAGTCCCGATAAAAGGCCAATGAGTCGAGCACCGGGCCACGGGCATCCCGGTCGTAGACATCGACCTGAACCACGCCATAGCGGCCCCGCTCACGGGGCCGTGCCACGAACTCGCCGGCATCGGCGCAGACCAGCCTCAGACGCTCGTCTGGCGGTGGCAGCGCAAACCACTGATGACAGGCCGCGATCACGCCGGCACTCGCTTCGACCGCGGTCACTCGCGTGGGCGGCAGAAAGCGCCAGCTCCACTTGGTAAGTGCGCCAGCGCCCAGACCAAGCTGGAGCACGTCCCGGGGCGGCGCCATGAAGAGCAACCAGGCCATCATGTTTCGAACGTAATCCAGCTCAAGTTCGAAAGGGCGTCGGATCCGCATTGCGCCCTGTATCCAGACCGAGCCAAAGTGCAGATGGCGCACGCCGTCTTGCTCGGACAGATCGATCGGCGGATCGGTCTGTTTGAGGCTTGCCCTTGCGCCCGCCCGCGACTTCGGCGATCTGGACCCGATAGCCAACTCAGGCACTCACCGCGAGGCCATCGCCAGCAGCATGTCATTGAGCCGCTTGACGAACGCCGCCGGATCGGCAAGCTGCGTGCCTTCGGCCAGCTGGGCCTGGTCAAACAGCAGATTGGCCCATCCATCGGCGTGCGCGGTCTCGGTCTTCAGACGCGCCACCAGCGGATGCGTCGGATTGATCTCAAGAATCGGCTTGCGCTCGGGCGCTTTCTGGCCCGACTGCTTGAGCAGGCGCTCGAGTGTGCCGCTGATATCACCTTCATCCGAGACCAGACACGACGGCGAATCGGTCAGTCGATCGGTGACCCGAACGTCCTTGACCCGATCGCCGAGCGAGGTCTTGATCTGCGCCACCAGGTCGGCGAAATCGCGGGCGGTCTCCTCGACCTTGGCCTTTTCCTCAGCGTCCTGAAGTGCGCCGAGATCGAGCCCACCGCGCGACACCGAGACCAGCGCCTTGCCCTCAAAATCATTGAGAAACGAGAGCATCCACTCGTCGACCTGATCGGTCAGCAGCAACACCTCGACTTCCTTGCGGCGAAAAACCTCCAGGTGCGGGCTGCTGCGCGCCGCGGTCTCGGACTCTGCGGTGACGTAGTAGAGCTTGTCCTGGCCTTCCTTCATCCGTGACACATAGTCGACCAGCGACACGGTCTGCTCGCCCGCAGGGGTCGAAGTCGAGGCAAAACGCAGCAGCTTGGCGAGCCGCTCCTGATTGCCGAAATCCTCGCCCATGCCTTCTTTGAGCACCTGTCCGAACTGCGACCAGAATGTCTTGTAGTCGTCGGGCTTGTTCTCAGCGAGGTCTTCAAGCATCGAAAGCACACGCTTGGTCGAGCCCTCGCGGATCGCCCGGACATCGCGACTTTCCTGGAGGATCTCGCGCGAGACATTGAGCGGCAGGTCAGCCGAATCGACCACGCCCTTGACGAAGCGCAAATAGACCGGCATCAGTTGTTCGGCATCATCCATGATGAAGACGCGGCGCACATAGAGCCGGATGCCACGGCGGCGCTGACGATCCCAGAGATCGAAGGGCGCGCGCGACGGCACATAGAGCAGCTGCGTATATTCACTGCGGCCTTCGACACGGTTGTGAGTCCAGGCCAGCGGCGCATCGTTATCGTTGGTCAGGTGCTTGTAAAACTCGCGGTATTGCTCCTCGTCGACCTCAGACCTGGAGCGGGTCCACAGCGCACTCGCCTGATTGACCATCTCCCAATCACCGTCGGGGGCATCCTCCTTGCGCATGCGGATCGGCAGCGAAATATGGTCCGAATATTTGCGCACAATCGAACGCAGCCGCCATCCCGACAGCAGGTCGCTCGAGTCGGGCCCGCCCTCATCGGCATCAGCCGAGGCGGCGCGCAGATGCAGCGTGATGCGGGTGCCCCGCTCGGCGCGCTCGATCGACTCGATGCTGAACTCGCCGCTGCCGTCGGACTCCCAGCGGATCGCCTCGGCCGCAGGCAGTCCGGCGCGCCGTGATTCGACAGTGACTTTGTCGGCAACAATGAAGGAAGAATAAAAGCCCACCCCGAACTGCCCGATCAGGTTGGCATCACGGGCCTGATCGCCAGTCAGACTGGCAAAGAACTCGCGCGTGCCCGACCGGGCGATCGTGCCGAGGTTGTCGATCGCCTCTTCGCGCGACAAGCCGATGCCATTGTCGGTCAGCGTGATCGTGCGGGCAGTGGTGTCGAACTCCAGGCTGATCATGAGCTCACCGTCACCTTCATACAGCTCAGGGTGATCAATCGCCTCGAAGCGCAGCTTGTCGCAGGCATCCGATGCATTGGAGACCAGCTCGCGAAGGAAAATCTCACGATTGCTGTAAAGGGAATGGATCATCAGCTGCAGCAGCTGCTTGACCTCGGTCTGAAAGCCGCGTGTTTCTTTTGTTGCAGTCATTGTTTGTCAAGAAGGGAAAAGGACAACCCGTAATCTTAGCGCGTCGATCGGGTAGTCTCTAGAGCAGAACCACTTCGCAAAGCCTGCTTC
Organism: Burkholderiales bacterium; assembly: GCA_947487165.1. GTDB lineage: Bacteria > Pseudomonadota > Gammaproteobacteria > Burkholderiales > Burkholderiaceae_E > UBA4615. The sequence continues at coordinate 16,402 of CANKWX010000054.1, forward strand.
AATGGGCAATACCCTTCCCTTTTTGCAGATCGATGTCTTCACCGACCGCCCCTTCTTCGGCAACCCGGTCGCGGTGGTCCTCGATGCCGACGGGCTGAGCAGCCAGGCCATGCAGCGCATTGCACGCTGGACGAATCTGTCGGAGACCACCTTCGTACTTGAGCCGACCGACGCCCGCGCCGATTACCGATTGCGAATCTTCACCCCCGACCGTGAGTTGCCCTTCGCTGGCCACCCCACGCTTGGCAGCGCTCGCGCGGTGCTGCACTCCGGTCGCCTTAAACAACGCGACACCACCACGCTCACCCAGGAATGCGCTGCCGGACTGGTGAGGCTGCGCCGTGATGCCGGCCGGCTCTTTTTCGAGGTACCGCCCGAGCGGACAACGCAGGTTTCAGCGAGCGATGCCCTGGCCATTGCTGATGCGCTCGGACTCGGTGCTGAAACCGAGACACCGAGATTCGAGGCCATTGATGTCGGGCCGGTGTGGCTGACCGCAGCGCTTCGCGATGCCGATCAGGTGCATGCCGTGTCGCCTGATTTTGCGCGCCTGGCCGAGTTGTCGCGACGCCTTGGTGCCACCGGTGTCAATGTCCATGCGACCTATCCGACCGGCTATCGCGATGGGCGGGGCCAAGGGGTGCAGGTGGCGGTGCGCTCGTTTGCCCCGGCCGCAGGCGTTCCGGAAGACCCGGTCTGCGGCAGCGGCAATGCCTGCGTCGCACTGCAGCGGCGCGCCCGCGGCGAGCATCACGACTACACCGCGACCCAGGGCGAAGTGATCGGGCGCGAAGGCCGCATCAACGTCGCCTATCGCGGCGAGGCCATCGAGATCGGCGGCGACACCGTGGTCACGATTGAAGGCCGCATCAGCGTCGACTGACTCGGCCCGAGATGGCGCTACAGCGGCGTAAAGAATGCCTCGACCAGCGCGGGGGTCACGCCCTCATAGCTCGTCGGTGACCAGGCCGCATCACGCGACTTGTCGATCAGCAGCGCCCTCACACCCTCGGGAAAATCGGGGTGGCGCTGGCACTGGCCTGCCACGATCAGATCGAGCGCCAGGACCTGCCCAAGCCCGAGCAGACGCGATCGGCGCATATAGCTGAAGGTCACGCAGGCAGCAGTCGGCGAGCCGGCAGCGAGATTGTCATAGGCCTTGGCAAACCAGGGCTCGGCTGCAGCCAGCTCACGCAAGCGCGCCAGCACAGCCGGTGCACTCGGCTGCATGCACAGCTCGCGGATCGCATCGTGATGACGCTGCATGCCGCTTTGCGGCAGGGTCAGCGGCGATTCGGCGGAAAACGACAGACAGAACTCACGCAGACGCGCGCGGCACTGAGCCACCGACCCCTGCCAGTCGAGCGCTGCCAGCCGCTCGACAAAGGCCGGCTGGCGCGCATGGGCGATCGCATGGTCGGCCAGTCGCGCATACAGGGCATCGGCTTCGTTAATGATGATCCCGGTCATGGCCAACAACAGCCCTGCCTCACCCGGCACCCGGTTGAGGAACCAGCCGCCGCCGACATCCGGAAAGAGGCCGATATGAATCTCGGGCATCGCCAGCTTGAGACCTTCAGTCACGATCCGCTCACTGCCGGCCACCGACAGGCCCACGCCACCACCCATATCCACGCCGTGCGCCCAGGTAATCAGCGGCTTGGGGTATTGGTGCAGCAGCAGATCGAGCTGATATTCGACATCGAAGAAGGCATCGCCATAAACGAAGCGTTGTGGGCCGCCGGCGCGCACCTGACGAATCACCTCGGCGACATCGCCGCCCGCGCAAAAGCCCTTCGGACCGTTGCCTGCGAGCATGACGCAGACGATCGACTCGTCAGATGCCCAGGCACGAAACTGATCAAGCATCGCCTGGCACATTGCCAGGTTCAATGCATTCAGCTGCCCCGGACGATTGAGACGAGCGATGCCGATGCGGTGCAAGCCATCGGAACAGGCGATCGTCTCGAAGATCATGTCGGGCGTGGCCGAGGTCAGGGTCGCGGGGTCAGTGCTCATGGTGATCATTCACTTTTCGAAAAAATAAAGTTTTTGACTGCTGCGATGCATCGCAAGGAAAACCGGCCGATCGGCTCATGTCAGGTCGCCGACCCACCCGATGTGCCACCCGAGGTCCCACCCAAGCCGCCACCCGTACCGCCACCTGGCTGGGCCATCACCGGCGCTTTCCAGCGCGGCTCGATCGGCTTGCCCTTGCGACCGCGCGGAGCGCGATAGTCGTTGAGTTCACGCTGGCTCACCGAGCGTCGCATCGGCTTGCCGCCACGCCCTTCGCCCGACAACTCCAGGCCCTGCTCACCCACGACAAGCACCTGCATCAGCGCTTCGCCCTGCTCCAGATCGATCAGTCGCGTGCCGCGTCCGCCACTCTTGAGGACCTTGGCCTCGTCCGATGCAAAGACCAGCCAGCGTGGACGATCGGCCGTGCCGCCTAAACAAACCACTGAGGACACCACTGAGGACGCCACTGAGCCGTCCACCGAGCCGCGCCCTGCGCTGAACACGCAAGGCCGGATCGGCGCATCCCCGTCATCAAGGCTCATCATCTGTCGTCCTGCCTTGTTGCGACCGATCAGATCGGCGGCCTGACAGACGAAGCCGACGCCTGCGCGCGTGGCCAGCAGCACCGACGCATCAGCACGCGCCGCAAACACCTGCTCGATCCGCGTGCCGCTTTCGAGCTCGACCAGCGTCGTGAGCGGCACGCCGTCACCGCGCGCCGACGGCAACTGCGAGACCGGCACGCTGTAGGCGCGCCCGGTCGAGCCGATCACGAAAAGCGAATCGGTGGTCATCACCTCATGCGCGCCATCGAAAGCGTCACCCGCCTTGAAGCTGAAAAGCGCCGGATCATGGCCATGGCCCTGCCGCGCGCGGATCCAGCCCTTTTGCGACACGATCACGGTCACCGGCTCATCGACCACCTTGAGCTCGGCAACCGTCTTCTGGGCGGCCTCGATCAGGGTGCGTCGCGCATCACCGTAAAGCTTGGCATCGGCCTCGATTTCACGGATCAGCTGACGGCGCATGGTTGATTCGCTCGCCAGCAGTGCACTCAACTGATCGCGCTCGGTGCGCAACGCGGTGAGCTCCTGCTCGATGCGGATCGCTTCGAGCCGGGCGAGCTGACGCAGCCTGATCTCGAGAATATCGTCGGCCTGCCGCTCACTCAGACCAAACGCCGTCATCAGCGCGGGCTTCGGCTCGTCGGCATTGCGAATGATGCGGATCACCTCGTCGATGTTGAGCAGGACGAGCTGGCGGCCTTCCAGAATATGGATGCGCTCGTCGACCTTGCCCAGCCGGTGCTGCGCCCGACGCGTGAGGGTCTGGATCCTGAATTCGACCCATTCAACCAGGATCTGCGAAAGCGACTTCTGCTGCGGACGGCCGTCACGCCCGATCATGACCAGATTGACCGGCACGCTCGATTCGAGCGAGGTCTGGGCCAGCAGCACATTGAGCAGCTGTGTTGGTGTGATGCGCGTACTGCGCGGCTCAAAGACCAGCCGGACCGCGGCTTCGCGTCCCGATTCATCGCGCACGGTCTCCAGCACACCCAGCACGGTCTGCTTGAGCTGCAACTGCTCGGGCGACAAGGCCTTCTTGCCAAGGCGAAGCTTGGGGTTGGTGAGCTCCTCGATCTGCTCGAGCACTCTGGCGCTGGAGACACCATGCGGCAATTCGGTGACCACCAGCTGCCACTGCCCACGGGCAAGCTCTTCAATCACATGCCGCGCCCTGACCTTGATCGGCCCGCGACCGGTGGCATAGACCTCGCGCAGCTCGGCGGGTGTCGAGATCACCTGCCCGCCGCCCGGAAAATCCGGGCCGGGCATGACCGCCAGCAGATCGTCGATCGTGGCATCGCGCTGTCGAACCACAATGATCGCAGCCTGGGCCACCTCGCGCAGATTATGCGGCGGGATCTCGGTGGCCATGCCGACCGCGATGCCCGAGGCACCGTTGAGCAGCACCATCGGCAGGCGCGCCGGCAACAGCGAGGGCTCTTCGGTCGAGCCGTCGTAGTTGGGTACGAAGTCGACCGTGCCCTGGTCGATTTCATCGAGCAGCAGCCGGGCATGCGGTGTGAGGCGCACCTCGGTGTAGCGCATGGCGGCTGCGCCATCGCCATCACGCGAACCAAAGTTGCCTTGCCCGTCGACCAGCGGATAGCGCAGGGTAAATCCCTGCGCCATGCGCACCATCGCGTCATAGGCCGCGGTATCGCCATGCGGATGAAAGCGCCCAAGCACATCGCCCACCACCCGGGCCGATTTCACTGGCTTGGCGCTCGGGCCAAGGCCCATCGCATTCATCGCGTGCAGGATGCGCCGCTGCACCGGCTTCTGGCCATCGGCAACATCCGGCAGTGCCCGCCCCTTGACCACCGAGACCGCGTAGTCGAGGTAGGCGCGCTCGGCATAGCGGGCAAGGGTCAGGCGCTGGCCGTCATCCTCGGGAACAAGCGCCTCATCGGAGATCAACATTGAGGACGGGTCAGAGGGCGGTGAACGACAGCCTGATGGCGTTCAGCGTCGAGGCGAAGCTGTTCGAGCCGCGCAGCGCGGTATTGCTGAAAGTAATCTGGCGCAGAACCTGGTCAATAACGACCGTGTTGTTGCACAACTGCGGGACATTGACCGTGGTGACCACCGCGCAGCCAGCGGTAGCCACGGGCGTCGCCAGACTGGTCCCCCACTCATCCAGGACGCCGATCACGGTGCCGGTCACCGAGTCGTAATCGACCGTAATCCGATGAAACAGTGGACCGCCGCCGTTGGTGCTGGTGCCGCTTGCAATGATCACAAGCCGGCGATTGGTGCCAGACACGGTTGCGGTGCTGCTGGTGACCGTGAGAGACCCTGCGCCACTCGTCGGAAAGGCATTCGTGACCGTCAGAATCGAAGTGCCAGTTCCGATTCCGCCACCCGCGCTCGGACTCTGAATAGCGGTCCCGTCGGACGCGCCATCGCTCGTCCCACCGCAAGCCGACAGCATCGCCATTGCGCCAAGCAAGAGCAAGCGCTTAATCCAGTCACTCAACATGTTGTTCTCCCTGGGAAATAAAATTTACACATCGACATCGACCTCGTTGCCGTGCTCTTCGAGCCAGCTGCGACGCGCCGCCGCTTCGCCCTTGCCCATCAGCATGGTGAAGCGCAACTGCGTGGCGTCGGTATCAATGGCGCCGTAATCAACCTGCAGCAGGCGCCGCGTCTCGGGGTTCAGCGTGGTCTCCCACAACTGCTCGGCGGTCATCTCGCCCAGGCCCTTGAAACGCGAGATCGACCATACCCCTTCGCGCAGCCCGTCCTTGCGCAATTTGTCCTCGGTATGGCGCAATTCACCTTCGTCCAGGCAATAAAGCTTGCGCAGCGGCCGCTTGCCCTGCGCCGGCACATCGACCCGAAAGAGCGGCGGGCGCGCCACATAAATTCGGCCGGCCTCGATCAGTCTCGGAAAGTGGCGCAAAAAGAGCGTGAGCAGCAGCACCTGAATATGGGCACCGTCGACATCGGCGTCCGACAGGATGCAGATCTTGCCGTAGCGCAGATTGGCAAGGTCGATCGCATCGGTGGGGCCATGCGGATCGATGCCAATGGCAACCGCGATATCGTGGATCTCGGTATTGGCGAAGAGCCGGTCGCGGTCGGACTCCCAGGTATTGAGCACCTTGCCGCGCAGCGGCAGGATCGCCTGATAACCCTTTTCGCGCCCCATCTTGGCCGACCCGCCGGCCGAGTCGCCTTCCACCAGGAACACCTCATTGCGATCGAGGTCGGTGCTTTCGCAGTCGGTGAGCTTGCCGGGCAACACCGCCACACCTGAACTCTTGCGCTTTTCAACCTTTTGCGCCGACCGCTGGCGGGCCTGCGCCTGGCGGATCACCAGATCGGCCAGCTTGCGGCCCCATTCGACATGCTCATTGAGCCAGAGCTCGAACTGCCCGCGCGCAAAACCTGCAACCAGCCGCAGGGCATCGCGCGAATTGAGCCGCTCCTTGATCTGCCCCTGGAACTGCGGATCGAGCACCTTGGCCGAGAGCACGAAACTGGCGCGGGCAAAGACATCCTCCGGCATCAGCCTAACGCCCTTGGGCAGCAATGAATGCATCTCCACAAACCCCTTGACCGCGCTGAACAGACCCTCGCGCAGCCCCGACTCATGCGTGCCGCCGGCCGGCGTCGGAATCAGGTTGACATAGGACTCGCGAATCAGGGCGCCCGATTCGGTCCAGGCCACCACCCACTGCGCACCCTCGCCCAGCGCAAAGGTGTCGTGCCCTGCCGGCGCGTATTGCTCGCCTTCGAAGAGCGGCACGATCGGCGCGCCTTCGGGTGGCTCCCCGCCCTGACTCACCCCACCGCCGCCTTCAGTCGCCAGCGCCTGCGAAAGATAACCCCGCAGGCCTTCCGCAAACTTCCAGGCTTGTGTTTGCCCGGCCTTCTCGTTGTGCAGCGTGACCTCGACGCCCGGCAACAAAACCGCCTTGGAGCGCAGCAAGCGCTCAAGGTCAGACAGCGGGAGCACCTGACTGTCGAAGTATTTCGGATCAGGCCAGACCTGGACTCGGGTGCCGCTGCGCCGCTCGCCCTTTGAAGCCGGACGCGACACCAGCGGCTCGATGATGTCGCCACCCGCAAAGACCAGGGTATGAACGCCATTGCCCCGATCATCCGGGCGCCAGACTGTCACCTCAAGCCGCAGCGACAAGGCATTGGTGACCGACACACCGACCCCGTGCAGGCCGCCGGAAAAGCTGTAGGCGCCACCCGCCTGCTTGTCGAACTTGCCACCGGCATGAAGCCGAGTGAAAACAATCTCGACGGTCGAGACGCCCTCCTCGGGATGGATGCCCACCGGAATCCCGCGACCATCGTCCTCCACCACCACGCTGCCATCGGCGCGCAAGCTCACGCCAATGACACGCGCGTGTCCGGCCAATGCTTCATCGGCGGCGTTGTCGATCACCTCCTGCACGATATGCAGTGGGTTGTCGGTGCGGGTATACATGCCCGGGCGCTGGCGAACCGGCTCCAGGCCCTTGAGA
>CANKWX010000055.1 GCA_947487165.1 Burkholderiales bacterium
GGGCGACAGCAGCAGCGCATCGGGCTGGTCGACGCGCTGCACTCTGACGAGTTGGCGCATCTCGGCAATGAAGGCATCCCAACCAAGTACGCCGGTGCGCATCACCCGCTGCGGCAATCCGAGCAGACCGGACGAACCCGACGCCTCGGCCTCGGCCAAGGGTCTGGCAGGCGTGCTGCGGGTGGCATCGGCCACCATCGGCAAGCGATCGACGACCGACGCCAACGCATCAAGCCGACTGACCGCCGCAGCGAAATCAGCCAAAGGAATGGCTTTGAGGCGCTCGATGTCGCGGGCAAGCACCCGCCGCAGGCCGATCATCGATGGTTGATTGGATCTGGCCAGCACCTGCTCGGCATCCTGCAGGGCCAACAGTGCACTTTGCACATTTCCGCCAAGCTGCAGTTGCTGCGCGGCAATCATGATCGAGCTTTCGACATCGGCCAGCATCAACTCGCCACGGCTGCGCGCCATTTGGTCGTAGAGCTGCCGAAGCTGGGCCTGCTGCCCCAGCGACTCGGCGAGCTTGGCTTCGAGAAGCGCGGCTTTCGCCTGCTGGTCGCGAACGGTATCGCCAAGCAGACGGGACTGCTGCTCGAGTTGCTGCTCGCGAATCTCGGCTTCCTGCAAACGGCGAACCATGTCTCGTTCGACCCGCCCGATCCGCTCCTGGCCGAACCATGCTGCCGCTGCGAGTCCAAGCAATGCGGCGATACCGGCAACCGTAAGGAACGCGGCCAGCCAGCCGGCGCCGGCAACCTCCTGCCTGGACACACGATCGCGGCCGGTGCGGCCACGAACAGCGCCCCCCTCGCCTGCGCCGTTCAGGCCGTCGGACGTGTCCGGCGCTGCCTGCTCGAGGGAGGCAACCGGGCTGGGCTGGCCGGGTGGGCGGGAGGCGTTTGCCTCGGAGGTGTCGTTCATGGGCGCGGTTTCCGCCGCGATTCTAACGCGTGCACCAGCGCTGACCCGCCCGGCGGATGCTCAAAGACCTCTCGCCACCCGTGTTCTCGCAGCGCCTGCGCAATCTTCGGATGCTGGGTCATCACCGGTTGACTCATCAGCCAATCGGCACACGGCAGCGCCAAGACATGCTTGGCCAGCCGGCGACCGGCATCGGCACTTGCAATCGAATAGACGAATCCGGACCCACTGGCAACTTGTGCACCGAACCACTCGTAGGCGCCGGGCGATGGCACACACTCGATCATGCGATAAACCGACCGCGCGATCACCTCGGCGCCGCGGTCCGCCAGGGTGTTCAACCAGGCTTCACGGCCGTCGGCGCGGCGCAGCACCACCACCTTGTCGCCCGAGATCCGATTGAGCTCGGGACGGGCAAGCAGCCGCTCGGCATCGAAGGGCGCGTCATCCGGGGCGATGGTTAGCGCCGTCGCCAATCCGGCGATCCTCGATTGCCATGCATCGAGCATGTCGCGGCTGCCGGGTCCGATCAGACCGATTCCAGGCCCTGAAGGCCAGCTCAGGCCCTGTCGTTGCAGGGCCGCCATGACCACCGCAATCGCGGCCGGACTCGGAAACAGCACCCAGCGCGACAGCGCAGCGGTCAGGCAGATTTCAGGCCAGTCGAGATCGGACGCTTCGGCAATCATGCTCATCGGCATCTCAACCGGCTCCCAGCCGGCCGCCCTCAGCGCGTCCTTGAGCGCGTCACTGCGAAGCGTCGGCTGGGTCAGCACAACGCTGTTCATGGCATGTCTTCGCAGTATTGGCAGAATCGGTGCACTTGATGATCAGGCCGGCTGAAGCCTGGATCGGCGCCGGGTGCGATGGCACCGAGCCATGTCGGCAGAAGGCGTCAGGCCAGGCCGACCGCTGCCCGTTCGCCCAGCGCCTCAGCAGCGTCGTAATCGGGCCCGAGACCTTCGGTCAGGCGCGTGGCGTCGGCCGGCGCAAGGCTGACCGCCCGCGGTGTTCGCACCGAGGTGCGACGCACAAGCCCGTCGGTCGCGAGCAGCGCATCGAGTTGCAGCGTCCCGTCGGACTGAAGGACCGCGTAAGCGGCCAAGGGAATTCGGCAACTGCCACCGAGCGCGCGCGACACCGACCGCTCGGCAGTGACCTCGAGCCAGCTGCGACGATCGACCAGCGGCGCAAGCCAGGCCCTGATCTCGGCGCGCCCGGCCGCGATCTCGATGCCAAGCGCTCCCTGACCCGGCGCAGGCAAACTTTCGGTGGGCGGCATGACAGAACGGATCCGATCGATCAGGCCAAGGCGCTTCAGACCTGCCGCTGCCAGCACGATCGCGTCGTACTCCCCGCGGTCGAGCTTGCCAAGCCGGGTATCGAGGTTGCCACGCAGCGGCAACACCTGCAGATCGGGGCGACGCTCCGACAACTGGGCGGCGCGCCGCAGACTCGAGGTCCCGATGCGGGCACCCTGGGGCAGATCGTCGATCGACGCATAAGCGCCCGACACGAAGGCATCGCGCGGATCTTCGCGCTGCAGCACAGCAGCCAGCTCGAACTCTGGCGGCAGGCTCATCGGCACGTCCTTGAGCGAATGCACAGCCAGATCGGCTCGGCCATCGAGGAGCGCCACCTCAAGCTCTTTCGTAAAGAGGCCCTTGCCGCCGATTTCGCTGAGAGCACGATCAAGGATCTGATCGCCAGTGGTGGTCATGCCGAGCAACTCCACCTGGCAGTCGGGGTACAGGCCGAGAAGAAGATTGCGGACATGATGCGCCTGCCAGAGCGCGAGACGGCTTTCTCGCGTCGCGATGACAAGCCGGGTAGGCGCTTGGGACATGCTCAGTTCAGGAAGGAAGAGGGTTGAGCGGAGAGGAGAGGTATCGAGAATTGAAACCGTGCTCAGCTGACCAGGCCCTTGACAATCGACCACTGACGACGACTGACCGGAAGCTTTTCGCCCACTTCGCGCAGGACAACCTGCCAATAAGGATCACCGGCCTCGCCCTCTCCGGTCGGCGTCACCCGCTCGAAACCGGCGATCGAGGGGCGAGCCACCAGCGCGTTTCGGTGAATCCTCACGAAACGCTCGCTGAACTCCTCTTCGAGCGAAGTGAGCGACTCTTCAATCAGGAACTCCCGCTCGCGCGTGCGCACCGTGATGTACTTGAGTTCGGCCTTGAGATAGAGCACCTGCTCGACCGGCACCAGGATGACTCGACCGCGCTCATGAACCGAGAGCTGGCGACGCCGGGTATTGGTCGCCTTGGCCAGTTGATCGATGGCCTCGAGATGCTCGGCAGGCAACAGTGTCTGCGCCCGAACCAGTGCGCCCAGAAGCCGCTGAGCCCTGACCGGCTTGAGCAGGTAGTCGAGCGCATTGACCTCGAAGGCCTCGACCGCAAACTCATCGAAAGCGGTGACAAAGATGATCAGCGGCATCGGCTTGGGATCGTCCTGATCGGCCTCGGCAGCACGCGCCGAAATATGCCGGGCCAGCTCAATACCCGTCATGCCCGGCATCTGGACGTCCATCAGGACAATCTGCGGGCGCTGCGATTCGATCTGGGCGAGCGCCTCGGGGGCATTGGCGGCTTCGCCGACGATCCGGTGCGGGAATTGGGGCGCGAGGTCTGAAAGCACCTCGCGAAGCCGGCTGCGCGCCGGCCCTTCGTCATCAACGATCAGGATCGAAGTAGCGTCGGACATCTCGGCTTCGCCTCTCTTTGCGGTATGGAAACTCAAGCAGAAGGCGGAAACGATCGCCCTGTGCGTCTGTTTTGAGATCTGCTTCGATATCGTACAGCAGCATCAGGCGCTCCCGGACATTCGACAAGGCCATCTGGTTGCCGGAACGGGATTGTGTTGCGGCCGGAATCGGATTGAGAATCTCGACCCTGACGCGGTCTCCGGTGCGCCCGACCGTGATCGAAATCGTACCTTCTTCACTGCTTGGTTCGATGCCATGGTGAACCGCGTTTTCGATCAGCGGCTGCAGCAGCAGCGAGGGCAGCAGCGCATCGCCGGGCATATCGTCGAGTTGCCAGACGACCTTCAACCGCTCACCCAGACGAAGTTGTTCGATCGCCAGATATTCCTTGCAGGTCACCACCTCATCGTCGAGCGCGACCAACTCGCGGGCATCGCGCATGAACACCCGGAAGAGATCGGCAAGATTCTCGAGTGTGGCTTCGGCGCGTCGCGGATCGCCCCGCATCAGCCCCAGGACGGTATTGAGACTGTTGAAAAGAAAATGGGGGCGGATGCGCGCCTGAAGGGCCTGCAGACGCGCCTCGGCGAAAGACGGCGAATAGGCACGCGCTCTCAATCGGAAGTATTCGACAACCGCCCAGGCGGCTGTCGCGGCGATCAGCGCGCGTGACAGCATCAGCCAGAGGATTTCGGGGACCGACAACTGGATGGCAAGAAGCTGTAAAACCACCAGCGACACCAGCAAGGTCAGCAGCACCGGCAAGCCGATTGCCACCGCCCACTGCGATGAATGGGCCGACGCGTTGGTGCTTTTTCGCACCAGACAGACAAGCGCCAGCGACAGCAGCAGCGAGGGTTCGAGAACGGTGGCGACGAGGAGGAATCGGTTGACGGTTTGCCAGACGTCGGTCGACTGCACGGCCGCAAACAGCAGCGCCAGGAGATTGAATGCACCCAGGCAGCGCAGCACCACGCCAAGATTGCAGGCATCTGGGATCAGCGGAGCGAGGCCACCCTCGACTTGCCGGCGCGCCTTGACCGCAGCGGCCGTTGCCGGATGGGGCGCCTTATAATCGACGGTTTTCGGTTCGTTAGACGCCATAGGCCTGCAGTTTATGACAGATCAGTTCAGCAAGAAATCCGAGGCGTGGTCAGCGCGGTTCACCGAGCCGGTGGCCGACCTGGTCAAGCGCTATACCGCCTCGGTCGATTTCGACAAGCGGCTCGCCATGCAGGACATCGCCGGTTCGCTCGCCCATGCCGATATGCTGCAGGCGGTCGGACTGCTTAGCCAGGCCGATCTGGAGGCGATCCAGAACGGACTGTCCAGCATCCGGGCCGAGATCGAAGCCGGGCGCTTCGTCTGGTCACTCGACCTCGAAGACGTGCATCTCAATATCGAAAAACGCCTGACCGAGCTGGTCGGTGATGCCGGCAAACGTCTGCACACCGCCCGCTCGCGCAATGACCAGGTGGCCACCGATATCCGGCTGTGGCTGCGCGACACCATTGACGACATCCGCACGCTGCTCATTGCATTGCAGACCGCCCTGGTCGATCTGGCCGAGCAGCATCACGCCACGATCATGCCGGGCTTCACGCATCTGCAGGTCGCGCAGCCAGTCACCTTCGGCCATCACTTGATGGCTTATGTCGAGATGTTCGCTCGCGACGACGAACGCATGCACGACTGTCGTCGTCGGGTCAATCGCCTGCCCCTGGGCGCCGCTGCGCTGGCCGGCACCAGTTATCCGATCGATCGGGAGCGGGTGGCGCGCACTCTGGGTTTCCAGGGGGTCTGCGCCAATTCGCTCGATGCGGTGTCAGATCGAGACTTTGCGATTGAATTTTGTGCCGCGGCCTCACTGGTCATGACGCATATCTCTCGGCTGTCCGAAGAACTCGTGATCTGGATGAGCCCGCGGGTCGGATTCATCGATCTGGCGGACCGCTTTTGCACCGGCAGTTCGATCATGCCGCAAAAGAAAAACCCTGATGTCCCGGAACTGGCGCGAGGCAAGACCGGGCGGGTCACCGGTCACCTGGTTGCGCTGCTCACGCTGATGAAAGGCCAGCCGCTCGCCTACAACAAGGACAATCAGGAGGACAAGGAGCCGCTCTTTGATACTGCCGACACCCTGATCAACACCTTGCGGATCTTCGCCGACCTGGTCGGCGGCATCCGGGTCGATGCGCAACGGATGCGACAGGCGGCGGCCGAAGGGTTTTCGACCGCCACCGACCTGGCTGATTATCTGGTGCGCAAAGGCTTGCCGTTTCGCGACGCCCATGAGGCCGTGGCCCGGGCAGTGCGCCTGGCGGCCGATTCAGGTCGAACGCTCGATGCGCTGACCCCGGCTGAGATGCAGTCGATCTCGCCGCTGATCGGTGCAGATGCCTACGACTCGCTGACCCTGGAAGGTTCGGTCGGCTCGCGCGACCACTTTGGCGGCACAGCACCGGTAAGAGTGAGAGGGGCAATCGAGGCGGCCCGACAACGGCTGACGACCTTGTCGGCCCAGCACAGCGCAAGGTGATTGCCCTAAGTTCGTCTAACCCCTAGTATCGCGGTACCTCGTGCCTGACGGCCCGAGTCGTGGATCGGTGTCGCCCAAAATCAGGGTATCGGCCCGCGAAATTCAACTGTCTGAATATCGGAGACCCCATGGAACGTCGTTCATTTATCCGGAAGGCCGGAGCAAGCGCCGCAACCGGCGGCGCGATTCTGGCCGCACCTGCAATCCTCAGTGCCCAGCCAACGATCCGCTGGCGCCTGGCCTCAAGCTTTCCCAAGAGCCTTGACACCATCTACGGTGCAGCCGAAGTGCTGTCGAAATCGGTCGCCGCCATGTCGGGCGGCAAGTTCCAGATCAGCGTGCACGCCGCCGGTGAACTGGTTCCGGCTTTTCAGGTGCTCGATGCGGTCCAGCAGGGCAACGTCGAAATGGGCCACACCGCGATGTACTACTTCTTCGGCAAGGACCCGACCTGGGCAGTCGCCACAGCGATTCCCTTCGGTCTGAACTGCCGTCAGTTTCAGGCCTGGTGGTATCAGGGTGGCGGCAGCCAGATCTATAACGAATTTGCCGAAAAGTCAGCCGGTGTCTACGCCATGCTTGCCGGCAACACTGGCGCACAGATGGGTGGCTGGTTCCGCAAGGAGATCAACACTGTCGACGACCTCAAGGGCCTGAAGTTCCGGGTCGGTGGTTTCGCCGGGCAGGTGCTGACCAAACTCGGCGTCGTGCCGCAGCAGATCCCCGGTGGCGATATTTATCCGTCGCTCGAAAAAGGCACGATTGATGCCGCCGAATGGATCGGCCCCTATGACGACGAGAAACTCGGCTTCAACAAAGTGGCCAAGTTCTACTACTACCCGGGCTGGTGGGAAGGCGGCCCCGGCCTGCATGCCATCGTCAATCAGAAGGCACTGGCTTCGCTCCCGCCCGAGTACAGGGCGATTCTCGAGGCAGCCGCCGAACAGGCCAACAGCTTCATGATGGCCAAATACGATGCGGCTAATCCGCAGGCACTCAAGCGTCTGGTCGGCAGCGGCACCCAGCTGAAGCCCTTCCCGCGCCCGGTGATGGATGCCTGCTTCAGGGCGGCACAGGAAGTCTATGCCGAGACCAATGCAGCCAACGCCAACTTCAAGAAAGTGTCGGACCACTACTTCAACTTCCAGCGCGACCAGATCTCCTGGTTCCGCGTGACCGAGAACACCTTCGACGACTACATGGCCACCGCAAAACGATAAGGCCTTGCGATCGGTGCGCCGCAGATCGTGGCGCACCGCAAGAAAAAGCCCCGCTTGATGCGGGGCTTTTTCATTGCTAGCTGCTCAGGGCAGGCTCACTGTTTCTGCTGCGATTTGTTCTGGTCCTCGCGCATCTGATCCATCAGACGCTTGGCAGGATCGTCATCGCCTGCGGGCGCCTCGATTCTCGGGATGGCCGCATCGGCCCCAGGCTTGTCGGCCGCGGGTTTATCCGCGCCCGCACCGTCTGCTCCGGGTTTGGCCGGGGGTACATCATCGAAGCTTTCAACCTCGATACTGACCTTATCAGTGTCGACAACCACTTCCTTGTCGAGCCACATCGTGACCATCCCAGGATAGAAAATCAGCACTGCAACCAGGATCAGCTGCAACACCACCCACGGGATCGCACCGAGGTAAATGTCTGAACTCTTGACTTCCTTCGGTGCAATGCCCCGCAGATAGAACAGCGCAAAACCGAAGGGCGGATGCATGAACGAGGTCTGCATGTTCACGCACAGCAACACGCCGAACCACACCAGATCGATGCCCAGCTTTGCCGCCACCGGCGCCAACAGCGGAACGATGATGAAGGCGATCTCGAAGAAATCGAGGAAGAAGGCCAGGAAGAATACGAAGAGATTGACGATGATGAGGAAAGCGACCTTGTCGCCGCCGGTCATCGAGATCAGCATGTGCTCGATCCAGATGCCTCCGTCTACCCCCTGGAACACCAGTGAAAAGACGGTCGATCCAATCAGGATGAAGATCACCATCGCTGTCAGCCGCATGGTCGATTCCATACCTTGGCGCATCAGCGTCCAGGTCAGGCGCTTGTGCAGGGCAGCGAGCACGACTGCGCCGACCGCACCCATCGCGCCGGCTTCGGTCGGCGTCGCCAGGCCCAGAAAGATCGTACCCAGCACCAGGAAGATCAGGACGATCGAGGGCACCATGCCCCAGAGCACCCGCTTCCAGAGCGCCCAACCATGCAGGGTCCTGGCCTCTGGCGGCAAGGGCGGCATCAGATGCGGCTTGAAATACGACAGCACCATGATGTAGAGCACGAAAAGCGCGACTTGGGCAATCGAGGGGCCGATCGCACCGGCGTACATATCACCGACCGACTTGCCAAGCTGATCAGCCAGCACCACCAGAACCAGAGACGGCGGGATGACCTGGGTGATCGTGCCGGAAGCCGCGATCACGCCGGTGGCCAGCTTCATGTTGTAGCCATAGCGCATCATGATCGGCAGCGAAATCACGCCCATCGCAATCACCGATGCCGCCACCGTGCCGGTGATCGCACCGAGCACCGCACCCACGATGATGACCGCGTAAGCCAGACCGCCAGGCACCGAGCCAAAGAGCTGCCCCATGCCTTCGAGCAAGTCTTCGGCCAGACCGCAGCGTTCGAGAATCGCCCCCATGAAGGTGAAAAAGGGGATGGCCAGCAGCAGCTCGTTGGACAAAATGCCGAAGATGCGCAGCGGCAGGTTTGACATGAACTGGGCCGGGAAAAAGCCCAGCTCGATCGCGATGAACCCCGATATCAGACCTAGCGCGGACAGCGAAAAGGCGACCGGAAAGCCGATCACCATCACAAAAACCAGCGCGCCGAACATCAACGGCGCCATGTTCTGCATGGTGATCATTGCAGCGGCCTCTCGTATTGCAGATCCATCGCGTAGTCGCCTTTCAGATAGGCGGTCCGCTTGATGATTTCGGAGATCCCCTGGATCGCAAGCAGCCCGAAGCCGAGCGGCAGCGCCAGTTTGACCGGCCACCGGATGAGTCCGCCGGCATTGCTCGACATCTCGTGGGTGACCCAGGAGTCGACAAACCAGGGCCATGACATCCAGGCCAGCAGCAGCGTGACCGGCATCAGGAAGAAAATCAGACCGAACAGATCGATGCGCGCCTGCCCGCGGGAGCTCAGACGCGAATAAAGCACATCGACGCGGACATGCTCATTCATTTTCAGCACGAAGGGTGCGCCCAGCAGCACGCAGGCTGCGAAGAGATACCACTGCACTTCAAGCCAGCCATTGGAGCTCATGCTGACCAGATAGCGAACCGTCGCGTTGCCAGCCGACACCATACAGGAAATGAACATCGCCCAGACCGCGAATCGTGCGATCTGCTGATTGAACCAATCGATGGCATGGGCAAAGCCGAGAAGCCCTTTCATCACGACCCTCTTATCTTTCTTATCTTTCTATTCCGCCGGGCGCCGACCGCCCCGACCCAAAAGCCCCGCAGTATAGCTGCCATAAGGCCGACCTCTGAGCCCTAAGTTAATGCCGACGGCTCACCGGCGGCAGATCGGTGCAGACGCCTTCGAAAAGCTCGGCGGCCATCCCGATGGTTTCGCCAAGGGTCGGGTGAGGATGGATCGTCCGACCGATGTCAGTGGCATCGGCGCCCATCTCGATGGCGAGCGCGAGCTCGCCGATCATGTCGCCGGCATGGGTGCCAACGATGGCACCGCCAAGAAGACGATGGCTGGCCTCGTCAAAAATCAGCTTGGTGAAACCCTCGTCACGCCCGTTGGCGATCGCCCGACCCGACGCCGACCAGGGGAAAGTCGCTTTGGCAAACTTCAGGCCCTGGGCAGCAGCCTGCTCCTCGGTCAGACCCACCCAGGCGACCTCGGGGTCGGTGTAGGCCACCGACGGAATGACCCGTGCATCGAAGAAGGACTTTTCGCCGGCAGCGGCTTCGGCGGCAACATGGCCTTCATGGACCGCCTTGTGGGCCAGCATCGGCTGCCCGACGACATCGCCGATCGCAAAAATATGGCCAACGTTGGTGCGCATCTGCTTGTCGACCGCGATGAAACCGCGCTCACCCACCGCAACCCCCGCAGCGTCTGCGCCAATCGCCTGCCCGTTGGGGCGACGCCCGACAGCACTCAATACAAGGTCATAGCACTGCGGCTCGGCAGGCGCCTGCTCGCCCTCGAACCAGACCATGATGCCTTGCGGTGTCGCCTCGACGCGCACCGTACGGGTCTTGAGCATGATCCGATCGAAGCGATGGCCATTGTGACGCTGCCAGACTTTCACCAGGTCACGGTCGGCGCCCGGCATCAGCCCGTCAAGCATCTCGACCACGTCGAGTCGCGCCCCCAGCGTGGAATAGACCGTGCCCATCTCCAGGCCGATGATGCCACCGCCGATCACCAGCATGCGCCCGGGACGGGTCGCGAGCTTCAAGGCGCCGGTCGAGTCGACGATGCGCGGATCATCAGGCAGGAAGGGCAGCCGTACCGACTGGCTGCCTGCGGCAATGATCGCCTGCTCGAATCGGATGATCTGCCTGGCACCGGTGCGGGTCTGGCCGTCGCCTTCGGTGGTCTCGACCTCAAGATGATGCGCATCGATGAAGCGGCCATACCCTCGAACCACCCTCACCTTGCGCGCCCGCGCCATCCCGGCAAGTCCCTGGGTGAGCTTGCCAACGACCTTGTCCTTGGACGCCCTCAAGGCATCGAGGTCGATGGTGGGCTCGGCGAAAGTGATGCCGTGAGCCGCCAGGGCACGCGCTTCATCGATCACCGCAGCGGTGTGAAGCAAGGCCTTGGACGGAATGCAGCCGACGTTCAGACAGACCCCGCCCAGCGTCGAATAGCGCTCGACCAGAATCGTGTCCAGGCCGAGGTCGGCGGCACGAAAGGCTGCCGAATAGCCGCCGGGTCCGGCGCCCAGCACAAGCAGGCGGCAGGTCAGATCTGCCTGACCCGCGAAGATGGCAGCGCCGACCGGCGCCACGACCGGCGCCACGACCGGCGCCACGACCGGCGCCACGACCGGCGCTGCCGATGGCGCTGCCGATGGCGCGGCCTGCGGCGCATCGGCAGCATCAGCCAAGTCGGCGGCGGTCTCGACCATGGCAATCACGCTGCCCTGCGCCACCTTGTCACCCAGACCGACCTTGAGCTCGACGATACGACCTGTCGCGCTCGACGGAATCTCCATCGAGGCCTTCTCGGACTCGACGGTCAGCAGGCTCTGCTCGAGCTTGACGGTATCGCCCGCCTTCACCAGCAATTCAATGACCTCGACTTCATCAAAGTCGCCGATGTCGGGAACCTTCAGTTCGATCAGTGCCATGCGTATCGTCCGCCAGGGGGAGTCGTGGAATTGCGCGGGCGCAGGGCCCCGCACGCGAATCAGGGGGGAGTGATCAGAAAATCAAAGACACGGCTGGGTCCGGATGAGCTCTTGTCGAACTCTGCACCCGCGTTGACGCCGATCTGGGCGATCTGTGTCGCACTGCGTTTGCTGCCGTAAATGGCGTACATCGCCCCAAGTGCAAAGTTGCGACCCGAGCCGATAGCCCAGAATCGATCGAAGCTGAACACCTCGCGATAGGAATAGACCCCGTAGATGCCGCTGGGATTGGCGATCAGCGCAGTGATCTGCGAGCTCTCGTAGGGATCGTCGTCTTCTTCTTTGGGGTTGAGAAAATACTTTTCCTTGAGTTCCTGATGCGCATTCAGAAAGGTCTCGAAGACCTCGTGGCGGGAATGCAATCGAGGATGCTCGAGGTTGCCCAGCACCCGCCTGAGCACTTCGAAATGCGCGGTACTTCCGGCCAGACCCACCAGCGAATCGCCCACGCGAATGATCTTGTTATTGGCTTCGTAGTCGCCAGGCAGTCGGGTCTCACCAAAGGTGACCAGCGTATCGGCGCCGATTGCGATCTGATTTTTTTTCTTGACGACAACGATCGTGGTCACGACAGGCTCCGGCTCGGGGTCACCCGAAGAAGGGACGACTTACAGCAACACCCGGCGAAAATCGAGTAAAAGGCGTGCCAGATGCGCGTTGAAGCGCGCCGCCGCCGCCCCGTCGATCACTCGATGATCGTACGACAGTGACAAGGGCAACAACAGCCGGGCTTCAAAACTGGTGCCATTCCAGACCGGGCGCATGGCGGTTCGACTGAGTCCGAGGATTGCGACCTCGGGCGCATTGATGATCGGCGTAAAACCGGTGCCGCCAATGCCGCCCAGACTCGAAATCGTGAACGTGCCGCCCTGCATCTGCGCGGGCGCGAGCTTGCCTTCGCGGGCGGCAAGCGCCAGCGTTGCGGTCTCCTGAGCAATCTGCGAGACGGTTTTTCGATCGGCATCCCGAATCACCGGCACAACCAGACCATTCGGCGTGTCGGCCGCAAAGCCGATATGCCAGTACTGCTTGTAGACCAGCGAGTCGCCTTCCAGCGACGCATTGAAATCGGGCATCTTCTGCAAGGCATGCACGCAAGCCTTGATCACGAAAGCCAGCATCGTGAACTTCACACCGGCGACCGCCTGCTCGGCATTGATCTCGCTGCGAAAGGCCTCAAGCGCGGTGACATCGGCTTCGTCATGGTTGGTGACGTGCGGAATCATCACCCAGTTGCGATGCAGGTTTGCGGCAGACAGTTTTCGGATGCGCGACAGCGGGCGCATCTCGATCGGCCCGAACTTCGCGAAATCGACCTTTGGCCAGGGCAGCAGACCGAGCCCCGCGCCGTCGGCGGCGCCAGGCGGTTTGCCGGCGGGCACGCTGGCCGCACCAGCCAGCATCGCCTTGACATGCGCCCGAACGTCATCGGCCGTGATGCGCTGCTTGGGGCCGCTGCCGGCCAGCCGGATCAGATCGACACCGAGTTCGCGCGCAAATTTGCGAACCGACGGCGATGCATGCGGCAAAACGGCCGGCGAACCGACATCACTCGGGTCGGCCTGAACCGGGGGAGCGCGCAGCGCAGGCTCGGGCGCAAGGGCAGGCGATGCGAGAGCAGCTGGCGCCACCGTGGGTTCGGGAGCGACCACGGGGGCGGATGCCGAGGCTGTGGGCTGCACCGCATCAGGCGCTGCGGCTGGCGACTCAGCGCTCACCTCGGCGGTCTCGATCAGTGCAATCACGCTGCCTTGCGCCACTTTGTCACCGAGCCCGACCTTGAGCTCGACAACGCGTCCGGCCGCACTCGACGGGATCTCCATCGATGCCTTGTCGGATTCGACCGTCAGCAGACTCTGCTCGGGTTTGATCTGCTGGCCCGCACTCACCAGCAGTTCGATGACTTCGACTTCATCGAAGTCGCCAATATCAGGAACCTTCAGTTCAATCAGTGCCATCGTGTCGGTTCCGTCAGGCGTAGTGCGGGTTGGGCTTGTCGGGATCGATCCCGTAGCGCGCGATGGCATCGGCCAGCAGTGCCGGCTTGAGCCATCCCTCGACGGCCAGCGAACGCATCGCAGACAGGACGACAAAGTAGCGATCGACCTCGAAATGCGAGCGCAGCCGGGCGCGGAAATCGGAGCGGCCGAAGCCGTCGGTGCCAAGCACCCGGTAATCACGTCCGACCGGAATGAATGGCCTGATCTGATCGGCGAACAGCTTGACGTAGTCGGTCGATGCCACAATCGGCCCGGCATGCGCACCGAGCTGCTCGGTGACATACGGAATCCGGGGTGAGTCGTCGGGATGCAGCAGATTCCAGCGCTCGCAGTCGAGTCCATCGCGGCGCAATTCGGTAAAGCTCGTGACCGACCAGACATCGGCCGCGATCCCCCAATCGCTTGCGAGCAGATCGGCCGCTGCCAGCACTTCGCGCAAAATCGAGCCCGATCCGAGCAGCTGGACCCGGGTCTTGTTCTCAGGATCGCCCTGGCGCAGCAGGTACATGCCGCGAACGATGCCCTGCTCGTCGCCCTGGGTCAGACCCGGATGCGGGTAGTTTTCATTGAGCAGCGTCAGGTAGTAATAGATGTTTTCCTGATTGCCGACCATGCGGCGCAGACCCTCGTGCACGATGACTGCCACCTCGTGGGCGAAGGTCGGGTCATAGGACACGCAGTTCGGAATCGTCGCAGACAGGATGTGGCTGTGTCCATCGGCATGCTGCAGCCCTTCGCCGTTGAGCGTGGTCCGACCCGCCGTGCCACCGAGCAGAAAACCGCGCGCCTGCATGTCGCCGGCCGCCCAGGCAAGGTCGCCGATGCGCTGAAAACCGAACATCGAGTAGTAAATGAAGAAGGGGATCATGATGCGGTTGTTCGTCGAATACGAGGTTGCCGCGGCGATCCATGAGCAGAAGGCGCCCGCCTCGTTGATCCCTTCCTCGAGGATCTGGCCCGACTTGTCCTCGCGGTAGTACATGACCTGGTCTTTATCGACCGGCGTGTACTTCTGACCCTCGGGCGCATAGATGCCGAGCTGCCTGAACATGCCTTCCATACCGAAGGTGCGCGCCTCGTCAGGCACGATCGGCACCACCCGCGGCCCCAGAGTCTTGTCGCGCACCAGCGCTGTCAGCAAACGCACGAAAGCCTGGGTGGTCGAGATTTCGCGCCCGCTGGCGGTGGGCTCGAGCACGGCCTTGAACGCGTCAAGGGGCGGTACCTCGAGCGTCTCGTCGGCCATCACGCGACGATGCGGCAGGTAGCCACCGAGCGCCTTCCTGCGCTCGTGCATGTACCGCATCTCGGGCGACTCTTCGGACGGCATGAAAAACGGCACGTCGTCGAGCTTGTCGTCGGCGATCGGGATATTGAAGCGATCGCGAAACTCACGGATCGCGGTGACATCGAGCTTTTTGAGCTGGTGGGTCGGGTTCTTGGCTTCACCCGCATGACCCATGCCATAACCCTTGACGGTCTTGGCCAGCACCACGGTCGGCTGACCGACATGATTGGTTGCCGCGTGAAATGCCGAATAGACCTTATGAGGATCGTGGCCGCCACGGTTGAGTCGCCAGATATCGTCATCAGTCATGCGCGAGACCATCTCGAGCAGACGCGGATCCTTGCCGAAAAAATGCTTGCGCACGAAGGCACCGTTATTGGCCTTGTAAGCCTGGTACTCGCCGTCGACGGTGTCTTCCATGACCCGCTGCAAAATGCCGTCCTTGTCGCGTGCGAGCAGCGGATCCCAATAGGAGCCCCAGATCAGTTTGATCACGTTCCAGCCCGATCCGCGGAACTCTCCCTCGAGTTCCTGAATGATCTTGCCGTTGCCGCGAACCGGCCCATCGAGGCGCTGCAAATTGCAGTTGATGACGAAGATCAGGTTGTCGAGCTTTTCGCGCGCCGCCAGGCTGATCGCGCCAAGCGACTCGGGCTCATCCATCTCGCCGTCGCCGCAGAACACCCACACTTTGCGGTTGGCGGTATCGGCGATGCCCCGGGCATGCAGGTACTTGAGAAAGCGTGCCTGGTAGATCCCCTGGATCGGGCCCAGCCCCATCGACACCGTCGGGAACTGCCAGAAATCGGGCATCAGCTTGGGGTGCGGGTAGGACGACAAGCCCTTTCCGGCGACCTCCTGACGAAAACTCAGCAACTGTTCCTGAGTGAGCCGCCCCTCAAGGAAGGCGCGCGCATAGATGCCGGGTGCAGAGTGCCCCTGAAAGTAAACCAGATCGCCGCCATGCCCCTCATGGGGGGCGTGCCAGAAATGGTTCATGCCGGCACCGATCATGGTCGCCGACGACGCAAACGACGCGATATGACCACCCAGATCGCCGCCATCGGCCGGATCGAGTCGATTGGCGCGCACCACCATGGCCATGGCATTCCAGCGCACAAAGGAGCGCACCCGCTCTTCGTATTCGGCATTGCCGGGGCTTGGCACCTCAAGGTGCACCGGAATGGTGTTGATATAGGCTGTATTGGCCGAGAACGGGATGAAGGCGCCGCTGCGACGCGCCTTCTCGATCAGCGTGCTCAGCAGGAAATGTGCACGCCCGGGGCCTTCGCGCTCGATGACCGACTCAAGGGCGTCAAGCCACTCGCGGGTTTCGAGCGAATCGGGATCCCTATCTGCGGCGTCATTTGGCAAAGCGGACATCCGCATCTCCTCTTTCTGTGGTCTGCCTCGATTCTAGTCAGCGGAACTGACGAGCGTCTACAGAAATTCTCGCGATGAGAAAATATATTTCGTATTATGGGATTGCGTGGCGAACCAGCGACGACGCCCCAGGCAACCGGAACGCCCGCTGACGGGGCACACGACCGACAAGGTTCGGGCCGTGTTACAATACAAAGCTTAGCGCCCGTAGCTCAGTTGGATAGAGTACTTGGCTACGAACCAAGGGGTCGTGGGTTCGAATCCTGCCGGGCGCGCCAGTCAGGCCGAAGGGTCAGCTCTTCCAAGGGGCTGACCCTTTTTCTTTTTGTTCGTCCGGTATCAATAGCGGCACTGCCCAAGCGGGCACATCCTCTGCCAGCCAGCCGATGACGGTGCCTGTCGAGCACGCTTGAAACATCGGCAGGCAAAACGTCTGACGTTTTTCCGGGCCTACACCGAGTGGTATTTCCCCGCGATAATCGTTGGATGAACATCATCCAGACCGCCCGCGACCTCGCCCCGACCATTCGGGCCTGCATTCCTGAACTCGAAAGCAAGCGCACCCTGCCAACCGAGCTCGCCGCCGAGCTCGCCCGGGCCGGGCTCTTCCGAACGCTGCTGCCGCGCAGCCTCGGCGGGCTCGAGCTCGAGCCGCAGCAGGCGCTCGACACCATGGAGGCGATCGGCCATGCCGATGCATCGGCCGGCTGGTGCGTCATGATCGGGGCTACTTCCGGCATGAGCGCCGCCTGGCTCGAGCATTCAGTGGCCGCCAGCATCCACGCCACACCCGAGACCGTCACTGCCGGGGTGTTTGCACCGATGGGCCGTGCGGTGGCTCAGGGCGATCACTACACGGTCGATGGCAAATGGGCCTGGGCCAGCGGCAATGCTCATTGCAGTTGGATCGCCGGTGGCTGCGCCATCATCGAAGACGGCAAGCCCAAACTGCTGCCCAATGGCATGCTCGATTCGCGCATGGTTTTTTTCCCGTCGGACGCGGTCACACGACTCGACGGCTGGCATGTAAGCGGACTGGTCGGCACCGGCAGCGGCGAGTTCTCGGTCGAGAATCAACGGGTGTCGAACTCGCATTCGGTCTCACTGATATCAGACTCGCCGCGTGAAACCGGCGCTCTCTATCGCATGCCGATCTTCGGACTGCTGGCCCAGGGGATTGCCGCGGTCATGCTCGGCAATGCGCGGGCGGCCATCGACGAACTGGTGGCACTGGCCGGCGCCAAGCGTCCGCAGGGCAGCCGCCGCACTCTGGCCGAGCGGGCCAGCGCACAGACCGACCTCGCTCGCGCCGAGGCCTCGCTGCGCTCGGCAAGCGCCTATTGCCGGGAAGCGGTCGGCGAGGCCTGGCAGCGGGTGTCTGCCGGCGACCAGCTTGACGCAGACGCTCGTGCCCAGCTCAGGCTGTCGGCGACCCACGCCACGCGCGCCGCAGCCGAGGTTGCAAGCAGCATGTATGAGCTCGGTGGCGGCTCGTCGGTCTATCTGTCGAGTCCGCTGCAGCGCCGGTTTCGCGATGCGCATGTCGGCACCCAGCACCTCATGGTCGCTGCACCTACCTGGGAGCTTGCCGGGCGGGTTCTCATGGGTCTGCCGACTGATGCCACGTTGCTTTAGACCGGCTGCTGCCGGCCGCCATTAGTGCTAACGTTGCCTTGACCATGGTCCGTCGCGCCCTCTACAGCCGTCCCCCACCCTCCCGGCCTGCGGGCGAAATGCGTTCCGACAAGCGTTCGAATGCCGCGCCCGATGCCGCTGCGAAGGCCCCGCGGTCGAGCATCGGCAGCGCAAAACGGACTGTTACTGCGCCTGCGACACCTCCGGCAGACCCGCCTGCGCCCCCACTCGGGCGCTTGGCCCGCCTGCGTCGGTTGACCGCCGGACTCAGCGCGCGATACGAACGATTCCTGCTGGTCGCACTCGGCATGGCCGCAGCGCTCGCCGTGGTCGCAGTGTCGCAGCGCATGGCGCCGGCTGCGCCGGGGCTCGATCAGAAGATCATCGACGCTGCAGTGCTGCGCACACTCGAGACCGCCACCCTGCCCTCACCGGCCGCCCGGGCGTGGGAGATCATCCGCCCTTCGGTCGTTCGAGTGCGTCGGATCGGCCCTCCCAAAGAGGGCAAGGACGGCCAAAGCGACAGCGAAGGTGAAGACATCGGTGTCGGCAGCGGTGTGGTCATCGTCGAGTCGGGCCTGATCCTGACCAATCTGCATGTGGTCGATGGGGCCACTTCGATCAAGGTCGTTTTCGCCGATGGCCTGGTCTCGGATGCCGACATCGTGCAAAGGCAGCCTGACCAGGACCTCGCTGTCCTCAAGGCCAGAACGCTGCCGGACGATCTGCAGGCCGCAACGCTGAAGTCAACCGCCGATCTGCGCCCGGGCGATACCGTGATCGCGGCCGGCTTTCCCTTCGGCATCGGTCCGTCGGTGACGTCCGGGGTCGTCTCCGGGCTCAAGCGCGAGTTCCGTACACCGCAAGGCCAGCAGCTGCTGACCAACCTTATCCAGTTCGATGCCGCGGTCAACCCCGGCAGTTCGGGCGGGCCGCTGATCACCCCCGAAGGCGAGGTGGTCGGCATCGTCACCGCCGTGCTCAATCCAACCGAGCAGCGTGTCTTCGTTGGCATCGGTTTCGCGGTGCCGATCGAAAATGCCGCAGGCGGCGCCGGCATGTCCCCTTTCTGAAGTACCGCATTGACGTCCCCACCGAGGCCCATCGGGCCCCACTGAGACCATCGGACAAAACAGCCCATGAACGATCACCCGTCGCAACACAGTGCCCACCATGGCGCCACTACCGGAGCCGACGTGTCGGCGCTGATGGAGCGCATCCTCTTCGAGGTCAAAAAAATCGTGGTCGGCCAGGACCATTTTCTGGAGCGCGTGCTGGTCGCCATCCTCGCCCAGGGCCATCTGCTGGTCGAGGGCGTTCCGGGGCTGGCCAAGACCCTCACGGTCAAGACGCTTGCCACCACCATCCAGGGCCATTTCAGACGGATCCAGTTCACACCCGATCTGGTGCCGGCAGACCTGATCGGCACGCGCATCTACAGCCAGAAGACCGGTGAATTCAGTACCGCGCTCGGCCCGGTCTTCACCAACCTGCTGCTGGCCGACGAAATCAATCGTGCCCCGGCCAAGGTGCAGAGCGCCCTGCTCGAGGTCATGCAGGAGCGTCAGGTCACGATCGCCGGCGAAACCCATTTCGTGCCCGATCCCTTTTTGGTGATGGCCACGCAAAACCCGATCGAAACCGAAGGCACCTACCCGCTGCCTGAAGCTCAGGTCGATCGTTTCATGATGAAGGTGCTGGTCGGCTATCCGACCGAAGAAGAGGAGTTCGTGATCGTCGACCGGGTGACCGGCCCGGCCATCGCGACTGGCGCGGTGGCCACCACAGAGCAACTGAGTACGCTGCAGCGCGCCTGCCGTCGCGGCTATGTCGACCCGACGCTCATGCAATACGCGGTCAGGCTCGTGGCCGCAACGCGCGAACCCGAACGCTTCGGCATTGCCGACACCGCGCGGCTGCTGACCTTCGGCGCCAGCCCTCGTGCCTCGATCGCGCTGGTCGAAGGCGGGCGCGCCCTGGCCTTTTTGCGCGGACGCCCCTACGCGCTGCCGGAAGACATCGCCGATATTGCGCCCGATGTGCTGCGCCATCGGCTGGTGCTGTCCTACGAAGCCCTGGCAGAGGGCGAGTCGGCCGACGCCATCGTGCGCCGGATCATGCAGCAGGTGGCGCAACCTCCCCGCCCGCTTCAGAGCCATGTCGAGCTTGAGCCGCGATCCTGAGGCGCTGCTGCAACGCCTCGAGTGGACGGTGATCCGTCGGCTCGACGGCCTGCTGCACGGCGACTACCGGACCCTGTTCCGAGGCTTCGGCCTGGACCTGGCCGATCTGCGTGAATACCAGTTCAACGACGATGTGCGACGTATCGACTGGAATGTCACCGCCCGGATGCAGACACCCTATGTCCGCGAGTATCACGAGGACCGCGAAGTCTCGGCCTGGTTTCTGGTCGATCTGAGCGGCTCGATCGGCTTCGGTTCGGGTGCACAGACCAAGCACATGCTGACGGTCGATTTCGTCGCAGTGATGGCCCGTCTGCTGTCGGGTCACGGCAACGCGGTTGGCGCGATGTGCTACGGACAGCGGGTCGACCAGGTGATCGCTGCACGCACCGGTCGCAGGCATGTCTTGCACCTGCTGCAACAACTTGAAGCGCGTGGGAAACCCATGGCGCCCAGTCGGAAGGGCGCCGGCCCGCCGCGACCGCGCGCCACCGGCACCGCAACCCACCTGGGCGAACTGTTGCGCGCGGCGGCGCAACTGATCAAGCGCCGTTCGCTGGTCTTTGTCGTGTCCGACTTCATCAGCGAGCCAGGCTGGGAATCGGCGCTGGCGCAACTGTCGCAGCGACACGAAGTGGTCGCCATCCGCATGCACGACCCGCTCGAATCGAGCCTGCCCGATCTGGGCCTGATCACGGTCGAGGATGCCGAAACCGGGGATCAGCTCTTCGTCGATACCGGCGATCGCGCCTTTCGCCGGCGCTTTGAGGCGATTGCCAACGCGCGAGAAACCGCCTTGCGCGATGCCCTCGCCCGCGCCGGAGTCGATGCCCTCGAACTGTCGACCGATGACGACCTGGCCGACGGTGTGCTGCGTTTCGCCGATCTGCGCAGACAGCGAAGCCGGCGCAGTGCCGGCAGGTCGATGCCCGGCCATCTGAGTGCGGCAGGCGCCGCGGCCCGATGAGCTTCGTCTGGCCCCAGATGCTGTTCGCACTGGCGATCCTGCCGCTGCTTGCAGGCTTTTATGTGTGGCGCCAGCGCAGCGCACGCGCCGCGAACCAGACCCTGTCCGGCCTTTCGGGCGCAACCACTTCCGGGCAGTCCTGGCGCCGCCATCTGCCACCACTGCTGTTCATGTTCGGCCTCGCGCTGATGCTCTTCGCACTCTCGCGCCCGGCCATGGTCATCAGCATGCCGACCAGCCACAAGACTGTGATCCTCGCGCTCGATATCTCGGGCAGCATGCGTGCCACCGATCTGCAGCCGACGCGGCTTGCAGCCGCTCAAGCCGCCGCTCGCGCCTTCATCGAGGCGCAGCCCTCCAGCACCCGGATCGGCATCGTGAGCTTTGCCGGCACCGCATCGCTGGTCCAGGCGCCCACCGGCAATCGCGAAGACCTCAGCCAGGCCCTCGATCGACTGCAACCCCAGCGTGGCACCGCCATTGGGAGCGCCATCGTCGTCAGCCTGGCCACGATCTTTCCGGGCGCGGGCATCGACCTGAAGTCGGTCGGACAGCGGCCAGCCGCGCCTGACGGCAACAGCACACGGGAAGATCGACGCGACGCCGCCCGAAAATCCCCGGACCAGACCGAGCCGGTGCCAGCCGGATCGGTCGAGTCGGCAGTGATCGTGCTCATGTCAGACGGGCAAGCCAACACCGGGCCGGATCCGGTCGGCGCAGCAAAACTTGCCGCCGATCGCGGTGTGCGTCTTTACACGGTAGGAATCGGTTCGACCAAGGGCGAAGTGCTGCGCACCGATGGCTGGTCGATGCGCGTCGGGCTCGATGAAGCCTCGCTCAAGACCATCGCCGACATCACCCGCGGCGAATACTTTCAGGCTGCAAGCTCCGATGAACTCAAGCGTGTCTATGCCTCGATGAACAGCCGCTTCGTGGTCGAGCGCAAGGAACTCGAGGTCGGCGCGCTGTTTGCAGGCGCCGGCCTCCTGATGCTGCTGATCGCTGCCGCATTGTCGGTCGCCTGGTACGGTCGGATCCTCTGACCGCGGCAGGCGCTCAGGCAGCGCCGCAACGCGATGGCTGCAGCGATTCACGATAAAGTCCTACCCATGAGCGAATCGAATCAGCCGCAAGCCAGCTGGGATGTCGTGGTCATCGGCGGTGGCAACGCGGCCCTGTGCGCCGCGCTCACGGCTGCCGAAGGCGGTGCACGCGTGATCGTGCTAGAGTCGGCGCCCCAGGCATGGCGCGGCGGCAATTCGGTCCACACCCGCAACATCCGCTGCATGCACGATGCGCCGCAGGATGTGCTGACCGAGGCCTATCCCGAAGAAGAGTTCTGGCAGGACCTGCTCAAAGTTACCGCCGGCAAGACCACCGAGGCATTGACCCGACTGGTGATCCGCGAGTCGACCACCTGTCGCGACTGGATGCGCCGCCACGGCGTGCATTTTCAGCCCTCGCTCTCCGGCACGCTGCATCTGTCACGCACCAATGCGTTTTTCATGGGCGGCGGCAAAGCGCTCATGAATGCCTACTACCGCAGCGCCGAGCGGCTCGGTGTCGCGATCCGCTACGACACACCGATCGACCGGATCGAATTCGACGGCAAGCGCTTTGTGGCGGCCTGCTCGGGCAGCGAACGATTTGAAGGCCACACCTGCGTGCTGGCATGCGGTGGCTTCGAGTCGAACCTTGCCTGGCAGCGCGAGGCCTGGGGACAAAATCAGTGGGGCGAATGGACGGCCGACAATTTCCGTATCCGTGGCACCCGGTTCAATATGGGCGTGATGCTGCGCCATCTGATCGACCAGGGGGCCGATACCATCGGCGACCCGACGCAGGCGCATTGCGTGGCGATCGATGCCCGGGCGCCGCTTTTTGACGGTGGCATCTCCACCCGCGTCGACTGCGTCTCGCTGGGCATCATGGTCAACAGCGATGCAAAGCGCTTTTACGATGAAGGGGAAGACTTCTGGCCCAAGCGCTATGCGATCTGGGGACGACTGGTGGCCGCGCAGCGCGGGCAGATCGGCTACGCCATCATCGATGCCAAGGCAATCGGCCGTTTCATGCCGGCGGTTTTCGCACCCGAGAAAGCCGACAGCCTCGCCCAACTCGCCACGCAGTTGTCGCTCGACCCCGAGACGCTGGTCAGGACCGTCGAGGCCTTCAACGCGAGCTGCCGCGAAGGCCGCTTCGATCATGCAGTGCTCGATGACTGCCACACCGAAGGTCTCGAGCCGCCCAAGACGCATTGGGCCCGTCCGATCGACACACCGCCCTTTTTTGGCTACGCACTGCGCCCCGGGATTACCTTCACCTACCTCGGCGTCAAGGTCGACGCCCGGGCCGCCGTGCACTTCGCCGGCGAGCCAAGCCCCA
>CANKWX010000056.1 GCA_947487165.1 Burkholderiales bacterium
CTCAGGTTGCGGTCGTTCACGGCCCAGGCGCCAAACCGGTGATGGGCAAGATCGGACAGGTACTGCGCTACAAGGGCCTTGAGCGGATTCCGATGGACGAGGCGCTGGCCGGTGACATCGTGGCGATCACCGGTGTCGAGGGTATCGACATCGGCACGACGGTCTGTGCGTCCGATACCCCCGATGGACTGGCGCTGCTCAAGGTCGATGAGCCGACCCTGACCATGGAGTTCATGGTCAATACCAGCCCGCTCGCCGGGCGCGAAGGCAAATACGTCACCAGCCGCCAGATCCGCGACCGCCTCGAGCGCGAGTTGCAGCACAACGTTGCGCTGCGGGTCGAGTTTCCTTCCGACAGCGATACTTTCGTGGTGTCAGGACGAGGCGAGCTCCACCTCACCATCCTGCTCGAAAACATGCGCCGCGAAGGCTTCGAGATGGCGGTGTCGCGTCCGAAGCCGAAGGTGCGCCTCAACGCCGAAACCGGCGAGCGAGAAGAGCCCTATGAAACTCTGGTCATGGATGTCGAAGACCAGCATCAGGGCTCGGTCATGGAATACCTCGGCACCCGTCGCGCCGACATGACCAATATGGAATCCGATGGCAAAGGGCGAGTGCGGCTCGACTATCGTGTGCCTGCCCGAGGACTGATCGGCTTTCACAACGAGTTTCTCAACCTGACCCGCGGCACCGGCATCATGAGTCATGTCTTCGACGCCTATGGTCCGATGGCAGGCCCGATCGAAGATCGGCGCAATGGCGTGCTCATCAGCGGCGACGACGGCGAGGCGGTGGCCTATGCGCTCTGGAAGCTCGACGATCGTGGTCGCATGTTTGTGAGCACCGGTGAGGCGCTCTACGAGGGAATGGTCATCGGCATCCATACCCGCGACAACGATCTGGTCGTCAATCCGGTGCGCGAAAAGAAGCTCACCAACGTGCGCTCATCCGGCAAGGACGATGCGATCGTGCTCACGCCGCCAATTCAGCTCACCCTTGAGAAAGCGGTCGAATTCATCGCTGAAGACGAACTCGTCGAGATCACGCCGAAATCGATCCGCCTGCGCAAGCGCCACCTCAAGGAGCATGAGCGCAAGCGCGCCTCGCGTGACGTCGAGGTGGCCTGAGCTCGGCCGGCTTTTCAATCAGCCGGCCTGCACCGCCTCAAGCGTCGGGTAGTCGGTGTAGCCGATCGGACCCGGGCCGTAGTAGGTTTTGGTATTGGCCGGGGTCAGCGGCGCATTCAACTGAAGGCGCCGCACAAGGTCCGGGTTCGAGATGAAGGGCACGCCGAACGCAACAGCATCGGCCGTGCCGCTCTCGACCGCCTGAATCGCCATCTCGCGGGTGTACTTGTTGTTGGCGATGCAGGTGCCGGGAAACGCCCGGCGGGCGCCTGCGAAATCGAATCCCTCGGTGAAATGCGTTGCCCCGGTGTTGCCCTCGATGAAGTGCAGAAAAGCAATCCGTCGCTGCGCCAGTGCATCGACCAGGGCGCCATAGGTGGCTTGCGGATTCGAGTCGGACGGGCAGGCGTTGGCATTGGAGACCGGCGACAGTCTGATGCCGACCCGGTCGCGCCCGAAGACCTCGACCGCGGCATCCACCACGCTGAGCGCAAGCCGGATCCGATTGGTCACCGATCCGCCCCATTCGTCGTCACGATGGTTGGTCGAGTCGCGCAGGAACTGCTCGATCAGATAGCCGTTTGCACCATGGATCTCGACGCCGTCGAAGCCGGCATCGCGGGCATTGCGGCTGGCGTGCCGAAACGCTTCGATGATGCCCGGCATCTCGTCGGTGCGAAGCGCGCGCGGCGCGACCCGGTGCATCCGCCCGTTCTGGGTATGGACCGTGCCCGACAGTTCGACGTTCGATGCCGACACCGGCAGTTCGCCGCCAGGCTGCAGATCGGGGTGTGACACCGCGCCCACATGCCACAGCTGGGCGACGATCAGGCCGCCGGCGGCATGGACCGCATCGGTCACCAGCTTCCATCCTTCGCGCTGGGCATCGCTGTGCATACCGGGCGTACCCATGTAACCGATACCGCGAGGCTCGACCTGAGTGGCTTCGCTTACGATCAGGCCGGCCGACGCGCGCTGCGCGTAGTACTCGGCATTGAGGGCATGGGGTGCAAGGCTGCCGGGCAGGGCGCGACAGCGGGTCAGGGGTGCCATGACGATACGGTTGGCGCACTGAAGGGCACCGATGCTGACCGGATCGAAGAGGCTGGGGGGCGGAGTGGTGTGAGCAGTCATGCCCGATCTTAACCGTGGAGTCCGGAGCCCCCCAAACGCCCGGCTCACATTTTGTGCGTCATCGACCCTCAGGCGGCGACCCTCAGACGGCGACGCTCACACCAGATCGAAGGCCATCATCGTTGCCGCCAGGAATCTCGGTGGCAAAGCGCTGCTGCGCTGCGGCGGGAAGGCCTTGAGCAGCCGGCTTCGCATCGTGATCGCAATCGCATCCCAGACGACCCGCCTGGCGCGCGCTTCATCGACCGCTGCCGAGGATGCACAGCGCATGCGCCCTCCCGGCGATACGTACAGATCGTCGGTAAAGACCACGGTGGCTTCACGCAGCAGACGTCGTTCCCTCTCGCGGTGTTCGCGCCCGCCCGGCTCATCGGTGGCCTGCTTTCGAACAAACAGCCCGGAAGCCCTGTCATAGACCACCCCGATCGTGCCGAAACGCCCGATAAAGGCCGGCGCGTCCAATGGCGAGCAGAACCACTGGATCGCGCCGATGAAGCGTTCCCGCAATGACGGGTCGGCGAAAAGCCTGTCGCGCAGCAGTTGCGCGACGCCTGCCCGGCGCGAGTCGTCGGCACTGCGCGAGTCATAGGGCAGGATCGGCACCGCCCGCAGGACATTGGGATGCGGCTCGCTCAGTTTCAGCGTGGCCGAATCCAGGGTTCCTTCAACCGGTTCTTCGATGAACAGCACCGGATGATGCGCGGCCAGGCGTGAAAACAGCTGCCTTGGCCCTTCGGTGCCAGAGGTCCATCGCTGGTGGGCATGGACGATCAGGGGTCGCTGCATGGCGGTTCGCCAGGCTTGCGTCGATCGGGACAGGCGGTTTGCCCCCGACTGATGCCGCGCTTGGCACAGTCGAGGCGAGGGCGTGTCGTGCAGGGTGATTTCTTGGATCGGTGTCATCGTCAGGTCCGCAACAGAAGATCAATGTCAGAAAACGAGCAGCACGAACCGGCACGCAATCCTGATGCCCGGGGCCCTGTCAGGCTCTGGGCGGCGTCATTTGTCGGCAAGCCCTTGAATGGGCGACAATGGCGTTTGCGGCCAGCGCAGCAGATCCCTGCGACCCGTCGCAACCTCCAGGAGACGCCATGAATGCGCTGACAAAGTCCGAGGCCCAGGGCCTTGCCGATTCGGTTCCTCTCTCGCAGATCGACCTGTCCGATGCCTCGCTTTTTCAGAACGACACGGTCTGGCCCTATCTGGCCCGCCTGCGCCGCGACGATCCGGTTCATTACAAGGAAGGCGGCATCCAGGGCAATTTCTGGTCGGTGACCCGTTACAAGGACATCGTCGCGGTCGACACCAACCATCAGGTGTTTTCCTCCGAGTCGTCGCTCGGTGGCATCACGATCGTCGACGCGCCGATGCAGATGCGCCGCCCGAGCTTCATCTCGATGGATCCGCCAAAGCATGACGAGCAGCGCAAGGCAGTCAGCCCGATCGTGGCGCCCGGCAACCTGAGCAAGCTCGAAGCCACGATCCGTTCGCGGGCGATCGCAATCCTCGACAGTCTGCCGATCGGCGAAACCTTCGACTGGGTCGACAAGGTCTCGATCGAGCTGACCACGCAGATGCTCGCCACACTCTTTGATTTTCCCTTCGAAGATCGCCGCCTGCTCACCTACTGGTCCGACACCGCCACCACCACGCCTCAGGACGGCAATGCCGAGGCCTGGGCCCGGCGCGACACGGTTTTGCAGGAGTGTCTTGCCTACTTCACCCGCCTCTGGAACCAGCGGGTCAACGCCGAGCCGGGCAACGATCTGATCTCGATGCTCGCGCACGCGCCGGCCACCCGTAACATGACGCCACAGGCGTTTCTGGGCAATCTGGTCCTGCTGATCGTGGGCGGTAACGACACCACCCGCAATTCGATCAGCGGCGGCCTGCTGTTCATGAACCAGAACCCCGACCAGTACGCCAAGCTGCGCGCCAACCGCGAATTGATCCCGAGTGCGGTCTCCGAAATCATCCGCTACCAGACGCCGCTGTCCCATATGCGTCGCACAGCGCTTGTCGATACCGAACTCGGCGGCAAGCAGATCCGCAAGGGCGACAAAGTCGTGATGTGGTACATCTCGGGCAATCGCGACGCTGAAGTCATCGACAATCCCGATGCCTTCATCATCGATCGTCCCCGTGCGCGTCAGCACCTGTCCTTCGGATTCGGCATCCATCGTTGCGTGGGCAACCGGCTGGCCGAGATGCAATTGCAGATCCTCTGGGAAGAAGCCCTCAAGCGTTTTCCTGCCATCGAGGTTGTCGGTGAGCCGCAGCGGGTCGCGTCTGCCTTCGTCCATGGCTTCAGCTCGATGCCTGTGCGTATTCCTGCGCGTGCCGCGTGAGGGCTGATGGGGTCGTCATCGTTGGCGCCGGCCATGCCGCCGGCACGCTCGCAGCGGGCCTGCGTCAGGGTGGCTACACCGCGCCCATTCGCCTGATCGGTGCCGAGCCGTTGCCGCCCTACCAGCGTCCGCCCCTGTCCAAGGCCTGGCTAAAGGGCGAGGCCGATCCCGCGGGTCTGCTGCTGCGCCCGGCCACTTTTTATGCCGAGCACGACATTGACCTGCGACTGTCGACCCGGGTTGCCAGTATCGATCGCGCTGCTGCCCGCGTGCAACTTGAAAGTGGCGAAACCCTTCCCTATGAACATCTCGTGCTGGCCACCGGCTCGAGGCTTCGTCGCCTCGTAGTGCCGGGCATTGACAGCGAAGGCATCTTCGAATTGCGCACCGAAGCCGATGCGCAGGTGCTGCGCGCAAGACTCGGGCCGGGTGTTCGCCTTGCGGTGGTCGGCGGCGGTTACATCGGCCTGGAAGTTGCGGCGACTGCACGCGGCCTGGGCGCTGAAGTGGTGGTCATCGAGCGCGAGCAGCGGCTGCTGGCCCGGGTGGCGAGTCAGACCCTGTCGGCATTTTTTGCTGACTTCCATCGGTCAAAGGGCGTGACCCTGATGCTCGCCGCGAGCGTCGCCGGCTTTGCCACCGCTGACGGTAAAGTCAACGGCGTGATGCTTGCCAGTGGCGAGACCATTGCCTGCGATGTGGCACTGGTCGGAATCGGCGCGCTCGCCGACGACGCATTGGCGATCGACGCCGGATTGGTCTGTCGTGACGGTGTTGTGGTCGATGAGCATGCGGTCACCAGCGACCCCGCGATTTTCGCGATCGGCGACTGCACACAGCGGCCGATGCCGCGCTACGGTCGATCGGTGCGTCTCGAGAGCGTCCCCAACGCGCTTGAGCAGGCGCGTCAGGTGATCGCGCGTTTGTGTGGCAAGCCGTTGCCGGCGGCCGAAGCGCCCTGGTTCTGGTCCGAGCAATACGACCTTCGCCTGCAGATCGCGGGGCTGTCGCTCGATGTTGCCAAAACCGTTGTTCGCGGGGATCCTGCCACGGCGCGCTTTGCCGTCTTTCACCTCGATGCCGACAACCGCTTGCAGGCGCTGGAGGCGGTCAATTCGCCAGCCGAGTTTGCTGCGGCCCGACAATGGGTGACTGCCCGCCAGGTCATCGACCCGGCTCGCGCGTCCGATACTGCGCTGGCGGTCAAGCAGATCATCGAATCGGTTCCCGGGGCGGCCTGATCGCCTCTTTCTTTCGCATCACAAGGAAATCCCATGGCTAAAGTGACTTACATCGAATTTTCCGGGAAACAACACACCATCGACGTGCCCTTGGGCACATCGGTCATGCGGGGTGCCGTCGACAACGGCGTGCCCGGCATCGATGGCGACTGCGGCGGTGAATGCGCCTGCGCGACCTGCCATGTGTATGTTGATTCGGCCTGGCTCGCGCTCACCGGCTCACGGACCGAGATGGAGCAGAGCATGCTCAGTTTTGCAGCCGGCACCGAAGACAACTCCCGGCTGTCCTGCCAGATTGCAATGTCCGCCGAGCTTGACGGCCTGGTCGTGAAACTGCCTGAGGGGCAGCACTGAGGGGCAGCACTGAGTTCACGTATTTGCCTGCGACGACAATGACACACACAGAGAGAGAGGAGACCCGATGAAAGCCGCCGTATTCCATGCCCCGAACCAGCCCCTGACGATCGAGAATGTCGAGATCGAAAATCCCGGCCCCCGTGAAGTGCTGGTCCGCACTGCCGTGGCAGGCCTGTGTCACAGCGATCTGCACTTCATTGAGGGCAAGTACCCGTTCCCGGTCCCTGCGGTGCTCGGTCACGAGTCGGCAGGCATCGTCGAAAAGGTCGGCCGCGACGTCACCTATCTGAAGCCCGGCGACCATGTCATCAGCTGCCTGTCAGTGTTTTGTGGCCATTGCGAGTACTGCCTGACCGGCCATATGTCGATCTGCCAGACCCCTGAAGTCAAGATCCCGCCCGGTAAGGCCAAGCGGCTGCGGTGGAAGGGCGAGCACCTCAACCAGTTCACCAACCTGTCGTCGTTCGCCGAGCAGATGCTGGTGCACGAGCATGCCCTGGTGAAGATCACCCCCGACATGCCGATGGATCTCGCAGCACTGATCGGCTGCGGCGTGATCACCGGTTATGGCGCGATCGTGCACACCGCCAAGATCGAGCCTGGCTCGACCGTCGCGGTCGTGGGGTGCGGCGGCATCGGGTTGGCGGCTGTCAATGGCGCCAAGATTGCCGGCGCCACGCGCATCATCGCGGTCGACAAGGACCCGGGCAAACTCGAGCTCGCCAAAACCTTCGGCGCCACCGATGGCGTACTTGCGACGGATGAGGCCGCCAAGGAGATCATCGAACTCACCCAGGGCGGCGTGCACTATTCCTTCGAGTGCATCGGTCTGAAGCAGACCGCCGAGATGTGTTTTGCGATGTTGCGTCCGGGCGGTACCGCAACCATCATCGGCATGATCCCGTTCGGCACGAAGATCGAACTGCATGGCGCCGACTTCCTTCGCGAGCGTCGGATTCAGGGCTCGATGATGGGCTCCAACCGGTTCCGCATCGACATGCCGCGCCTGATCGAGTTCTATCAGCAGGGTCGCCTGCCGCTGCAGCACCTGGTGTCCGGTCGTCTGAAACTCGAGCAGATCAACGAGGGATTTGCAGCGATGAAGGCCGGTGGCGTCGCTCGTAACGTGATCATGTTTGATGCCTGATCGGTGACAGGTCGGGGGCGAGCGCCTCGCGCTCGTCGAAGACGAAACAGCTCCCCTGGTAGTGGCGGCCATCGGTCAACTCGAAGTAGTTGAGGATGCCGCCCTCCAGTTGCAGCACATCCTGAAGACCCACCGATTGCATATACAGCGCCGCTTTTTCGCAGCGGATGCCGCCGGTGCAGTAGGTCACGACCGTCTTGCCGTCGAGTGCCTCGCGATGTTCGGCGAGCGCCTTCGGAAATTCGGTGAACTGATGCAGGCGCCAGTCGAGCGCGCCGGAAAAGCCACCATGATCGACCTCGAAACCGTTGCGGGTATCTAGCAGGACCACCGGCCGATTCGCATCGTCATGGCCCTGATCGAGCCATCGCGCCAGCGTGCGCGCATCGACTGAGGCAGCGCGTGCGTCAACCGGTCGGATCGTCGGATGGTCCATGCGGATGATTTCGGTCTTGACCTTCACCTTGAAGCGTCGAAACGGGATCGTCTGCGACCAGCTTTCCTTGGCCACCATCGGCGCAAAACCGGGTAATTCGCGAAGGGCCGCGAGCATCTCCCGGCAGTCCTGCTCAGGTCCGGCCAGTACAGCGTTCAGGCCCTCGCTGCTGACCAGGACGGTGCCCCGAATGCCCAGCGCCTTACCGCGTTCGAACAGTTGCACGCGAACCGATTGCGGCTCGTCGATCGGCGAGAAGCGGTAGGCGGCAAGATTCAGGACGGTCGTTTCGGGCATGGTCGGTCGGCGAGGCGGCAAGTGGCGGGCCACAATGGCGCAAACCGCGATCATGACAAAGAATGTGGCCGCTGCCCGAGATCGGGGGTGGCGATTGGTAGGATCGCGGTCGATCGGCGCTCAAGCCAACAGCGTGGCAAGGGTCGTGCCGACAACGAGAAATCTGACCCGCC
Organism: Burkholderiales bacterium; assembly: GCA_947487165.1. Lineage (GTDB taxonomy): Bacteria > Pseudomonadota > Gammaproteobacteria > Burkholderiales > Burkholderiaceae_E > UBA4615. Next base: position 8,261 of record CANKWX010000056.1, read on the forward strand.
TCCGACCAGCCCCTCAACAGGAGTTTCGCCATGCAGTTAAAAGACAAAGTTGCCCTGATCACCGGTGCCGCGAGCGGTATCGGCAAAGCCATCGCGATCGAATTCGCGCGCGAGGGCGCCAAAGTGTGTATCGCCGACCTGTCGCTTGAGGCCGGCCAGGCCACCGCCGCCGAAATCATCGCCGCTGGCGGCACCGCCATGGCGATCGAGATGAATGTCACCGACGAGGCCCAGGTCGATGCCGGCGTGGCGCAGACCGTGGCCGCCTATGGCGGCCTGGATGTGATGGTCTGCAATGCCGGCATTCAGATCATCAGCGCGATCGTCGATTTCAAGTTCGAGGACTGGAAGCGGCTGATGGCCATCCATGCCGACGGGGCGTTCCTGTGCACCCGTGCAGCCATGCGAGCCATGATCGCCGGTAAGCGGGGCGGCTCGGTGCTGTTCATGGGCTCGGTGCATTCGCACCTCGCTTCACCGCTCAAAGCGCCTTATGTGACCGCCAAGCACGGCCTGCTGGGTCTGGCCAAGGTGGTTGCCAAGGAGGGCGCGGTCCACGGCATCCGCTCGAATGTGATCTGCCCGGGCTTCGTTCGTACACCACTGGTCGACAAGCAGATTCCCGAGCAGGCCAGGTCTTTCGGCATCACCGAAGCCGAGGTCATCAAGAATGTGCTGCTCAAGGACACGGTCGATGGCGAGTTCACGACGGTTCAGGACGTTGCGCAAACCGCGGTGTTTCTGAGCGCATTCCCGACCAATGCGCTCACCGGCCAGTCGATCACGGTCAGTCACGGCTGGCATATGCAGTAAGCGGCCAGTCGGGCGGGAAGTCAGGCGGCCACCAATGCTTAGCGGCCGCCCGATTGCACAGTCCGTCATTTCCCTTTAATATCCAAAGGTTGTGCGATTTGCTTATCAATTTGCACATCACTAAGTAAGTAAACCATTGCACGGCGCGCATCCCGGCGCGGCCGCAAGTCAATCAAGGGAAATCATGTCCGTTGCTGAAATCGACAAGGCGAAGATCGTCGCCGATTACCAGCGCGCCCAGAACGACACCGGATCTCCGGAAGTTCAGGTCGCCCTGCTCACCGCTCGCATCAATGAGCTGACGGGTCACTTCAAGACCCACACCAAAGACCACCACTCGCGTCGTGGTCTGCTCAAGATGGTCAGCCGCCGTCGCAAGCTGCTCGACTATCTCAAGGGCACCAGCCCTGCGAGCTACAAGGCGCTGATCGAGCGCCTGGGTCTGCGCAAGTAATGACGTTTGCCGGGGCAGTGCCCTTCGACACGAACCTTCGGGCGCGGTCGGAATGGGGTGCCGCCTTCCGGCTTTGCGTCTCGATGCCCGTCGTTCATGGCGGGCATTTTTGTTTTCAGGTTGTCTGACATCGAGGCGAACCGCGCCGCCGAACGATCGCGCGGGTCATTGACCAAATAGAGGAAAAAACAAGTGTTCGATATCGCAAAAAAAACCATTCAGTGGGGTCAGCACACGCTGACCATGGAAACCGGTGAAATCGCCCGTCAGGCCAGTGGCGCCGTGATGGTCACCATGGACGACACCGTGGTGCTGGCCACCGTGGTCGGTGCCAAGTCGGTCAAGGCCGGTCAGGACTTCTTTCCCCTGACCGTCGACTATGTCGAAAAGTTCTATGCATCGGGTCGCATTCCCGGTGGCTTTTTCAAGCGCGAAGGTCGTCCGACCGAAAAGGAAATCCTCACCTGTCGTCTGATCGACCGTCCGATCCGACCGCTCTTTCCCGATGGCTTCTACAACGAAGTCCAGGTCATCGTGCATGTGATGTCGAGCAATCCTGAAGTCGACTCCGATATTCCGGCCATGATCGCGACCTCGGCCGCGCTGGCCATTTCCGGCTTGCCTTTCAATGGCCCGATTGGCGCGGCTCGCGTCGGTTATGTCGACGGCCAGTACCTGCTCAATCCGACGGCCACTCAGCTCAAGACCAGCAAGCTTGATCTGATCGTTGCCGGTACCGACTCGGCGGTCATGATGGTCGAGTCCGAAGCCAACCAGCTGCCCGAAGATGTGATGCTGGGCGCGGTGGTCTATGGCCACGACCAGATGCAGTCGGTCATCAAGGCGATCGACGAGCTGGTCGAAATCGCCGGTAAACCCGAATGGGAATGGCAGCCGCCGGCCCGCAATGAGGCGCTCATTGCCCGCATCTCGGCGCTGGCCGAGACCGGCATGCGCGATGCTTATCGCACCCGCAACAAGCAGGAGCGCACGCAGCTCATCCGCACCATCGAGAAATCGGCTCAGGCAACCGTCATCGCCGAGGCTGCCGCTGCCGGCCAGCCGGCACCCGACGCCAACGAGCTGGGTAACATCCTCTTCGAGCTGCAGTCGCGCATCGTTCGCAGCCAGATCCTGTCGGGCGAAGCCCGCATCGATGGCCGCGATACCCGCACGGTTCGCCCGATCTCGATTCGCACCGGCGTGCTGCCGCGTGCACATGGTTCGGCGCTCTTTACCCGCGGCGAGACCCAGGCGCTGGTGGTGGCCACCCTTGGCACCGCACGCGATGAGCAGATCATCGACTCGATCAACGGTGAATACCGCGATCGCTTCATGCTCCAGTACAACATGCCGCCCTTTGCTACCGGTGAAGCTGGCCGCTTCGGTGCACCCAAGCGTCGCGAAGTCGGTCATGGCCGTCTTGCCAAGCGCGCTCTGGCCGCACTGGTGCCGCCGGTCGAGCAGTTTGCCTATTCGATGCGGGTGGTCTCCGAGATTACCGAGTCCAATGGCTCGTCCTCGATGGCGTCGGTGTGCGGCGGCTGCCTGGCGATGATGGATGCCGGTGTGCCGATCGACAAGCATGTCGCCGGCATCGCCATGGGTCTGATCAAGGACGGTAACCGCTTTGCAGTGCTCACCGACATCCTGGGCGACGAAGATCACCTTGGCGACATGGACTTCAAGGTGGCCGGTACCGACAGCGGCATTACCGCGCTGCAGATGGACATCAAGATCCAGGGCATCACCAAGGAGATCATGCAGGTCGCACTCGCCCAGGCGCGTGAAGGCCGGCTGCATATCCTCGAGAAGATGCGTACGGCCATGGAAGGTGCTCGCACCGAACTGTCCGATTTCGCACCGCGCATGTACACCATGAAGATCAACCCCGAGCGCATTCGCGACGTGATCGGCAAGGGTGGTGCGACCATCCGTGCGATTACCGAAGAGACCGGCACCACCATCGACATCAAGGACGACGGCAACATCACCATCGCTGCCATCGATGCCGAGGCGGCCAAGCGCGCTCAGAAGCGTATCGAAGATCTCACCGCCGAAGTCGAGATCGGCAAAGTCTATGAAGGCACGGTGCTCAAGCTGCTCGAGTTCGGCGCGATCGTTCAGATCCTGCCGGGTCGTGACGGCCTGCTGCACATCTCGCAGATCGCCAATGAGCGGGTCGAGAAGGTCGGCGACTATGTGAAAGAAGGCCAGGCCGTTCGGGTGAAGGTGCTCGAGGCCGATGAGAAAGGCCGTCTGCGCCTGTCGATGAAGGCGGCGGCTGCTGATGCCGCGGCAGCAGCACCCCCGGCACCTGCAGAACCGACCGCTGCGGCCTGACGCTTCAGCATCGTTTTGCATGATCAATCGGGCTGCTCAGGCAGCCCGATTTTTTTGTGTCCTGATCGAGTTTAACGACACCAGCGTGCGCGCAAGTCCGCTTCCGCCTCAAGGGCCTCTCGATGCGCTTGTCTCAGCGTGTCGACCATTTCGAGCATCGGGGGCGAGACGACACGTTTGCGCAGACGGGCGATACACCACTTCGCGTGCATCCAGTCGGCCTGCATCAGCGGTACGACCCGCTTTGCGTCGAGCTCGCTGCGCACCATGCCGAGTGAGGCGAAGGTGAAGGCGTCGGTCGAGGCGACGATCCTGGCGGCAAGGCTGAAGGACGGGCATTCAATGGCCGGGAAGGCCGGCATCGGCGAATCGCGTCGTGCAGCGAGAAGCGGTTTGAGGACGCGTGCGGGCAGCATCACCACCTGCGCATAGGGATACGCGAGGATATCCGCGATCTGTGCGTCATTCATCTGCGCCAGTGGGTGCCCCGCCCGCACGATGACATGGCCCGGGATCGGATCGAGCGTGTCGATGATCTCAATCGCGTCATCGTCAGCCATAACGCTCGATTCGCACACCGCGACGTCGATGCTTCGCGAGCGCAGCAGGCGCGCCATTGACGTCGGGTCTTCCATGCGCAGGCGCAGTCTCACCGAGGGATGCTCGGTGACGAACAGGGGCGCAAAGCTCGAGGCAAGAATCTCGGCGGCATAGGCACCGAAACCCACATTCATCTCAAGTGTGCCGAGACCCTTGGTCTGCGCGACATCGCGTTCCAGATCCTCGAATCCGGCCAGCAGGCCTGAGGCGTGCTCCAGGAACACCCGACCGAAATCGGTCGGCTGATGACCCGAGCGAAGGCGCTCGAACAGCGGCAACCCGACCCGAGCCTCGAGCTCCTTGATGCCCCGGCTGAGCGAGGGTTGCGCGATATTCAGAGCCTCGGCGGCCCGTGTGAAGCTGCGGTATTCGGCGAGTGCCTGGGCCTGACGCAGGAGTCGCAGATCGATCTGCATGGTGGATGGCCAGTGGATGTAATGCCAAAATATACGCAATTCGCATGAAACCGATAGCCGTTATGGCATTGCGCTATCCCCGGGGGATGCGTCAGGCTCGCGCCCGAACCGCCGAATTGCCACTGTCAATGGAGTTACGATGATCTTCACTAAACCGCTGAGCTCGATCTTGTTGAGCGGGGCGCTGAGCCTGCTGGCCGCCTGTTCGACATCGACCACATCGCCCTTGTTTGCCTCATCGGCGTCATCGGCCACCGGCGCCACCGACGCCGCGCAGCTCAAGAACATCGAGGCGATCGCCAAGGAAGCCTGGCTCTATGCCTATGCGCCGATCCAGGGCTATCAGACGCTCTATAACCAGACCCTCAATCCGCAGTTTCCAGGCTATGTCGGCGGTTTCAACCGCTTTCGCAATTATTCGCGCCTGAACACGCCGACCGATACCGACATCGTCACGCCGAACAACGACACGCCTTATTCCTGGGCATGGCTTGATCTGCGTGCCGAGCCGATCGTGATTTCGCTGCCGCCAGTGCCTGCGCCGCGCTATTACGTCAACCAGTGGTTCGATCTCTACACCCACAATTTTGCTTACACCGGCGTGCGCACCACCGGTCGTCAGGCCGGCAACTATCTCTTTGCCGGGCCGCGCTGGAAGGGCGAGGTGCCCAGCGGCATCAGCGGCGTGTTCCGCGCCGAGACCGAGATCGTCGGCACGCTGACGCGCACCCAGCTCAACGGGGCCGACGATATCCCGGCGCTCCAGGCCCTGCAGGCGCAGTACCGGATCACGCCCCTGTCGACCTTTACCGGAAAACCGTCGCCCGCGCCGCTTGCGCCGATCGTGATGCCGCCCTGGGACAAGGACAAGGCCGAAGGCATCGGTTTCATCGGCTACCTCAATGCGATGCTGCCCTACATGCCGACCGTGCCGTCGGAGCAGGCGCAGTTCGAGCGCTTTTCCCGGATCGGGATTGGCGCCGGCCGATCCTTCAATCCGAATGCACTCGCGCCTGATACGCGGGCGGCGATCGAGTCGGGCGTGCAGGCAGCAAAGAAGGAGCTCACCGAGACCGCGCTTGCGCAGAAAGATTCGAAACTCCTGTTCGGCACCCGCGAGCAGCTCGGCAGCGACTATGTGATGCGCCGTTCCCTGGGTGCCATGCTCGGCATCTACGGCAACACGAAAGAGGAGGCGGTCTACGGCAGTCAGCAGACCGGCTCCGACGGCAAGGTGCTCGATGGCAATCGCAAATGGCTGCTGCGCTTTGAGCCTGGCCAGCTGCCGCCGGTCGACATCTTCTGGTCGATCACGATGTACAAGCTGCCCGAGCGCTTTCTGGTGGCGAATCCGATCAATCGCTACTCGGTCGGCGATCGCACGCCGGGTCTGAAAACCGGTGCCGATGGCTCGCTCGAAATCTATCTGACCAGCGACAACCCCGGCCCCGACAAGGCGTCCAACTGGCTGCCCACGCCCAAGGGCCCCTTCTTCTTTGTCGCGCGCTTCTATGGCCCAAAGGCGGGCCTGATTGACGGCAGCTGGACCTTGCCGCCTCTGGTCGAGATCAAGTAAGCCGCCCCCCTCATCTGCAACGCTTCCGTGAGTACTTCAATGACCCGTCCTCTGCGTATTGGCCTGTCTGCGTCGCTGGCAGTCTGCACTGCTCTGTCCATCGGCTCGGCCGCACTGGCCCAGCCCGTCTCGACCCGCATGGGCACGCTGCAGCTCGAAAACGGCTATCCATCGAAGGCCGCCGTCGAAAAAATCTATGACGAGATGGACTATCAGCGAGCGTCGCAGATTTTTCTTTGGGGCCTGCCTGCGGTGGGTTTTCACAACCTGCATCAGGCGCATCTGAAAAATTTCGGCGCCAAGGACGGCGAGGTTGTGCTGTATCAGACCTTGAAGGACAAGGCTGGGATGCTCACGCCCAACCTCACCACGCTCTATGCCTTTAGCTTCTGGAACATGGCAGAGAAGGGGCCGCTGGTGGTTGAGGTGCCGCCCGGTGCGATTGCGGGGGGCGTCAACGACATCTGGCAAAGACCGATAACCGACATGGGCCAGACTGGACCCGATAAGGGCAAAGGCGGGAAGTATCTGATCCTGCCGCCCGGTGGGCCCGAGGTGAAAGCGCCCGGCTATACCGTCGTGCGTTCACCGTCCAACCAGATCTGGTTCGGCACGCGCGGTCTGTCGGCCGATCGCACCGAGGCCGAAGCGACAGTGCGAAAGCATCGACTCTATGCCTGGGCCGATCGCGCCAAACCAGGCGTGACCAATTACATCCCGGTTGGTGGCCGCGAATGGGCCTCATGGCAGCCAAGCGATATCAGCTATTTCCAGCAGCTGAAAGACGTGCTCGAGCCCGAACCGCCGGAAGCGCGTGATGGCTATTTCTACGCGATGCTGCGTTCGATCGGTATCGAGAAAGGCAAGCCCTTTGCGCCCACCGATCGCCAGAAAAAGATCCTTGGCGAGGCTGCTGTTACCGGCGAACTGATGGCCCGTACCAATGCCTTCGAAAAGCGTTTCCCGGGTTCGACGGTTTTCGCCGGCACGCACTGGGAGTACTCGAACATGGTCGAGCTCGACCAGCAGGCCAAGGGTTATTCGCAGCTCGATGAGCGCGCGTCCTGGTTCTATGAAGCGATCGGCAACACGCTTGGCATGCAGGGCCGCACGGTGGGCTTCGGGCAGGTCTATCTCGAAACCGCCAAGGACAAAGCAGGCGCCTGGCTCGATGGCGCCAAGCGCTATAAATTGCGCGTGCCACCCGATGCGCCGGTCAAGCAGTTCTGGTCGTTCACGCTCTATGACAACCTCACCCGCGCGCCGCTGCAAACGCCCCAGGGGGCGGCCGACATCTCGTCGCGCAAGGACGGGCTGGTGAAGAACGCCGACGGTTCGGTCGACCTCTATTTCGGGCCGACCAAGCCGGCTGGCGCCAACGACAATTTCGTGCAGACCGTGCCAGGCAAGGGCTGGTTCACCTACTTCCGGCTCTATGGTCCGACCGAGCCTTACTTCAAGAAGCAATGGGGACTGCCTGATCTGGTCGAGATCAAGTGATTCGCGTAGAGGCGATTGGAATGAATCGCTCGGGTATCATGCCGGCCAACATCAATCAGGAGACGGTCGACATGAGCCTTGACGCCCACGCGAAAATGAATTTTTCTGATAAAAAAGTTTTTCTTTCAGATTCTGGCGGCTTTAGAGCGCAACCGAAAGTTTCGTTTCCTGGCCCGGTGAAATCGATGGTGATGTGTCTGGCGTTGGGTGCCGCTGCCGGTGTCGGCGCGCAGACAAGCATGCAGACAAGCACGCCGACAGGCACGCAGTTTTCGCTGACGCCTTACATCTGGCTGCCGACGATCAACTCCAAGATCAACTATCCGGTCTCCAGCCTGCCCAACGGTGGTGCGGGCGGGCCTTCCGGCCAGGGACCTGATGGCTCTGTCGATTCAGAGATCGGCCCGAATGACTATCTGAGCAAGCTGAACTTCGCGCTCATGCTCAATGGCGAAGTTCGACGTGGCCCATGGTCTGCCACGGTCGATTACATCGGCGTCAAGGCCACCGGCCTGGGCAGCAGGGTCAACAGCTTCAATCCCTTCAACCGGCCGAATATTCCGGTCTCAAACTCGGTCAACACCAGCACGACATCGACGATCAAGACGACACTCTGGACGCTGACTGCGGGCTATGAGCTGATCGCCAACGATCGCATGCGTCTCGATGGGTTTGCAGGCGCCCGCTTCGGCAACCTCAACAGCACAGTCGACTGGAGTCTGTCGGCGCAGATCACCCTGCCCAACAGCGACCGCGTCTTCGCGCGTCAGGGTTCGGCGAGCACCTCGCGCAATTTCGCTGATGGGATTGTTGGCGTGCGAGGCAACTACCGGCTCGATCAGCAATGGTCGATCCCCTACTACGTCGATGTCGGCGCCGGCCCCTCGCAGACCACCTGGCAGGCCATGCTGGGTGCAAGCTATCGCTTCGGATGGGGCGACGTGATCGTCGCTTACCGTCATCTGTCGATGCGCAATGACGAGAACACCGCGCTGACGCAGTTCGAGCTCAGTGGCCCGATGGTCGGGGCGACCTTCCGCTTCTGATTCGGCGGGACTGAAGGGCTGTTCAGCCCTTTATCCCTTTTGTGCCCTGCTCATCATCAGCGGGTTCTTGCGCCATCCGCCCCATCGGAAGTAGCCCCAGGCCAGCAGCGCCGAGCTGATCGTGCCGACCGGAAAGCTCCACCAGATCGCCGCTTCGCCCAGCATCGGTTCGAGCGCCATCGCGAACGGCACGCGAAACACCCACATGGTGATTGCAAAGATCAGTGTGGGCGCAAGCATGGCTGAATTGGCCCGAACCACGGCGGCCAGACCCGAGGTGATCGAGACGGCGATCCAGCCCCAGACCACGATGGCATTGATGTCATGAGCCTTTTGCAGCGTTTCACCGCCCTGCGGTAAGAAGAGCAGCAGGGGCCGATCGCCGAGCGCGTAAATCAGCAGTGCGGCGAGGGTGGTCACCGCGACGCCAAGCGCACAGCCTTTGAGCGCGATGGCTTCCACGCGCGGCCATCGCGCTGCGCCGATGTTCATCGCGGCCATCGCGGCCATCGAGGAGGCCACCGCCTGGCTTGGCATCTGCACATAGCTCCAAAGCTGCGCCGCACCACTGTAAGCCGCCGCCGTCATTGCGCCGTGCTCGTTGACCATCGACAGCAGCACGAAGTACGAACCCTGGACGATGAAGGACTCCAGCGCCATGGGTGCTGCGCGCTTCATCAGCAGCCACAGCAGCCGCAGGTCGGGCACGAAGTGGCGCATGTCGCCGCCGCGAAGCGCAATCGGAACATCGCGCCGATACAGCGTCACCACCAGCGCGAGCAGGGCCAGCGAATTGGCCAGCAGCGCGCCGATTGCCACACCTGCGATGCCAAGCGCCGGCAGGCCGAAAGCGCCGGTCAGCAGGATCGGTGAGAGCGCCAGGCCCAGCCCGATCCACAGCAGGGTGAATCGAAACGGTGTCTTGGCATCGCCCGTGCCGCGCAGCGTCATCATCATCACGATATAGATGAACATGCTCGGCATCTGCAGACAGATCAGGCGCAGGTAAGTGATCGCGGCATCGCGCCCCGACTCGGGGACATGCATGCGATCGAGCAGCACCGGCGCCAGCACCCAGCCCACCGCAGCGACCATCAACCCGAAACCTGCGACCGCGGTGATCGAGGTGCCGACCACACGCCTGACTGCTTGCGCGTCTCCAGAGCCGATTGATTGCCCGATGGCGACGCCTGCTGCAAGCCCGATGCCCATGACCGCGCCCATCATCATGTACATGAAGATGTTCGAGTTGACGACTGCGGTCAGGGCATAGTCGCCCAGAACATGGCTGACCCAGATCGCATTCCAGGTGCCGGACAGCGAATGCAGAAAATTGGTGAGCAGCAGCGGCAGCGCGAAGCGGATCAGCGTCGGTGCGATCGGCCCCTCAAGGAGCTTTGTCTGTCGGGAGGTCAGAGCGGCATCCAGCGATCGCCTTCCTTGCGGGCCCGCCCTTCTTCGACCAGCTTGTCGAGGTGCGCGAGCAGCGACCGTTTGGCCACCGGAAATAGCGCCTGATTGACGTCGTTGTAGGCAGTGGGCACCAGATCGTCGAGCGTGCCACCGCCCACTGAGTCGAGTGCCGCAGCGATCTTCGCTTCGCGGGTCAGCCGATGCGCGATCAGCTTTTCCATGGCGGCCTTGGCTGAGCCCAGGACGTAACCGTGAGCTGGCAGGATGAAGTCGACCGGCTCCTCCGAGAGTTGTCGCAGCGACTTCAAATAGGCCAGCATGTTGCCGTCGGGAGGGCCAACCACCGTGGTCGAGCCATTGAGGACATGGTCGCCCGAAAACAGCAGCCGGTCTTCTTCAAGCACCAGGCAAAGGTGGTTCGCCGCGTGACCCGGGGTATGAATCACGCGAAGCGTCGAGTCGCCCACGACGATGCGCTCGCCATCGGCGAGTTCGCGATCAGCCACGAAAAGGGAGTTTTCTGCGGCATGCGGACCCGATGACAGTCCGAGGATCGGCTGATTGCCGCCGACCGCCCGGCGCAGCATCGGCGCGCCCGGCGAATGATCGGGATGCGAGTGGGTGCAGATGATGGCGCGCAGCCCATCACCCACTGCGGCGGCGATGCGATCGATGTGCTCGGGCAGGTCCGGCCCCGGATCGATGACGATGTAGTCGCCCGGCTCGCCGACGATGTAGGTGTTGGTACCCGGTCCGGTCATCATGCCGGGGTTGGGCGCGGTCAGACGCTGCAGATTGCTGCGCAGCGCGACCGGCGCATCGTGGCGCCAATCGAGTGAATGCAAGATGCGGCCATCGGGTGAGACCAGCTCGAGTTCGCCATAGGCCATCTCGTCTTCGCTGAAGCGGGTTTCCTTGCCCTTGAGATGGGCGCCGCGCGGACACGAGGTAAACACTTTCGATTGGGTCTGACAGGCATCAAGCACGTCGTCGACCCGCGCAAATCGCGAGAGCATCCCAAGCGTCCTGATTGTCGGGAAGATCATGTCGAAGCCGCCCGACTCATGGCGCTTGAGCGCCGAGGCCGGGCTCACCCAGACCGGATCGAACTGCTCGGCGCCATCGGCAATCGCCTCCTGGCCGTGCGGCATTGGTGCGACGAAAAAGCGCACATCGAAACGCTTGGGCAGATCGCGATCGGTAATCCAGTGCGCAAGCCATCCGGTGCGATCGAGCGCGAGTTCGGCATTGGCATCAGCGAGTTGCCGATAGAAATCGGCATCGACCGAGCGATCGAGCGTGGTGCTCAGATGAGGCGGGCAGGGCAGGTCATGGCCCTTTTGCCATGCAAGCAGCACACCGAGCTCCTCGAAGGCCTCGCGCAATGCCGCGCTTGCGAACTGACGGTGCTCTGCATCCTGATCGTCGCGCGCGCGGATGACCGATTGCGCCGAGTCGGAGCCATCGGCGGCATCGAGCGCGCCGCCCGGAAACACATAGACGCCGGGTGCAAAGCTGGCAGTCGGTGATCGACGGGTCATCAGCACCTGCAGCCCTTCATCGGCTTCGCGCAACAGAAGGATGGTGGCAGCCGGGCGGGTGGCGACAGGGTCGCGCCAGCCATGCAAAAGCTTGTCGTGTCGAATGTTGTTCATGGCTTGGTCCGGTTGAGTTTGGCGAGCGCTGCGGCCGAGGGGTCGAAACGCGGCCCATAGCGCGAGGCCAGCTCGCGGCAGCGATCGATGAAGCGATGGCGGTCGGCTTCGGGCAGCATCTCGAGCACCTGCGCCGAGTTGCTGGCAATGTTCGGCCCGAAGTTTGCCGCCATCAATTCGCTGTCGGCTGAGTCATCGATCGTGAGAGCCGCCAGCATGGCAGCGTGCGTCAGTCGATCCGTGATGTCCGCCCCGGGAATGCCGCGATTGCGCCGCTCGAAAGTCTTGAGACCCGACCAGAGTTGTGGCGGCGTTTCGTTGTAGTCATAAAAACCGGCACCTGCTGTCCGGCCCAGTCGTGAATAACCATGGGCCATTTTTTCCAGGACATAGACAGCCGACTCGGTCAGGCGTGAGGCGTCGTGCTTGTCCGTGTGGGCCGGTTTGGCGTGAGCGTGATCATGCGAGTGATCGTGATTGTCAGGATGGGCATGATGATGAGCGGCCTCATGAGCATGGCCGTGGTCATGGTCGTGGCTGTGACCGTGGTCAGGCTTATGGCCAGCACCATGCTGGCTTTGGTGATCGTGCCCATGCTCGTGCTCGTGCGCGCTATGGCCAGAGTGGTCATGGGTCTGCGGATGAGCGAGCGCATGCAGGGCTTCATGCAACTGGTGGTCGATCACCTCGAGCGAAACCGCATCGATGATCGTAAGCACACCCGAGGGCATTGCGGCGTCCAGTGCGCCCGACTCGATTGCGGCCGCGGCGATGCCATCGCCAAGCAGCGCCATGGCCTCATTGAGGACTGCGGCTGCGGCGGGCTGCGAATAGAGGCGTGCCAGATGCGGCAAGGAGTGATGGGCGTTGGACATGGTGCGATCTCGCGCGCCGCAACATGCGGCTCAAGAGATCAATGATAGCCGGAGCGTGCCGCGGCCCCAGAGTAGGCGCTCATGCTGTCATCTGCGCTGACTGACACGATGCGAGAAATTTCACACTTCGCACCCTCTGCGGCGGGGGTAGTATTGCCTGCAGGGTGCCCTCAGTCGCGGGGGCCCGCAGGTCAAAACAATGAAGCCGCAGGCGAATAAACCAACTGTTCCGCAATCGGTGGTCCTGAACGGACCGGGCGTCTTACAGATTCGCCGACCAGATGACCTGCTGCAATGGCACTCGATCGGGATGATCGACGTCGCAACGCTCACGCTGCAGACATCTCCAAGTGAATTGCAGCGACCGGCGATCGTCAAATGCGAAATGGCCATCGGTGATGCTCGACCAATGACGCTCCTTGCGATCTATCAGGGTCTGATCGGCGGTCGGAAAACTGATACGGGCCCGTTGACGATTGAGCAACTTGCGGCCTTCGCAAAGGCCGCTCAAACCTCGTCCCATCCTGCCGTGCCGATAGAAGTCCGATTGGAGGCTTTGACCGCCTCCCAGGGTGAACTGATGGGGCTTTGTCTTTATGCGTGGCGTCCTGGTCCGGCTGAGGCGATCCTTGACCGTTCAGGACGCTTGAGCGGGGTGCGGATATCGGGCGACGCGCTGCCGGATGAAAGCAGTCATAAGGTCGACAGCATGCTCGGCCATTCGGGGCGGCATTGGGTGACTGATGGTGGCTTGCGCGGCAGGCTCGAGTCCGACAGTCCTAATGTCGCGCCGATCTTCAAGCGCTGGACGCTCTGAGTCACTGTATCCGTCGATAGTGATCAACAAACTCAGGTCTTGTACGGATCGGGCTCGATCAGATTTTCCGGCGCGTTTTCGTAGAGAAAATCGCGGAAAAGTGGCAGTGCCAGTGGCGGGCTCACGTGATAGCCCTGGATCACGTCGCATCCCATGCGTTTGAGCAATGATTTCTGAAGGGGTTCCTCGACACCTTCGGCAACGACTGTCATGCCCATTGAGTGAGCGATGGAGATGAGTCCCTTCACGACTTTGTTGCTTGGGCGGGAGAGGTCGTTCAGCCGACTGACAAAGCTGATATCGATTTTGATGGCTTCGACATCCAATTCGAGCAAGTAAGAAAACGACGAGTAGCCGGTCCCGAAGTCGTCGATCGCGACGCTGATGCCAGACTCGGACAATTGCTCCAGTATTTTCACGCTGCCCTCGATATCGATCATCAGGTCGCGTTCGGTGATCTCGAGTTCGAGCATTCGCGCAGGCAAGCGATGCTCAGCCAGCCACATGTCGATTTCTCCCAGGATTTGCGGATCAGCAAGCGTGCTTGGCGTGATGTTGGCCGCGA